>NZ_JACHYK010000005.1:238040-505371 GCF_014192825.1 Pseudomonas sp. OG7 | reverse complement strand
GGGTAGTCGGCGTGGGTGCGGTTCCAGTCGTAGACCACCTGTTGCTGCTGCGCGGCATTCAACAGCGGCAGCTCGGCGATGCGCTGCTGCGGCTGGGCGACGATGGCGGCCAACAGGCCCTGCCAGTGCCCGGCGAGCTGGGCAATGGTGGCTTCGTCGAACAGCGCGGTTGCGTAGGTCAGCGACACCGCGATCCCTGCCTCGTGCTCCACGGTCTCCAGCGTCAGGTCGAACTGCGCGGTCCCGCGTTCCCAGTTCAGCGTCTCGACAGCCAAGCCAGGCAGCTGCCGCCCCTGCCCGCGCGCTTCGGTCTGGTGGTTGAACATGACCTGGAACAACGGGCTATGGCTGAGGCTGCGCTCTGGCTGCAAGGCTTCGACCAGCTGCTCGAACGGCAGGTCCTGATGGGCCTGGGCACCCGAGACGCGTCGCTGAGTCTGCTCAAGCAGTTCAGTGAAGGTCATCCCCAGGTCGAAGTCCGCCTTGAGTACCTGGGTGTTGACGAAAAAGCCGATCAGGCCTTCGGTCTCCATTCGATTGCGGTTGGCCGTGGGTATGCCGACACGGATATCGTTCTGCCCGCTGTAGCGGTGCAGCAAGGTCTGGTAGCTGGCCAGCAGGAGCATGAACACTGTCACGCCCCGATCACGCGCCAGCTGCTTGAGGCCGGCACACAGTGTGTCGTCCAGGCTGATATCCAGGCTTGCACCTGCCCGGCTCTGCACCGCCGGGCGAGGACGGTCGATCGGCAGTTCCAGCACCGGCTGCTCCCCCCCCAGCTCGGCCTCCCAGTACGCCAGCTGACGCGCCAGCTCGCCCGCTTCCATGCACCGGCGTTGCCAGATGGCATAGTCGGCATACTGGATCGGCAGTTCCGGCAACGACGCCGGCTGGCCAAGGCGATGCCCCTCGTAGCTGCGGATCCACTCGTCCAGCAGTATCGGCATCGACCAGCCATCGGAGACGATATGGTGCATGACCAGGATCAGCACATGGTCGGCCTCGTTCACCTGCAGCAGCCTTACCCGCCACAGGGGCGCCTGCCCCAGGTCGAAAGGCTGGCCGGCCTCTTCTTCGATGCGACGTTCAAGGCGCTCGGCAAAATCAGCGTCTGGTGCCGCTGCAAAGGGCTCCCGTACAATTTCCACCCGCACACTCGGTTCAATGACCTGCACAGGCTGGTCGCCGTCCTGGGCAAAAGCGGTGCGCAGGCTTTCGTGGCGGTGCACCAGGTCTTCAAGGCTACGTTGCAGAAGCGCGGGGTCCAATGCGCCCCTGAAACGCAGGGCCATGCTGATGTTGTAGGCCGCGCTTTCGGGCTCGAACTGCCAAAGGAACCACTGGCGCTGCTGGGCATACGACAACCCGATGGGCCCCCATTGGTCCCGTATCCGCGGGATCGGCAGCCGAGCGAAGCTCATGCCCTTGGACTGCATCTTTTCAAAGAATTGCTTACGCTGCTCCAGTGGCAGATGCAGGAACCGTTTAACCAGCTCGATGTTCTGGGCCGTCATTTCAAACACTCTCCAGTTCTGCCAGGAAATCACTCAACTCATCGACATCCGCTGCGCTGGCAGGCGCCAGCTCAGCCATCGTCGCCACGTAGTCCGCAAGTCGCCCGGCACCGAACAGGGCCGAAAGCGGCACCTCCAGCCCCAGCAGCAACTGCACGCGCTGGGTCGCCTGGACTGCCAGCAGCGAATGCCCGCCCAGCTCGAAGAAGTTGTCGTTCATGCCGACCCTTTCAAGCTTCAGCACATCGGCCCAGATCGCTGCCACCTGCGCTTCAAGTTCGCCGCAAGGCGCCACGAAACCTTGCTGAAGCGTGTTTGCGTCCGGTGCAGGCAGGGCTTTGCGGTCCAACTTGCCATTGGGGGTCAGTGGCAGAGCGTCCAGCGCGACGAAGTGCGCCGGGACCATGTATTCCGGGAGCATGGCCTTCAGGTACTCACGCAGGGTGTCGCGAAGCGCCTGCATGCACGCATCAGCCACAAGGTACGCGACCAGTTGCCGCCCACCCGGGCCTTCGCTATCGATCACCACCGCTTCGCGAATGGCGGGATGCGCAAGCAGCTTGAGTTCGATCTCGCCCAGCTCGATGCGGAAGCCACGGATCTTCACCTGATGATCGATACGCCCGATGTACTCGATCATGCCGTCGTTGCGATAGGACGCCAGATCACCTGTCCGGTACAGACGGCCTCCGCCATGCTCGGAAGTATCGAAAGGATCGGGCAGGAATTTCTCCGCGGTCAGTGCCGGACGCCCCAGGTAGCCCCGGGCAAGACCGGCACCGGTAAGGCAGAGCTCGCCCGCAACCCCGGACGGCATGGATTTGCCATTGATGTCCAGCGTATACGCTGTCGTGTTCGCGATAGGCCGGCCAATATTGGCTCGCCCACCGGACTCACGGCGGGTCCAGGTGGAATAGGTGGTGTCTTCGGACGGGCCGTACAGGTCGTAGACATGCTCCACATGGCCCAGCGCATAGAGCCTGTCCACCACTGGCTGCCGCAAGGGTTCGCCTGCCAGGTTGACAATGCGCACGCTCGCAGGCAACGAACCGGCGTCGAGCAGTGCCTTGATGGCCGAGGGCACGGTGTTGACCAGGCGTACGCGTTCTCGCGCCGCCAGGTAGGGCAGTTCCAGCGCATTCTGCGCGAGCACCGCGTAGCCACCCGCAGCCAGCGTGACAAACAGCTCCCATACCGACAGGTCGAAACAGATGGACGTCGATGCCAGCACGCCTTGCAGGTCCTGCGTGGTGTAGACCGTGCGCGCCCAGCCGATCAGCGCCGTGACATTGCGGTGCTCGATCAGCACACCTTTGGGCAACCCCGTGGATCCCGAGGTGTAGATGCTCAGTGCCAGGTTGCCCGGCGCGGTGACATTGTCCAGATTCCCATCAGCGTCGTCTCGCAGCTGCAACCGGTCAAGCAGCAAGACTTCGGCCGTCCCGCCCTGCGGCAGGCGATCCGCCAGCGAAGCCTGGGACAGCAACAGACGAGCCTGACTGTCCTGCATCATGTAAGCCAGGCGATCACGGGGGTAGAGAGGGTCCAGCGGCACATACGCACCGCCTGCCTTCAAGATGGCAAGCAGACCGATCACCATCTCCAGGCCGCGCTCGAGTGCGACCCCTACCAGCACATCCGGGCCCACCCCGCGTTCGCGAAGGTGGTGCGCCAACTGGCTGGCACGCCGGTTGAGCTGCTGATAGGTCAGGTGCTGGTCGCCGAAAATCAGCGCGGTGGCGTTCGGCGTGCGAGCGGCCTGCGCTTCGATCAACAGGTGCACACAAGGCGCGTCCGAAAGCGACAAGGCATCACCGTGTCGATGAGCGAGGTCTTGCAGGTCCTCGTCCTCTGTCGTCATTGCCAGGTCACCCAGCCTCTGATCTGCGCCACTGACCAGCGCCTGCAACAGCGTGCCGAAGTGGCGGGCGATCTGCGCGATGCTTTCTTGCGTGAAACACTGGCGGTCGTAGCTGTAGTGCACCGACAGGTGCGTACCTGCGCCAATCGCCAAGGTCAGCGGCACGCTCGACTGTTCATGCCCGCGCACGTTGCCGAACACGAGCCCGGCGGGTGCGCCCTGCTGCAGGGCATCGCCGACCGGGTAGTTCTCGAACACCAGCAAGGTATCGAACAGCCCTTCCCCACCCGATCCGGCCCAGCGCTGGATATCGTACAAGGGGCTGTGCTCGTATTCGCGCAGCGCCAGGTTCTGCACCTGCAGTTGCTGCACCCATTGCGCCACCCGCTGCTGCGGAAGCGGGTTGGCGACCACCGGCAGCGTGTTGATGAACAGCCCCAGCTGTTGCTCGACACCGCGCAGCTCCGCCGGGCGACCGGATACCGTCGCGCCGAAGCTCACGCACGATTGCCCGGTGTAACGCTGCAGAAGCAGCAGCCAAGCCGCTTGCACCAAGGTATTGACGGTCACCCGCTGCTGCCGGGCAAAGGCAGCCAGCGCCTGCGTCTGCTGCTCGCTCAAACGCTGCTGGTGTTCACCGTAGCCGGTACCCAGGCGGGCCTTGTCCTGACGGATGGCCAGTGCCAGGCGCGTAGGCTCGTTCAGGTCATGCAACTGCTGCTGCCAGAAGGCCTGAGCTTGCCCGGCATCCTGGCGCTGCAGCCATTCGATGTAATCGCGATAGCGGCCCGTCACCCCACCGTTCGGCACCCCGGCATAAGCCTGGAGCACCTCAGCGAGCAACTGCGCATTGCTCCAGCCATCCATCAGAATGTGATGACTGGTGAAAACCAGATGGCACGATGCTTCGCTGGTGCGGATAACCGCCAGGCGCAGCAGGGGGTCATGCTGCAGGTCGAAGCCCTTGCGCAGATCGGCTTCGGCCCAGCTGTCCACGGCCGCACCCTGCTCGGCGATGCCGGCCCAGTCCAGGTACGTGAACGGCAATTCGAGCTGCCTGCGAATGACCTGCAGCGGGTGCTGGAAGCAGGTCACGAAGTTGGCCCTGAGCACCTCATGGCGATCGACAGCGGCCTGCCAGGCGAGCCTGAAGCGTGGTACGTCGAGCCCTTTGACGTCAACGCGCATCTGGTTGATGTAATGCCCCCCGCCTTGCTCGAACAGGCTGTGGAACAGCATGCCCTGCTGCATGGGCGCAAGGGGATAGAGGTCTTC
This sequence comes from Pseudomonas sp. OG7, assembly GCF_014192825.1. Lineage (NCBI taxonomy): Bacteria > Pseudomonadati > Pseudomonadota > Gammaproteobacteria > Pseudomonadales > Pseudomonadaceae > Pseudomonas > Pseudomonas sp. OG7. Next base: position 500,721 of record NZ_JACHYK010000005.1, on the reverse strand, counting down.
GATCAGCGCCGCCGGAACAGGCAGGCTGTCCAGTTGGGCCTGGGTCAGCCCGGCCAGCGGAACATCCGAAGGCGTCAAACCTGCGTGGGCATCCGCCAGGCAATGCTCGACAATCGCCTTGAGCTCGGCAGCGAACTGGTCGGCCAGGCGCTGCACCGTGTCAACGTTGAACATGTCACGGCTGAAGGTCCACTCAAGGTTCAGCTCACCGGCATAGACCTGGCCATTGATCGACAACCAATTGTCCAGCGGCGCTTCGCTGCTCTGGCTGGCGCCGGCGCTTTCGCCAGCGGGCACCAGGAACGCCGACGCATCGGCGTCCGAACCTGGCGCGAAGCTGCCGTCGAACTGCCCCAGGTAGTTGAAGGTGATGTGTGGGTTCGGCAACTGCGCAAGCGCCGCGCGGGCCTGCTCATCGCCCAGGTAGCGCAGGGCACCGTAGCCCAGGCCTTTGTCGGGGATCGACCGCAGCTGTTCCTTGATCCGCTTGATCGACGCATCAAGCGTCTGCTCCGGGCTCAGCCGCACCGGGAACACGCTGGTGAACCAGCCCACGGTCCGCGTCAGGTCAACGGTATCGAACAATTCTTCGCGGCCATGCCCCTCCAGTTGCACGAGCACGTCGCTGCGCTGGGTCCAGCGTGCGATGACGCGGGCCAGTGCGGTCAGCAGCAGGTCGTTGACCTGCGTACGGTAGGCAGCAGGTGCCTGTTGCAGCAGTTGCCGGGTACTGGCCGAGTCAAGACGGGTGCGGGCGGTGCCGACATGCATGCCATGCAACGAGCAACCCGGGTTGTCGCAAGGCAGGTCTGCATCAGCCTGGCCGAGTTGCGCCTGCCAGTAAGCCAGCTGCGCCTGCAGCGTTTCGCTGCGTGCGTAGCGCTGCAAGTGCGCAGCCCACGCCTGGGTCGAGCTGGTCTTGGCAGGCAGGTCGAGTGGCTTGCCGGCGTGCAACTGGTGGTAGGCGGTTTGCAGGTCTTCCAACAGCACCCGCCAGGACACCCCGTCCACCACCAGGTGATGGATCGCCAGCAACACGCGCTGGCTGCCATCCGCGAGGGTTGCCAGCAATGCCCGCAGCAACGGGCCACGCTGCAGATCAAGGCTACCCTGAACGTCATTGCACAACGCTTCAAGCGCCTCGGCATCCGCCACAGTAGCCTGCCACAGCAGACCTTGCTGTGGCGCTGGCGAACCGTAACGAGCCGTCCATTGACCCTCTGCACAATCGAAGCGCAGGCGCAGCGCGTCATGGTGGATCACCAAAGCCTGAAGCGCTTGCTCCAGTGCCTGGCTGTCGAGCGCCTGACCTGCCTTGAGCAACAGCGCCTGGTTCCAGTGGTGGCGCTGGGCAATGTCCTGCTCGAAGAACGATTGCTGGATCGGCAGCAGCAGGGTCTGGCCAGTGGCAGCCTTCTGCTCGATCAGCAATCCGCCTTCGTCCCCTTGCCTGGCGACCGAGGCCAGCCCTTGGACGGTCTGGTGCTGGAACAGCTCTTTGGGGGTGAAGCGGATACCCGCCTGGCGCGCGCGGCTGACCACCTGGATCGAAATGATGGAGTCGCCACCCAGTTCGAAGAAGTTGTCGGACAGCCCCACCTTGTCGACTTTCAGAACATCCGCCCAGATCCCGGCGATGGTCTGCTCCAGCGCGTTTCGAGGTGCCACGTACACCTGCTGCAGCTGAGTGACGTCAGGCGCTGGCAGGCCCTTGCGGTCCAGCTTGCCATTGGGCGTGAGCGGTAACTTGTCGAGGAACACCAGGTGCGTGGGCACCATGTAGTCCGGCAAGGTCGCCTTGAGGTGATCGCGCAGTTCGCTGCGCAGCAGGCTCTGCCCCGGCAGGTCGTCGAGCTGCACATCCGCACTGACCAGATACGCGGCAAGCTGCTTGCCGCCTGGCCCCTGGATGTCGATGACCACACTTTCGCGCACCGCCGGGTGATCCTGCAACCGCGCCTCGATCTCGCCAAGCTCGATACGGAAACCGCGGATCTTGACCTGGTGGTCGATGCGCCCCAGGTAGTCAACCAGACCGTCGGCGCGGGTGCGAGTCAGGTCACCACTGCGGTAGACGCGCTCGCCGTTCGCGGCGAACGGGTCGGGGACGAAGCGCTCGGCGGTCAGGCTTGGCCGGTCGAGATAGCCACGCGCCAGGCAGAGCCCGCCGAGGAACAGTTCGCCACTGTGCCCCAACGGCACCAGGTTGAGGCTTGCGTCGAGGACATAACTGCGGCGGCGCCCGACCAGGCGGCCGATAGGCGCGTAGGCCGCGCCGCAGGTATCGCCTGGCGATGCGCTCCAGAGCAACGGTGTGACCACGGTTTCGGTCGGCCCGTAGCCGTTGAAGATGTATTGCGGGCGCAGGGCCTGCCAGGCCAGCTCGTATCCGGCTTGCGGTACGGCATCACCACCGAAGCAGTAGATTCGCACCGGTGGTGGGTTGCCCACGCGCAGGGCATGCTCGGCCAGCTGTTGCAGATAGACCGGCGGGAACACGGCAATGGTCACGCCATGCCGGTGCATCTCGGCGTAGGCCTGCTCGGGCAGCCACAGGCTGTCGTCACGCACCAGCACACTGGCGCCGTTGATCAGCAGGTGCATCCAGGCCTCATGGGCGCCATCGAAGGCGAAGGACATGAAGTGCAACTCGCAATCCTGCGGGCCGGTTTCATAGCGTTCACCGTTGGCCAGAATGTGCGAGGCCAGAGGCCCGTGCGCCACTGCGACACCCTTGGGCATGCCGGTCGAGCCCGAGGTGTAGATCACATAGGCAAGGTTGTGCTTTGACAGCGCCACCTCGGGCGCCGTGTCCGGGCCTTGCTGCCAGGCGGCCGGCAGGTCCACCGACAGCGTCGGCAACCCGTGGGGGATCGGCAGCGTGCCCAGCACATCGCTCTGCGTCAGCACCAAGGCCGCAGCACAGTCCTGCATCATGTAGCGCAGGCGGTCCTGCGGATAGGCGATGTCCAGCGGCACATACACGCCACCTGCCTTGAGCACTGCCATGAACGCCACCATGATGTCGGTGGAGCGGCGCATGGCGATGACCACCCTGACCTCCGGGCCGACCCCTTGCTCGATCAAGCGGTGCGCCAGGCGATTGGCCTGCGCATCGAGTTGGCGGTAGCTCAGGCGTTGATCGTCGAAGCGGATTGCGATGGCTTCGGGCGTGCGGGCAACCTGGTCTGCGAACAGTTGATGGACGAAACGGTCGTCCGGATGGTCGTCGCCAGTCTGGTCCCACCTTGCCAACAGTTGTTCACGCTCCTGGCTGCCCAGCATCGCCAGCTCGGCGACACGCTGATGGGGCTGACGCACGATGTCGGCCAGCAGGTTGCACCAATGCTGCGCCAGCGCCTCGATGCGCGGGCGGTCGAACAGCGACGTGGCGTAGACCAGCGAGGCGCCCAGCCCCTCGGCATGCTCGAAGGTATCAAGGGTGAGGTCGAACTGTGCGGTATAGCGCTCCCAGGCCATGCCTTGAACTTCCAGCCCGGGCAGGCTGCGCGCCTGCCCCCGCTGTTCGGTCTGGTGATTGTAGAGCGCCTGGAACAGCGGGCTGTGGCTCAGACTGCGCTCAGGGTGCAGCGCCTCGACCAACTGCTCGAACGGCAGATCCTGATGAGCCTGGGCCGCCAGGGCCGTCTGACGCGTTTGCTCAAGCAGCTGGCTGAAGGTGGTGTGCAGGTCGAACTCGGCCTTGAGCACCTGGGTATTGACGAAGAAGCCGATCAGGCGTTCGGTTTCCAGGCGGTTACGGTTAGCGATCGGCACGCCGACGCGAATGTCGTCCTGCCCCGAATAGCGGTGCAACAGGGTCTGGAAGCTGGCCAACAGCAGCATGAACAGGCTGACGCCCTGCTGCTGGGCCAATGCCTTGAGCGCGTGCACGAGGTCGCGGTCCAGGTCGATGGCGAAACTGGCGCCGGCGAAGTCCTGGTTAGCCGGGCGCGGGCGATCGCCGGGCAGTTCGAGTACCGGCTGCCGGTCCCCCAGTTGGGCCTTCCAGTAGGCCAACTGGCGCTCACGCTCACCGGCTTCCATCCACTGCCGCTGCCATACGGCGTAGTCGGCGTACTGGACAGGCAGCGCAGGCAACTGCGCCGCCTGCCCGTTGCGCCGCCCTTGGTACAGCTGCACCAGCTCATCGACCATCACCGGCATCGACCAGCCATCGGAGACGATATGGTGCAAGGTCAGTACCAGGACATGGTCATCCTCGGTCACCCGCAACAGTTTCACGCGCAGCAACGGCCCGTGCTCCAAATCGAAGGGACGTTGCGTCTCTGCCTCGACCAGGCGCTTGAGCAGCGCGGCCTGTTCGTCTCCCTCGCACGGTTCGACCCCTTCGCAGGCCAAGCTGAACGGCTGCGCCGGGTGGATCACCTGCAGGGCTTGGTCACCGGCCTGGCGGAAGGTGGTACGCAGGGTCTCGTGCCGCGCGATCAGCGCTTCGAAACTCAGGCGCAGTGCCTCGACATCCAGCTCACCGCGCAGTCGCAAGACCGTGGCCATGTTGTAGGCGGTACTTTCAGGGGCCATCTGCCAGAAGAACCACTGCCGCTGCTGGGCATAAGACAAGGCCAACGGCTGGGTGCGGTCGACCGGCTGCAACGCCAGGGCAGCCGCGTGCGTGCCCTGCCCTGTCAAGGCGACGAAATCAGCCAGCACCGGGGCTTCGAAAAGCGTGCGCAGGGGTATTTCCAGGCCCAGGGCCTGGCGAATGCGCGAGGTGACCTGGGTAGCCAGCAACGAATGCCCGCCCAGTTCGAAGAAATGGTCGGTCAGGCCGATGCGTTCAACCTTGAGTACCTGGGCCCAGATGGCTGCAATCTGTTTTTCACGTTCGCTGCGAGCGGGCACATAGGCTGGCTGTTCGAGGCTCAGGTCGGGCCTTGGCAGCGCCTTGCGGTCCAGCTTGCCGTTCGGCGTCAGCGGCAATTGGCCGAGGAACATCAGGTGCGCCGGAACCATGTAGTCCGGCAATGCAGCCTTGAGGTGGCTTGCCAGGTTTTCACGCAGCGCATCCTGCGGTTCAACACCGCCCTCGATCACCAGATAGGCGACCAGTTGCTTGCCGGTGGGCCCGTCGATGTCGATGACCTGTGCTTCACGCACCCTGGCATGCTCTTGCAGTCGCGCTTCGATCTCGCCCAGTTCGATGCGCAGGCCGCGAATCTTGACTTGATGGTCGATGCGACCGACATAGTCGAGAACACCCTCGACACGGGCGCTTGCCAGATCGCCGGTACGGTACAGACGGCCGCCGCCGACCGGGTCGAACGGGTCGGGAATGAAGCGCTCGGCGGTCAGCGCAGGGCGGTTGAAATAGCCACGGGCGAGACAGCCGCGACCACCGATCAGCAGTTCGTTCACCCAACCGGCCGGGGCCAGGACAAGGCCATCGTCACAGACATAGGTCACCCTGCCGCCCACCGCCCGCCCGATCGGCACGATGGCCTTGCCAGCGGCACCAGGCTGCAAACCTGCACAGTCCTGCACGGTGGTTACCACCGTCGCTTCGGTAGGCCCATAGGTATTGAGCAGACGTGCCTGCTGCAATCCGCTGGCGTACCAGTCGCCAAGGCTTTCCATCGGCATGGCTTCACCGCCCACGTGCACCTGACGCAGCGACGCGCAGGCACCGGCGGGCAGCTTTTCCGCCGCCAGCATGCGCCAGTAGGCGGTGGTCAGGTCCGCCACGGTGATGCCGTGGGTGACGATGGCCTGCTTGAGGGTTTCGATGTCCCACAGCTGCGAGCCGCGCATGACGACCCGGGCACCGCAACACAAGGCCGGGTAGAGCTGCTCGACAAAGCCGTCGAAGTTGACCGTGGCGAACTGCAGCACCCGATCACTGGCATCGAGCCGCGAATAGTCAGCCGCCACGCTGCAGAACACCGACAGCGCCCGATGAGCGACGGCTACACCTTTGGGCTTGCCGGTGGACCCGGAGGTGTAGATCACATAAGCCAGGTTGTCGGGGACGGTCAGGCTCACCGGGTTGGCCGTACTGTAGTTGCCCAGCCAGTGCTCATCCGCCTGCATTTCAAGGCAGGTCACCGCTGTGGAAACCGGCAGCATCGGTGTCAGGTGGGGCTGGGTCAGGAGCAGGTGAACACCGCTGTCCTGCACCATGAAACGCAGGCGCTCCTGCGGGTATTGCGGGTCGAGCGGCACATAGGCACCACCGGCCTTGAGAATGCCAAGCAGGCATACCACCATGTCCAGGCTGCGTTCCACGGCGATGCCAACACGCACCTCAGGCCCCACGCCAAGCTCGCGCAGCTTGTGGGCCAGCTGGTTGGCGCGGCGGTTGAGTACCTGATACGTCAACGCCTGATCATCGAGGACCAGCGCCGTAGCCTCCGGTGCGCGCAGCACCTGCGCCTCGAACAGCTGATGCACGCCGAGGCCTTCGGCGAAACGCAAGGGGGCCGGGTCGACGGCTTCAAGTGCCAGCTTGTGCTGGGCAGCCGAAAGCAGAGGCAGCTCGGCCACCGGCAATGCCGCGTTACTGGCCAGGGCGCCCAGCAGGTTGACCCAGACCGATGCCAGGCGTTCGATACGCTCGACGTCGAACAGGTCCGATGCATAGCCGAAGGAGGCGATCACACCCTCGCTGCGTTCGAGGGTGTCCAGCGACAGGTCGAACTGCGTGGTGTGCTCGACCAGGTCGACCTCCTCGACACGCAGCCCTTGCACGCTGTCGCCAAAGACCCGCTCGCCAAGGTCGCTCAGGTGGTTGTACATGACCTGGAACAGCGGGTTGTGGCCCAACCCCCGCTCGGGTTTGAGCGCTTCCACCAGCACATCGAAGGGGATGTCCTTGTTCGCCTGAGCCTGCAGGGTGGTCTCCTTGACCGCCAGCAACAAGTGCCTGAAGGACTGCAACGGATCGACCGCCACGCGAGCGACCAGTGTGTTGACGAAGAAACCGATCAGCCCCTCCAGCTCAAGGCGATTGCGGTTGGTCACCGGCATGCCGATGTTGAGCGTTTCGCGCCCGCTGTAGCGCGACAGCAGCAGTGCGAACGAGGCCAGGAACACATGGAACAGCGTGGCATTGGCGGCAACCGCCAGGCGCTGCAGATCGGCGGTGAGCGCGGCAGGCAGGAGCACATCCACGCGCCCGCCGCGGTAGCTCTGGACCTGAGGGCGAATACGGTCGGCAGGCAGTTCGAGGACTGCGAAATCGTCTTCCAGCGTGGTTTTCCAGAATGCCAACTGGGCCTGCAGCTCGCCCGAGGCCAGGCGTTCGCGCTGCCAGGCGGCGTAATCGGCGTACTGCACCGCCAACGCCTGGCGTTCGAGCGACTGGCCGGTAGTGTGGGCGTTGTAGACGGCAGCCAGCTCGCGGACCATGACGCTCATGGACCAGCCGTCCGAGACGATGTGGTGCAACAGCACGGTCAGCACCTGCTCCTGCGGGCCACCCTGGAACAGCTTGACCCGAATCAGCGGCCCCTGTTCGAGATCGAAGGGCGTAAGCGCCTCGTCCTGTAGGCGCTGCTGCAGCGCCCGGCTGTCGGCAGTGCTGAGGTCATGGTACTCGATGCACGGCGACGCTGCGGGCAGTATGCGCTGCCGGGGGATGCCGTCATGCTCTTCGAAGATCGTGCGCAGGGATTCATGGCGCATCACCAGCGCATCGAACGCGGCCTGCAACGCGTCCCGGTCCAACTGGCCGTGCAAGCGAATGGCCAGGGGGGTGTTGTAGGCAGTGCTTTGCGGGTGCAGCTTCCAGAACATCCACTGGCGATACTGGGCGTGCGAAACCTGCAGCGGCAACGTCCGGTCCAGCACCTGGATCTCGCCTCCGGCGACCTGCTCCAGCCCCTGCAGCGCCTCGACGAAACCGGACAGGTCGGCAGTGTCGAACAGCACCCGCAAGGCCACGTCCAGGCGCAGTTGCTGCCTGATCCGCGAGACCACCTGAGTGGCCAGCAGCGAATGGCCACCCAAGGCGAAGAAATTGTCGTCGAGGCCGACCTGGGCCTGTTGCAACACGTCGGCCCAAATGGCCGCGACCTGCATCTGCAGTGCGGTCTCGGGAGCCCGGTAAAGGGCTGTGACGGCGACCGGCTCAGGCAATGCCTTGACGTCGACCTTGCCATTGAGGGTTACCGGCAGATGCTCCAGCAGCATCAGGTAATGCGGCACCAGATGCTCGGGCAGGGCGAGCTTCAACGCGGCCCGGATACCGTCGACGACAGCTTGACGGGCTTCGTCCTGCGCAGCCCAGTGCTGCGGGACCAGGTAGGCGGCCAGCTGCCGATCGGCGTCTTCGCCAACCACGCGCACAACGGCGCTTTCGATCCCCGGCAACTGCCGCAGACAGGCATCGATCTCGGCCAGTTCGACGCGGTAGCCGCGAATCTTCACCTGGCCATCGATGCGCCCGGCAAAAATGCATTCGCCGTCAGCGTTCAGGCGTACCCAGTCGCCGGTACGGTACATCCTCGCACCCTCGGTGCCGCAGGGGTCGGGCACGAAGCGCTCGGCAGTCAGCGCCGCCTGGCCCAGGTAGCCACGCGCAAGCCCTGCACCGGCGATATAGAGTTCCCCCCTGGCCTTGCCGGGCACGGGTTGAAGGCAGCTGTCCAGCGCATGGGCGCGCAGGTTGTCCAGCGGCTGGCCGAGCACCGGGCGATCCTGCAGGGCATGGGTAAGGACGCCGACCGTTGTTTCGGTGGGACCATAGTGGTTGATCACGTCGAGGTCGGGCGCCAAGGCCTTGATGCGGCACAGAAGCGCCGCAGTGCACGCTTCGCCCCCCACCACCAGGCAGCGCCGTGGCAAGGCTTCGGCGCCTGCGGCGAGCATGGCCTGCAAGTGCGAGGGGACGATCTTCAGTGCATCGATGGCATGCGCCTGCAGGTAGGCGGCGAAGACCTGGGCATCGAGCACGGTCTCCTTGGGCAGCATGTGCAGGGTCTTGCCGTAGCACAGTGCACCGAACAGCATGGTGTGGCCAAGGTCGGCCGCCGGCGTGGTGACCATTGCCAGGTTGCCGATCTGGTCCATGGGCAGGCGTTGGCTGACGCCGCGCACGTAGTTGACCAAGGCGCCATGGCTGACCGCGACGCCCTTGGGCTTGCCGGTGGTGCCGGAGGTGTAGATGACATAGGCAAGGTTGTCGGCATGGACCGCCACCTTGGGCGCCGACGCAGACGGGTAGTCACCCTCCACGTCAATCGCTGCGACGCCTTCAGGCAGGCTGATCTGCCCTGCTCGGCCCACTACCCACTTGACCTCGCTGTCGGCAAGCATGAAGTCGATGCGCGACTGAGGCTGGTCAGGGTCCAGCGGCAGGTAGGCGGCACCGGCCTTGAGCACGGCCAGGATGCCGATGAGCATCTCGCAGGACCGGTCGGCCACCACGCCGACCCGCTGATCCAGCTGTACGCCACGCGCCAGCAGTGCATGGGCCAGGGCATCCGAGCGTGCCTGCAAGGTGGCATAGCTGATTCGACCGGCGTCGCCGCTCGCTGCAAGGCCTTGCAGGTTGAGGTTGGCGGCCGTTTCGATCAGGTGATGGACGCACAGGCCGGGCGTTTGCGCCCCGGCAGCTTGCGGCTCCAGCGGCTGTACCGCCTGGGTCGCCAAGGGCAGTTCGCCGACCGCAGTGGCGGGCGATTGGGTCAGCCCATCGAGCAGTCGCAGCCAATCCTCGCCGAAACCGATGATCGTGGCTTCTTCGAAGACATCCAGCGCATAGGTGAACACCGCGTGCAGACGCCCGGCACTTTCATAGGTGTCCAGGGAAAGGTCGAAGCGAGCGCTGTGCTTGTCCAGGGCGACTTTTTCCAGCGTCAGCCCACTGCCAAGGCGAACCTGACCGGCGTCGGCAATGGCCGCCTGGTGGTTGAACAGCACCTGGAACAACGGGCTTTGCGCGCTGCTGCGATCCAGTTCGAGCGCCTCGACCAGGCGCTCGAACGGCAGGTCCTGGTGCGCCTGGGCGCCCAGGGCGGTGTCTTTGACCCGGCCAAGTAGCTGGCTCACATCCATGAGCGGGTCGATATCGGTATGCAGCACCTGGGTGTTGATGAAGCAACCGATCAAGCCTTCTACTTCAGTACGGTGGCGGTTGGCGACCGGAACGCCGACGCGGATAGCGCGCTGGCCACTGTAGCGTTGCAGCAGCAGCTTGAACGATGCCAGCAGCACCATGAACAGGGTAACCCCCTGGGCACTGGCCAACGCCCTGAGACGCTCGGCAAGCGCTGGGTCGACCTGCAACTCGCGCCGCGCGCCGCGATGGCTCGGTGCGCCGACACGGGAATGGTCGAGCGGCAGCTCAAGCACGGCATGATCATCGCCCAGCTTCTCGCGCCAGTAGCTCAGCTGTCGCTCCTGCTCACCGGCTTGCAGCCAGCTGCGTTGCCACAGCGCATAGTCGCGGTACTGGATGGGCAGCGCCGGCAGGGTCGCTTCGCTGCCCTGACAGGCGGCATCGTACAAACGCACGAACTCGTCGATCAGCACGTTCAGCGACCAGCCATCAGCCACGATGTGGTGCAGGGTAAGCAGCAGCACGTGCTCGTCGGTGGCCAGTTGCAGCAGGTTCACGCGCAACAGCGGCCCTTGCAGCAGGTTGAAAGGTGCCTGCGCTTGGGCTTCGGCCAGTGACGCGACACGGGCTTCGCGTTGCGCCGCTGCCAGGGCGGTGAGGTCGTGCTCGACGATGGCAACGGCCTCGGCAGCGAGGACCTCCTGGTACAGATGCTCACCCTGGGTACGCAGGCGCGTACGCAGGCTCTCGTGGCGCGCAACCAGGCGATCGAACGCTTGCTGCAGGGCCTGGCGGTCGAGCTTGCCCTTCAGGCGCACAGCCATGGGTAGATTGTAGGCAGCGCTCTGAGGGTCCAGCTGCCAGAGAAACGACATACGCCGCTGGGCGTAGGACAACCCATCGCGGTCATCGCAGGCAACATCGGCAGGGATCGGAAACAAGGAAAAATCGACGCCCTCTGCCTTTAGCCCGGCCAGGAACAAACGGCGTTTTTCCGGCGGCAGTTCGATAAAGCGGCGAGCGAGTTTCAACGAGTTTTCGGCATTCATGCAATGCGTCCTTAGCGATAGGAAGCGGGACCACAGGGCCCAGTCATCCCTCAAAGACGAAACAGCCGCGAGCTGATTTAGCCAAAGCCCCGGCCACCGCCGGCAGCCCAGGCTGCGCGATTAAATCACCGGGTGGGCGACTCGTCTGAACGTCATACCCATCCTCCAGAAGGCGGCCCTCGCGATGCTCTCCACCCTGGCCAACAACCTGCGCAAGCGGGTCACTCAAGCGCTCCCCGGCAAACGCCCCAGCTATCGAATCTTCAATATCCAGCTGAAGCGGCGGATCGCGCTCAGCCCTTCGCTCACCCGGCTGGTATTCACCGGACCAGAAGTTGTTGAAATGACCACCCTGGCCCCAGACCAACGGGTCAAGCTGCTGTTTCCCGCCCCCGACGGCTCACCGCCCAGCCTGAACAACGACCTGCACTGGAAGGCCGCGCACAGCGCGCTGCCACCGGCCCAGCGCCCGCCGATGCGCACCTACACCATCCGTGCCTTGCGCCGTGAGGCGCTGGAGGTGGATATCGACTTCGTGCTGCATGGTGTCAACGGCCCCGCCTCGGCCTGGGCCACCCACGCGCAGGTGGGTGACCGTTTGCAGATAGTCGCGCCCAACCTGGCCTATGAGGGCGACCCCGGCGGTTATGAATGGAAGCCACCCCAGGGCGTGCGCAATGTGCTGTTGGTAGGTGACGAAACCGCACTGCCGGCGATTGCCGGCATCCTGGAGCAACTGGCCGACACCCAGCCCGAGCTGGCGGTGCACGCGTTCATCGAGGTGCCGCTGGAGGCGGATTGCCTGAGCCTGCGCCATGGCGATGCCACTGCGCTGCGCTGGCTGCCGCGCGAACGGCTGAGGTGCGCACATGGCCAAGCCATGCAGCACGCCTTGCGCGAGCTGGCAAGCCTGCCACTTGGGCACGCCACACCACGGGCGAAGCTGGAAGACGTGGATATTGATACACGCATCCTGTGGGAACAGGCCAGTAGCGACAGCAGCGAGTTTCACGCCTGGGTGGCGGGGGAATCGGCGACGGTGATGGAGATACGCCGGTACCTGATCAAGGAACGTGGATTGCAGCGAGAATGCCTGACGTTGATGGGGTATTGGCGGGCCGGTCGCACCTTTGATTGACGTGAGACAGCCGAGGGCGCCGTGCGCCCCCGGCTATCGGTCAGACTGCCGCGATGAACGCCTCGGCAAAACGCTGCGCCACTTCATCGATCTGCTCGCCGCTGATGATCAACGGTGGCAGGAAACGCACCACGGCGCCATGCCGCCCACCCAGCTCCAGAATCAGCCCGCGCTTCAGGCACTCTCGCTGCACCTTGGCCGCCAGATCGCGGTTGGCCAGCGGCTGGCCAAGCGCATCCTTGCCCTGCGGGTCCACCAACTCCACGCCGAGCATCAACCCACGCCCGCGAATGTCGCCCAACTGCGGGTAATCACGCTGCAACTGCTGCAGGTGCCTGCGCAAGCGCAGCCCCATGGCCTCGGCGTGCTCGGCCAGGCGGTGTTCCACCAGGTAGTTGATTACCGCCGAGCCCGCCGCCATGGCCATCTGGTTGCCCCGGAATGTGCCGGCATGCGCGCCCGGCTTCCAGGTGTCCAGCCAGTCGCGGTACACCACCACCGCCAACGGCAGGCTGCCGCCAATGGCCTTGGACAAGGTGACCACGTCCGGCACGATGCCGGCATGCTCGAAGGCGAACATGCGCCCGGTACGGGCAAAACCGCTCTGGATCTCGTCGACGATCAGCGCCACGCCGGCCTGCTCGGTGATGCGGCGCACGCCCTTGAGCCATTCGATATCGGCCGGAATCACCCCGCCCTCACCCTGCACCACCTCGAGGATGACTGCAGCCGGCAACGGCACACCACTTTCCGGGTCGAGCAGCAGGTTTTGCAGGTAATGCAGGTTGGCCTTGACCCCGGCTTCGCCACCCAGGCCGAACGGGCAGCGGTAGTCGTAAGGGTACGGCATGAACTGCGCCCCATTGCCGAGCAAGGCCCCCAGTGGCTGCTTCGGCCCATGGCTGCCCATCAGGCTCAACGCCCCCAGGCTCATGCCGTGGTAAGCGCCCTGGAACGCCAGCACGGTGCTACGACCGGTGGCCGTGCGGACCAGTTTCAGCGCTGCTTCTACCGCATCGGTGCCGGTCGGGCCACAGAACTGCACCTTGGCCTCGCGGCGTAGCGCCTCGGGCAGGATGCCGAACAGGTCCTGGACGAAGCGGTCCTTGACCGGCGTGGTCAGGTCCAGGGTGTGCAGGGGCAACTCATCGGCCAGTACCCGCTGGATCGCCTCGACCACCACCGGGTGGTTATGGCCCAACGCCAACGTGCCTGCGCCGGCCAGGCAATCGATGAACTGGCGGCCTTCGACATCTTCCACATGGATGCCACGGGCGCGCTTGAGTGCCAGCGGAATGCGCCGTGGGTAGCTGCGGGCGTTGGACTCTTGTTGCTGCTGGCGTTGCAGCAAAGGCGAATCAGTGAACGCGTACAAAGGCTGCGGCGCGTTGGCCACAGGGAGCTGGGCAAGGCTGGAAGCGGTGGACATGGGTGAATCCTCGCAAGCAAGCGAATGAGCGGTTATCGCTTGGAAAACGCTTGAGTGCCGGGAGGATTTAGCGGTTGTTACTGGATTTTACTTAAACGGTGTTGGCCCTTTCGCGCGTAAAGCCGCGAAAGGGCCAACACCGGCAGCGAAGTCAACTGGCCGAGCGCGCCGGCACCTGCAACAAGACCCGCAAACCATCGCTACGGCTGTCGAACCTCAGGCTACCCGCACACCGCTGCACGATCGCCTGCACGATCGCCAAGCCCAATCCGCACCCACTACTCTGTCCGTTACGCCAAAAGCGCTCGGTCAGGTGCTCAAGGTCGGCGTCGGCAATCCCCGGCCCATGGTCGCGCACCATGAACCCCACCTGCCCGTCGGCCATCTGCACCTCCAGCTCTACTGCCTCGTCGCCACCATGGCGCAAGGCGTTGTCCAGCAGGTTGCGCAGTGCGGCCACCGCCAAGGGGGCCGGCATGCCCAGGTAGATCTGCGTCGCTTCTTCAGGCAAACGTACCACGATGCGCCGGTTATCGCCGCCACCTGCGTCCTGCACCGCCTGCCGGGCCACCTGTTCGGCGCTGCACTGCACGCCATCTTCGAACGACAGGCTGCCTTCTACCCGCGCCAGCATCAACAACTGCTCCAGCGTGCGATGCATGCGGTCGGCCCCTTGTTCGGCATGCTCCAGCGCCTGCTCGCGCACGGCGCCGTCGGTCATGCGCGCCACTTGCAGGTGGGTCTTGATCGCGGTCAGCGGGCTGCGCAGCTCATGGGCGGCATCGTCAGTCAGGCGCCGCTCGCGCTCGATGGTCTGGGAAATGCGCAGGAACAGCTGGTTCTGGGTTTCCAGCAACGGCTGCAATTCGCTGGGCATGCCTGCCACCTGCAGTGGCTCGACGCTATCAGCCCGCCTTCGCCGTAGCGCATCGCGCATGCGGTTGAGCGGCTCCAGGCCTTTGCCCAGGCCAATCCACAACAACCCCAGGCTGCCGAGCAGGGCCATCAGCACCGGTGCCGAAGCCGCCAGCAGAATCGACTGGTTCAGCGCCTCACGCTCCATGTGCCGGTCAGCCGTGGTGATGCGCACATCACCATGGTTGTAGGTAAAGGTACGCCACAGTGCACCGTCGATCGTCTGGTCACGGAAACCACTGCGCTCGTCGTCCATGGCGCCATCGTGCTTGTGGTTGCTGGCAAGGATCTCGCCACGCAGCGAGCTGACCTGGCAGGCCATGCCGTCCGGCACGCTGAACTGGTCGGCAGAAATGTGCGCCTCCCCGCCCTTGGCGGTGAGCGGCTGCGGCAACTGGTCGATCAGCCCGGCGACCATACGCGCCGACGCCACCAGGCGCTGGTCAAGGGAAAACATCATCTGCTGGCGCAGGTCGCGCAGCATCCACGCGGCGGCCAGCACCCAGATGATCACGAAGGCACTGCCCAGGATCAGGCTAAGGCGTACCCGCAGGCTCATGATGCGGCCTCTTCCGGCGCCTGCGCCGGGCCCAGGCGGTAACCCAGGCCACGTACGGTCTCGACGATGCCGTTGCCCAGCTTGCGCCGCAGGTGGTGGATATGCACGTTCAGGGCGTTGCTCTCGACTTCGTCGCTAAAGCCATACACGCAGTCTTTCAGTTGTTCGCTGGACAACACCCGCCCGGGGTTCTGCAGCAATGCCTGGAGCAGGGCCTGCTCCCGGCGGGACAAGTCGACCGGCCGCCCGGCCAGGGTCGCCTCGCAGCTGCTGGGGTCGTAACGCAACGGGCCGTGCTCGATCACATTCACCGCCCGCCCCGCCACCCGCCGCAGCAGGGTGTGCAGACGAGCGGCCAGCTCGCGCAGGTCGAAGGGTTTGAGCAGGTAGTCGTCGGCACCGGCCTGCAGGCCATCGACGCGGTCGGTGACGGCATCACGGGCAGTCAGCACCAGTACCGGCAGTGTTTCGCCCTGCTGGCGCAGGCGGCGCAGCAGTTTCAAGCCGTCTTCGTCAGGCAGGCCGAGGTCGAGAATCATCACATCGAACTGCGCGGCCTGCAGCATCGCCCGCGCACCGGCGGCGTTACCCACCCGGTCAACGGTCAAGCCCTGGGCAGTAAGGCCGGCGCAGATGCCGGCGGCGATCAGGTCGTCGTCCTCGCAGAGCAGAACGTGCATGGTGGAGCTCCCGGAGTGGTATGGCTGGCATTGCACCTTGGGCGGATTAAGGTGGGATTATGAACCAAGCGAGGCCCTGCGGCGTGTCGACATCCAGCAATACCCCCGCATCTTCCAGCTCGACCACCACACAGCTACCCCGGTGAGCATGCACCACCGAGCGTGCCCCTTCATCGCCATGCAGTTGCCCCAGCGCCGGCCAGAAATCCCGCCCGAAGATCACCGGGTGCCCCTGCTGCCCTGCATGGCGTGGCAGCACGATACGGGACGCATGGGCGGCCCCGACCAGCCGGCCCAGGGTTGCCGGCTCGATCCATGGCATGTCACCCAGCAAAATCGCTACCGCCTGTGCCTGGCTGTCGTGAAGCGACCGTGCCCCGACAGCCAGGCTATGCCCCATACCGGACGCGGCATCTGGGCTGCCGATTACCCGGCAACCGGCAGGTAACCCGAAATCCTCCCCGCGCTCCCCCTCACGCAAGACCACACGCACCTCGTCGAACACCGCCCTGGCCCGCGCCACACTGTGCGCCAGCAGGCTGCGGCCATCGGCCAGGGTCGCCCGGCGCTTGTCGGAACCGAAGCGCGTGCTGCTGCCAGCCGCCAACACCAGCGCGATCACACTCACAGCGCCACCTTCTGGCGCTTGCCAAACCACTGCAGCGCCCGGCATACCACCTGTCGTTCACAATGCTGCACGTTTGCTCCGCCTTCAGTTCGACGAATCGCAGAGATTCAAGACCGACATACAGGGGGCCACAATTCGTATCCGTTGAAAAGGGGTTAACCTTGAGTTAATCGACTCCAGCCAGCATGGCCCCATTCCTGGATCTGCCAAGGCGAAGACATGCGCGTTTTCCTGCTCTTCCTGACACTGTTGCTGGCCGGCCCCTTGCAGGCCAACCCGTTCGACGTCAAACCTGACTTTCTACCGGTCAACCAAGCCTTCGTGCTCACCCACGACCGCCAGGCCGACGGCCAGATGCGCCTGTACTTCCAGATCAAGCCGGGCTACTACCTGTACCAGAAGCGCCTGAAGTTCGACGGCCTGCCCGCCGACCAGCACCCGCAGCTGCCGCCGGCGCTCAACCACCATGACGAGTTCTTTGGTGACAGCGCGGTATACCGCGACCAGCTTGAGCTGCTGCTGCCCGCCAATGCCCAGGGACAACTACGCCTGGGCTGGCAGGGCTGTGCCGACGCCGGCCTGTGCTACCCGCCGCAAACCACGCAAATCGACCTGGGTGGCAGTGTGGCGCCTGTCGCCGAGCAAGCCGGCGACCAGGCACTGGCCAGCGGCCTGCAACAGGGCCACCTGGCCTGGAGCCTGCTGGCGTTCTTCGGCCTTGGCCTGCTGCTGGCCTTTACCCCCTGCTCGCTGCCAATGCTGCCGATTCTGGCCGGGCTGGTGCTGGGCAACGGCGCCAGCGCCCGCCGCGGCTGGCTGCTGGCCGGGGTGTATGTGCTAAGCATGGCGCTGGTGTACGCCGCCCTGGGCGTGGTCGCCGCGCTGCTGGGTGCCAGCCTGCAAGCCTGGCTGCAGCAACCCTGGCTGCTGGGCAGCCTGGCAGTGTTGTTCGTGCTGCTGGCCCTGCCAATGTTCGGCGCCTTCGAACTGCAACTGCCCGCCGCCCTGCGCGACCGCCTGGACCGCGCCGGGCAAGGCACCCGTGGCGGCAACCTGTATGGCGCCGCACTGCTGGGGGCGTTGTCCGGCCTGCTGCTTGGCCCGTGCATGACCGCGCCACTGGCCGGTGCGCTGCTGTACATCGCCCAGAGCGGCGACGTGTTGCAAGGCGCGCTGGTGCTGTTCAGCCTTGGCCTGGGCATGGGCGTACCGCTGCTGTTGCTGGTGACCCTGGGCAACCGCTACCTGCCGCGTCCGGGCGCCTGGATGGAGCGGGTCAAGGGCGTGTTCGGCTTCGTGTTCCTGGCCATGGCGCTGTACACCCTGCGCAGCCTGCTGCCCGCCACCCTGCTGCTGGCGCTGAGTGGCGCCTGGCTGATCGCCCTGGCCTGGGCCAGCTGGCCGGCCTTGCAGCGCCAGCCAGCATTGCGCGCCGTGCCACTGCTGGGCGCCCTGTGGGGCGGCCTGTTGCTGGTAGGCGCAGCAGCCGGCGGCGACGACCTCTGGCAACCCCTGCGCCCGTTCGCTGGGGGCGCCACGCCGGCCGCCGCCCAGCAAGCCGAAGACCGTTTCGTGACGGTGAGCCGCCCTGAAGACCTGCAACGTGAACTGGATGCGGCAAAGGCCCGTGGCCAGTGGGTGATGCTCGACTACTACGCCGACTGGTGCGTGTCGTGCAAGGTCATGGAAAAGCAGGTGTTCGCCCGCAGCGACGTGCAGGCCGGCCTGGCCGGTGTGCACCTGCTGCGCCTGGACGTGACCGCCGACAGCCCGGCCAGCAAAGCCTTGCTGCAGCGCTACCAGGTACCCGGTCCGCCCAGCATCATCTGGATCGGCCCGGAAGGCGACGAACGCCGCGCGCGGCGCATCACGGGTGAAGTGGACGCCGCCACGTTCCAGCAGCACTGGGCCCAGACCAGGAGCCAAGGCTGATGCTGACCGTAACCCTCGGGCCACTGACCATGGCCCTCAACCACCTGCTGATGCTCGCCGCCCTGGGGATCGCCAGCGTGGTCGGCTGGTTCGTCGCCCGGCGTGGCGGCGAAAGCCCCGAGTCGGCACTGTTCAACCTGTTCCTGATCGGTGTGCTGGCTGCCCGCGCAGGCTTCGTGCTGGCCTACTGGCCGATGTACCGCGATGAGCCGTTGCAGATCATCGACATTCGCGACGGCGGCTTCCTGTTCTGGTCGGGCCTGGCCGGTATCGTCCTCGCAGCCCTGTGGCAGGGCTGGCGCCAACCGGGCCTGCGTCGCCCGCTGGGTTGGGCGCTGTTCAGTGGTGCGTTGTTCTGGGGCCTGGCCAGCCTGGGCGGGCACCTGTACAGCAAAGGCACCGAGCTGCCGGAACTGAGCCTGCGCAACGCTGGCGGCCAATCCGTCGCCTTGCACAGCTACCGTGGCAAGCCGCTGGTGATCAACATCTGGGCCACCTGGTGCCCGCCCTGCCGCAGGGAAATGCCGGTGCTGCAACAGGCGCAAAGCGACTATCCGCATGTGACCTTCCTGTTCGTCAACCAGGGCGAAACCCCGGAAAACGTCAGCACCTTCCTTGCCACCACCGGCCTGAGCCTGACCCATGTGCTGTTCGACGGCACCGGCCTGCTGGCCCAGCGCGTCGGCTCCATGGCCCTGCCCACCACCCTGTTCTACGACGCCGACGGGCGGCTGGTCGGCAGCCACCTGGGCGAGCTGTCCCGGGCCAGCCTGCGCCACGCCCTGGAGCCTTTCGACCGGGCCACCGCGCCCGCCCCTGCCGCACAAGGAAACTGACATGCGACTGACTGCACTGCTGCCCCTGTCCCTGGCCCTGCTGGCCGCCCCCGCCTTGCAGGCCGAAGAGCTGCCCAAGGCCGTTCAGCAACTGCAAGCCAAGGGCGCCGTGATCAAAGGCAGCTTCGACGCGCCCAACGGCCTGCGCGGTTACGCCGCCGAGTACCAGAACAACGCCCTGGCCCTGTACCTGACACCCGACGGCAAGCACGTGCTGGTTGGCAGCCTGTTCGACGAGCAAGGCAAGGACCTGAGCGCCGAGCCGCTGGAAAAGCTGGTGTATGGGCCGATGAGCAAGGCCATGTGGGCGAAGCTGGAGAAAACCGCCTGGATCGCCGACGGCAAGGCCGATGCGCCACGCAAGGTGTATTTGTTCAGCGACCCGAACTGCCCGTACTGCAACATGTTCTGGGAACAGGCGCGGCCGTGGGTGGAGTCGGGCAAGGTGCAGTTGCGCCATATCATGGTCGGCATCATCCGCGAAGACAGCCCGGGTAAATCGGCGGCGCTGCTGGCCGCGAAAGACCCGGCCAAGGCCCTGCAACAACATGAAAAAGCCGGCAAGGCCAGCACGCTGAAGGCACTGGAACAGGTGCCGGAGGCCGTGCAGCAGAAGCTGTCGGCGAACATGGCGTTGATGGAAGAGATGGGGTTGCAGGCGACCCCGGCGATTTTCTATCAGGATGAACAGGGCAACCTGCAGAGCCAGCAAGGGGCACCTCGGCCGGAGATGCTGGGCAAAATTCTGGGTAAACGCTAGCGCATGTCTTGAGTTTTGCAGTGGGGCGCAGATCGAGCGCCGCCCGCGCGGCGCATCGCGAGCTACGCTCGCTCCTACGTTTGTTTCGGGCCAGTTATTCCTGTGGCATCTGCGCGCGAACGCCTTGGCGCATGGCACGATATCGCGTTGTACAAACAAGGCGGTCGCGCGCGGCTGTAACAGGCGTTACTGGCCAAAAACAAACGTAGGAGCGAGCGTAGCTCGCGATGCGCCGCGCGGGCGGCGCTCGATTTCCGCCGCCCCGCAAAACCTAAGGCGAACCCTAACCCTACAACCCCTCCAGCTCGGCCATCAGGTCACTGAGCCGGTCGACCTTGTCGTCATCCAGCGCACTGCCCTGCAACCCCTGCACATACTCGGCCAGCTCCTCCACCGTGCTGCACTCGAACATCGCCCGCAGTGGCACGTTCAGTTGCAGCTGTTTCTGCACCCGCGAAGCGATCTGCGTGGCCAGCAACGAATGCCCGCCCAACTCGAAGAAGTTGTCGCGCACCCCCACCCGCTCGGTCTTGAGCACATCGGCCCAGATACCGGCCAACACTTCCTCCAGCTCGTTGCGCGGCGCCTGATAGGCCTGGCTGTGCTGGCCGCCGATGTCGATGGCGGGCAACGCCTTGCGGTCGAGCTTGCCATTGGCGTTGTGCGGCAGGTGGTCGAACCAGCCCCAGTGCAGCGGCACCATGTATTCCGGCAACTCGGCACGCAGGCGTTGCTTCACCTGCTCCAGCAGCCCGGCGTCAGCGGCGATACCCTGGTGGGCCACCAGGTAACCGACCAGATGCTTGCCATTGACGCCTTCCTGCACGCCCACCGCAGCGTCGCGGATTTCCGCCTGTTCGTGCAGGCGCGCTTCGATTTCGCCCAGCTCGATGCGGTAACCGCGGATCTTCACCTGGTGGTCGATGCGCCCGACGTACTCCAGCACTCCGTCCGGGCGCTGCCGCGCCAGATCGCCGGTGCGGTACAGGCGCTCGCCCGGCGCTCCGTAAGGATGAGGAATGAACGCCAAGGCCGTGCGCACCGGGTCGCCGACATAGCCACGGCCCACACCGGTACCCGCCACGCAAAGCTCGCCCACCGCACCCAACGGCACCAGCGCCTGGTCTTCACCAAACAGGTACAGTCGGTTGTTGTCGGTCGGTGTGCCGATCGGCAGGTAGCTGCCTTGGGTCGACGCAGCATCGACACGGAAGAACGCCACATCATCGGAGCATTCTGCCGGCCCGTAGGCATTGACCAGGCCGATGTGCGGGTAGCGTTGCAGCCACTGCGCCGCCAGCTCCGGTGGCATGGCTTCGCCGGTCGGCAGCATCCAGCGCAGGCCATCGAGGGCCTGGTGGTCGTTGGCCAGCATGCCTTGAATCAGCGATGGCACGCTTTCCAGCACAGTGATGCCGGTAGCCTGCACATGTGCCAGCAGGCCCTGCGGGTCATGGGCGATGGCGTTCGGCACAATCTCCACCTTGGCCCCGAACAACGGTGCGGCGAGGAACTGCCACACCGAAATGTCGAAGCTTTGCGAGGCAGTCTGGGCGATCACGTCCTGCTCGCTCAGCGCCAGGTACGGCACCTTGCTCAGCTGGTTGTTGAGCATGCCGCGCTGCTCCACCATCACCCCTTTTGGCAGGCCGGTGGAGCCTGAGGTGTAGATCACATAGGCCAGGTTGTCCGGGCCACTGTGAATGCCTGGGTTATGGCTGGCAACCTGACTCGCCTGGATGTCTTCCCACACCAGCAACTGTGGCCGTACCGCAGCCTCCAGTTCGCCCAGCAGTTGCCGACCTTGCTCGGCACAGGCCGCGCTGCACACCAGCACCGGGGTACGGCTGAGCTGGATGATGCTTTGCAGGCGCGCCGCCGGCAGGCCCGGGTCCAGTGGCAGGTAGCCCGCACCGGCCTTGAAGCTGCCAACGATCATGCCCAGCAGCGGCAAGCCGCGCTCGGCCAGCAGCGCCACCGGTTGGTCCACGCTCACACCCGCTGCGATCAGGGCGTGGCCCAGGCGGTTGGCTGCCAGGTTCAGCCCGGCATAGTCGTAGGACGCTTCCAGGCAGCGGGCCACGGTACGTTCCGGGTGCGCGGCCACCTGCGCTTCGAACAGCGCAATGTAACTGTGCTCCAGCGGGTAGTCGCGGTCGGTGCGGTTGCAGTCTTCCAGCAGGAAGCGCTGTTCTTCTGCCCCCAGCAGCGGCAGTTCGCTTACCTCACCCTCGAAGCCTTGCACCAGCGCCAGCAGTAGGCGCTTGAACTCGGCCAGCAGGCGCTCGACGGTCGGGAAGTCGAAGTAGCGCTGGTCGAACGACAGGTGCAGGCCAAGGTCGTCGCCCGGGTAGCACACTGCCGTCAGCGGGAAGTTGGTGTGGGTACGGCCCGAATCGGAACTGGCATTCAGGTGCTGGGCATGGTCGAGCACGGCGGTTTCCACCGGGGCGTTCTCGAACACGAACAGGCTGTCGAACAGCGGCTGGCCTTTGGGCAGCTCGCTGCACTCCTGAATCGCCACCAGCGGCAGGTATTCGTACTCGCGCAGCTCCATGTTGCTTTGCAGCAGGCCTTGCAGCCACTGGCGCACACTGCGGCGCTCACCGGCTTCCGGCAACTGCACGCGCAAGGCAACGCTGTTGATGAACAGGCCGACGGTGCGCTGCATCTGCGGCATGCTCACCGGGCGCCCGGCCACGGTCACGCCAAAGGCCACATCGCGGTCGCCGCTGTAACGCGCCAGCACCAAGGCCCAGGCCGCCTGGGCGAAGGTGTTGACGGTGAGCTGGTGGGCCTGGGCCAGTTCGCGCAGGCGCACGCCATCACTGGCGTCAAGGCGGGTGTAGCAATCGCCCACCACCATGCCGCTGCCGGCGTGGTCATGGCGCAGCGGGCGGTCACTCGAGATGGCAGTGGCGCGCTCGAAACCGGCCAGGTTCGCCTGCCACCAGGCGCGTGCATCGTCCAGGCCCTGGCGTTGCAGCCAGCCGATGTAGTCGCGGTAACGTGGCGGCACCGGCAGTTGGGCCTGACGGCCTTCGCCAAGGGCCTGGTACACCTCGAAGAAGTCGTTCATCAACAGCGAGCGGCACCAGGCATCGATCAGGATGTGGTGGTTGCTCATCATGAACCAGTAGCGCTCGTCGGCCACGCGCACCAGGCGCAGGTGGAACGGCGCCTCGCTGAGCAGGGCGAACCCGGCCTCGCGCTCCTGCTTGTGCAGGGCTTGCAGGCGCTGCTCCTGAGCGTCGTCCGCGAGGCCGCGCCAGTCTTGGTAATCCACCGCCAGGTTGCCCGGTTTGTGAATGATCTGCAGCATCGCCTCGCCGCTGTTCCAGCTGAACGATGCGCGCAACGCTTCGTGGCGCGCCACCACGGCCTGCCAGGCCTGGGCGAAACGCTCGGGGTCCAGGGCGCTGTTGATGCGGTAGCGGTCCTGCATGTAGTACAGGCCCGTGCCCGGCTCCAGCAGGGTGTGCAGCAGCATGCCTTCCTGCATTGGCGTCAGCGGGTAGACGTCTTCGATCTGTGCTGCTGGTACAGGCAGCGTGTCGATCTGCTCCTGGCTAAGGTGTGCCAGCGGGAAGTCCGACGGGGTGAAGCTGCCGTTGCCATCGGCCAGGCAATGAGCGACCAGCGCCAGCAGCTCCTGGCGGTAGGCCTCGGCCAACGTTGCGATGGTGCGTTCGTCGTAGCGTTCGGCACTGAAGGTCCAGCGCAGTTGCAAGGCACCGCCATACACCTGGCCATCGACGCTCAGCCAGTTGGGCAGCGGTGCGTCGAGGTCATGCGCCAAGCCGGCCGGGGCTTCCAGCGGCTGGAACAGCGCCGCGCTGTCGAACTGCTGGTCGAACTGGCCCAGGTAGTTGAAGGTGATGCGCGCCTGCGGCAAGGCCGCCATCTGCTCGCGCCCTTGCGGGTCGGCCAGGTAGCGCAGCACGCCGTAGCCCAGGCCTTTGTGCGGCACCTGACGCAGTTGTTCCTTGATGCGCTTGATCGAACCGGCCCGCGCCGCATCGTCCTCGCCTGGCTGTGGGCGCAGGCTGAGCGGATACGCGTTGGTGAACCAACCGACGCTACGGGTCAGGTCCATGTCTTCGAACAACCCGTCACGGCCATGGCCTTCAAGCTGCACCAGCACTTCCTCATCGCCGCTCCAGCGGCACAAGGCTCGCGCCAGCGCCGTCAGCAGCAGGTCGTTGACCTGGGTGTGGTAGGCCGCCGGGGCCTGTTGCAGCAGTTGCCGGGTCTGCTCCACATCCAGGCCGATGGCCAGGGTGTGGGCGTGGCGGTGCAGGTTGCCGCCTTGCGGGTGGTCGCACGGCAACTCGCGGCGCACGCCACCCAGCTGGCCTTGCCACCAGCCCAGTTCGTCACGCAGCGAATCGCTGCCCGCGTAGCTGGCCAGGCGCGCGGCCCAGTCGCCCATGGCGTGGGTCTTGGCCGGCAGCGGCTGGCCACGGTACAACGCCTGCAGGTCTTCCAGCAGTACCCGCCAGGACACGCCATCGACCACCAGGTGATGAATCGCCAGCAACAGGCGCTGACTGCCCTGCCCGTCACGCACCAGCAAGGCACGCAGCAGCGGGCCCTGTTGCAGGTCGAGGCTGCGCTGCAAGTCGGTGTACAGCGGCTGGCAATCGGCAAAGTCGGCGACCGTGGCGGTCCACAGCAGTTGCTCGGCGGCTGGCTGGGCGTACTCGGCCTGCCAGCGACCACGGGCCTCGCTGAAGCGCAGGCGCAAGCTGTCGTGGTGCTCGAGCAGTGCGGCCAAGGCCTGCGCCAGCGCATTCTCATCCAGCGATTGACGCGCCTCCAGCAACACCGCCTGGTTCCAGTGCTGCGGCTGCGGCACTTCGCTGTCGAAGAACCAGTGCTGGATCGGCGTCAGGCCGACCTGGCCCTGGCGCTGGCCCTGCTCGATGGTGCTCACGGCTTCGCTGTGCTTCACCACCGCTGCCAAGGTCTGGATGGTCTGGTGCTGGAACAGGTCGCGCGGGGTGAATTGCAAGCCGGCCTGGCGGGCCCGGCTGACCACCTGAATCGACAGGATCGAGTCGCCGCCCAGTTCGAAGAAGTTGTCTTGCACGCCAACCTGGGCCACGTTGAGCACATCGCGCCAGATCTGCGCCAGTTGCGCCTCCACTTCGTTGCCGGGGGCCTGGTATTGCTGGCGGGCCTGTTCCAGATCGGGCAGCGGCAGGGCACGACGGTCGAGCTTGCCGTTACCCATCAGCGGCAGGCTTTCGAGCAGCACCAGGTGCGCAGGCACCATGTAGTCCGGCAGGTGCTGGCGGGCATCGGCTTTCACCGCGTTGCGCAACACGTTTTGCGCCTCGCTACCGGCAGCCGCCTGCTTGCACACCAGGTAACCCA
The DNA here is from genome assembly GCF_014192825.1 of Pseudomonas sp. OG7. Classification (NCBI taxonomy): domain Bacteria; kingdom Pseudomonadati; phylum Pseudomonadota; class Gammaproteobacteria; order Pseudomonadales; family Pseudomonadaceae; genus Pseudomonas; species Pseudomonas sp. OG7. The sequence continues at coordinate 475,395 of NZ_JACHYK010000005.1, read as the reverse complement.
CCAGTTGCTTGCCACCGGGCAAGTCGAGGGCCAGCACCACAGCCTCGTCGACATCGGCATGCGCCTGCAGGCGGCTTTCGATTTCGCCCAACTCGATGCGGAAGCCGCGAATTTTCACCTGCTGGTCGGCACGGCCGACGTACTCCACCAGGCCATCCGTGCCCAGGCGTACCAGGTCGCCGGTGCGGTACAGGCGCCCGCCTTCGGTGTTGAACGGGTCGGCGACGAAGCGCTCGGCGCTGAGGCCCGGGCGGTCGTGGTAACCCTGGGCCAGGCCGGCACCGCCGACATACAGCTCGCCAATGCCGCCCTGTGGCAACAAGGCCAGGTCTTCGTCGAGGATGTAAGCAGTACGGCTACCAATGACGCGGCCGATCGGCACGCTGCCCAGCTCTGCCGGCAGCGTTTGGGGCGCCAGGCAGGCCAGCGGCATGACCACGGTCTCGGTTGGGCCGTAGGCGTTGAAGAACTGCTGCGGCGCAAAGGCCTGGCGAATACGCTGCAGGTGCTCGCCAGTCAGCGCTTCGCCACCGGTAATCACCAGGCGCACCGCCAGTTGTTCGCCGTGCCCGCCCAGATACTGGGCCAACTGGCTGCCATAGCTGGGGGTAAAGCCCAGAATGCTTACCTGCTGATCACGTACCAGCTGGCAGATCTCTTCGGCACCCCACTGCCCCTGGGCGCGCAGCACCACGCGGGCACCGCACAGCAGCGGCACCCACAGGCGCTCGCTGGCCGCGTCGAAGTTGATCGAATAGAAATGCAGCTCGCAGTCATCGCTGCGCATGCCGAATGCGGCAATCACCGCCTGACAATGCATGGCGAATTCGCCGTGGCTGACCACCACGCCCTTGGGCTTGCCGGTAGAGCCGGAGGTGTAGATCAGGTAGGCCTGGTGCTGCGGCAGGCTGACGTTGTCGAGCGGTGCATCGCTGTAGGCCGACAGGCTGGCGGCATCGTCTTCCAGGCTCCAGCGGGCCACGCCTTCAGGCAGCTCGCCCAGGGTTTGCAGCAGCTCGCGCTGGCTGATCAGCAAGCCAATGCGGCTGTCTTCGATCATGTAGCGCAGGCGGTCGAGCGGGTACTCCGGGTCCAGCGGCACATAGGCGCCGCCCGCCTTGAGGATGGCCAGCAGGCCGACGACCATTTCCAGCGAGCGCTCCAGCGCCAGGCCCACGCGTACCTGCGGACCGACACCGCGCTCACGCAAGGCGCGGGCCAGGCGGTTGGCCTGCTGGTCGAGCTCGGCGTAGGTCATGTGCTGGCCGGCGAAGGTCAGCGCACCCGCCTGTGGCGTGCGTGCCGCCTGGGCGGCGAACAGGCCATGCAACGTGTGGTCAAGGTCGAAGTCCTGCTCACCCTGCAACTGCTCCACCAACACCTGCTGCTCGGCGCTGCTCAGCATCGGCAGCTCGCACAGGCGCTGTTGCGGGTTGTCCAGCAGACCGACCAGCAGTTGTTGCCAGTGCTCGGCCATCCGCGCGATGCGTGGCTCGTCGAACAGGTCGCGGCTGTAGGTCAGGCAGCAGCCCAGGCGGCCGTCGAGGTCGGTCACCTCCAGGTACAGGTCGAACTTGGTGGCGCTGGCGTCGTTGACCAGGTAATCCACCTGCATGCCGGCCAGCGTACGGCTTTGCTGGAAGGCCCAGCGCTGCACGTTGCACATCACCTGGAACAGCGGGTTGTAGGCACTGCTGCGCGGTGGCTGCAAGGCCTCGACCAGCTGGTCGAACGGCAGGTCCTGGTGCGACTGGCCTTCGATGGCGGCCTGGCGCATCTGCTCCAGCAGTTCGCTGGCGGTCATCTGCCCGTCCAGCTCGCAACGCAGCACCTGGGTGTTGAGGAAGGCGCCAATCAGGCCTTCACTTTCCGGGCGAATGCGGTTGGCCACCGGCGCGCCAATGCGCAGGTCTCGCTGGCCGCTGTAGCGGTGCAGCAAGGCGGCCAGGGTGGCGGTCATGGTCATGAACAGGGTCAGGCCGCGCTGGCTGTTGAAGGCATGCACGCGAGCGACCAATGCCGGGTCGAGCTCGAAGCGGTACAGCTCGCCACGGTGGCTTTGCACGGCCGGGCGCGGGCGGTCGGCGGGCAATGCCAGCACCGGGTGTTCGTCGCCTAAGCGAGCCTTCCAGTAATCCAGCTGGCGGGCCCCCTCGCCGCTTTCCAGCCACTGCCGTTGCCACACGCTGTAGTCCAGGTATTGCACCGGCAGCGGCGCCAGCGGCGATTCGCGGTCATCGACAAAGGCCTCGTACAGTTCGCCCAGTTCGCGGGCGAAGATGTCCATGGCCCAGCCTTCGGTGACGATGTGGTGCAGGGTCAGCACGAAGAAGTGCTCACGCTCCTCGGCCTTGACCAGGCAGGCGCGCAGCAGCGGGCCACGCTCCAGGTCAAACGGCTGGTGCGCCTGGTCGTCAGCCAGTTGTTGCAGGCGTTGCCGGCGGGCATCGGCGGGCAAGGCGCTGAAGTCTTGCCAGTCCAGTTGCAGGCCGCTGTCTTCGGCCACGCACTGGTACGGCACACCGTCGATGCTGGGGAAGGTGGTGCGCAGGGTTTCGTGGCGCACGATCAGCGCCTGCAATGCACGCTCGAAGGCGTCTACATGCAGGGTGCCGCGCAGGCGCGCCATGCCGCCGACGTTGTAGGCCGGGCTGTCCGGCTCCATTTGCCAGAGGAACCACATGCGCTGCTGCGAATACGACAACGGTACGGCCTGACGGCGGTCGACACGGGCGATTTCGCTTTGCAGGTTGCGCTCGCCGGCGGCGCGGATGCGTTCGATCTCGGCACAGAACGCGCCCAGCTCGCTGGCTTCGAACAAGGCCTTGAGCGGCAGCTCGACGTCACAAGCCTGGCGGCTGCGCGAGACGATCTGGGTGGCCAGCAGCGAGTGCCCGCCCAGGGCGAAGAAGTCGTCCTGCAGGCCGACACGCGGCAGCTTCAGCACCTCACGCCAAATGGCAGCGACCTGCTGTTGCAGTTCGGTTTTTGGCTCGACGTGTTCGCGTTGCTGCCACACCGGTGCCGGCAGCGCCTTGCGGTCGACTTTACCGCTGGGGCCCAGTGGCATCTGTGCCAGCGGGATGAGTTGCGCCGGCACCATATAGGCCGGCAGTTGCTCAGCCAGCACCGCCAGCAACTCGACGGGTTGGGCACTGCCGCTGTAATAGCCGACCAGTTGCGCGCCGACGGCATCCTTGTGAATCAATACCAGTGCCTGCTCGACACCGGCCTGGGCCAACAGGCAGGCCTGTACTTCCTCAGGCTCGACACGGAAGCCGCGCACCTTCACCTGCTGGTCGAGGCGACCGAGGTACTCCAGGGCCTCAAGCTGAACCTGCCAGCGGGCGCGGTCGCCGCTGCGGTACAGGCGTTCGCCATTGCCGTCGGCCTGGGGCACGAAGCGTTCGGCGGTAAGGCCGGGGCGGCCCAGATAGCCACGGGCCAGGCCTGCGCCACCGAGGTACAGCTCGCCCGGTACGCCGGGAGCCGTCAGCTCCAGCTCATCGTCCAGCACGCGGCACAGCACATTGCCCAACGGGCGGCCGATGGGCGAGCGCTCGCCATCCGCCACCTGGCAGTGCCAGTGGGTAACGTTGATGGCGGTTTCGGTCGGGCCATAGCGGTTGTGCAGTTGCACCTGCGGCAGCACTTGCAATACGCGGTCGCGCAAGGCGGCAGACAGCGCTTCGCCGCCCGAGAACACGCGGCGCAGGCTGTTGCAGGCGGCCACCTGCGGCTCCTGGACGAACACTTGCAACAGCGGCGGCACGAAGTGCAGCGTGGTCACGCCATGGGCCTGTACCAGCGCAGCGATGCGCTGCGGGTCGCGGTGCTCGCCGGGGCCGGCCAGTACCAGCTTGCAACCGGTGACCAGCGGCCAGAAGCATTCCCATACCGATACGTCGAAGCTGATTGGCGCCTTCTGCATCAATACATCGCTGTCGTTCAGCGCGTAGGTGGTCTGCATCCACTGCAAGCGTTCGGCCAGTGCCGCATGGGTGTTGCCCACGCCTTTGGGCTGGCCGGTGGAGCCGGAGGTGTAGATCACGTAGGCCAGGTTGTCGCCGTGCAGGTGCAGGCCGGGCGCGTGGCTGGGCCAGCTGTCCAGGTGCAACTGGTCGAGGGCAATGGCGCTGACGCCGTCGACCTGTGGCAGCTTGCCCAGCAGGCTGCTGTGGCTCAGCAACAGGCCGGCGTTGCAGTCGGCGAGCATGTAAGCCAGGCGTTCGGCCGGGTAGTCGACATCCAGCGGCACGTAGGCGCCGCCGGCCTTGAGGATGGCCAGCAGGCCAACCAGCAACTGCGGCGAACGCTCGATGGCAATGGCTACGCAGGTGTCGGGGCCGACGCCTTTGTCACGCAGGTAATGGGCCAGGCGGTTGCCCTGCTGGTGCAGCTCGGCGTAGTCGAGGCTGCCGCCGTCCCAGGCCAGCGCTGTGCGCTGCGGGGTCAGTCGGGCCTGTTCGTTAAGCTGCTCGACCAGCAGCCGTTGCGGCGCGATGGCCGGCGCCTGGCCCCAGCTCAGCAGCTGCGCTCGGCCAGCCTCGTCCAGCAATTGCACCTCGCCCAAGGCCCGCTGTGGCGCAGCACTGACTTGCTCCAGCAGCGCCAGCAAGTGATGGGCCAGGCGTTTGACAGTGCTGACGTCGAACAGCTCGGCGGCATAGTCGAAGGCCAGGCTCAGGCGGCCCTGGTGGTCTTCTTCACTGTGCAACTGCAAGTCGAACTTGGCTTCGCGGCTGTGCCACGGCAGCTCCTCGGCCAGCAGGCCCGGCAGGCGACGCAAGGCCGACAGGTCGCGCTGCTGGTGGTTGAACATGACCTGGAACAGGCCCTGCTCGCGTGCTTCGGGCAGGGCTTCGACCAGCTGTTCGAACGGCAGGTCCTGGTTGGCCTGGGCGTCCAGGGTGGCTTGGCGCACCTGGGCCAGCAGCTGCGTGAACGGCAGGCGGCCGTCGAGCTGTGCGCGCAGCACCTGGGTGTTGATGAAGAAGCCGACCATGCCTTGGGTTTCCAGGCGCGGGCGGTTGGCGTTGGGCACGCCGACGCGGATGTCGGCCTGGCCGCTGTAGCGGTGCAGCAGCGCCTGCCAGCCGGCCAGCAGGACCATGAACAGGCTGGCCTGTTGTTCGCGGGCCAGGCCCTTGAGTGCTTCGGCGAGCTTGGCCGGCACCTTGAGGTTGAAGCGTGCGGCGCTGTGCTCGCGCTGGCTGGCACGGGGGTGGTCGGTGCACAGATCTAGCGCCGGCAGGTCATCACCCAACTGTGCCTTCCAGTACTGCAATTGGCGTTCGGCTTCACCGTCGGCCAACCATTGTCGCTGCCAGGTGCCATAGTCGGCGTAACCCAGGGTCAGCGGCGCCAGGCTGGTCTCCAGGCCTTGGCAGCGGGCGGCGTACAGCTTGGCGAATTCATCCAGCAGGATGTTCAGCGACCAGCCGTCGGCGACGATGTGGTGCAGGGTCACCCACAGCTGGTGGTCTTCGTCGCCCAGCCGGGCCAGGGTCACGCGCAGCAACGGGCCTTGGGTCAGGTCGAACGGCTGACGGGCTTCGGCTTCACGCTGGGCGCTGACCTGCTCTGCGGCCTGGCCTTCGAGGTCCAGGCGGCGCAGGCTGAACGGCTGTTGCGGCAGGATACGCTGCAGGGCCTGGCCGTCTTCTTCACTGAAGACGGTACGCAGGGATTCGTGGCGTGCCACCAGCGCCTGGAAGGCAGCCTCCAGCGCGCTTTCATCCAGCTCGCCACGCAGCTGCAGGCCGGCCGGAATGTTGTAGGCTGCCGATTGTGGCTCCAACTGCCACATCAGCCACAAGCGGTTTTGCGCCAGCGACTGGGGCAAGGCGTGGCCGCGTTCCAGGGTTGCGATAGTGGCGCCTTCAGCAGCGCCCTGCGCGATGATCGACGCCACAGCGCTACTGTAATCGGCCAGCACCGGCGCTTCGAACAGGGTGCGCAGGCTCAGGTTGATACCCAGCTCATCGGCCAGTCGGGCGGTGGCCTGGGTGGCGGCGATGGAGTTGCCGCCCAGCAGCAGGAAGTGGTCGTGCGCCGCAATCGCCTCGACCTTGAGGATGTCGCGCCACACCGCAGCGATGCGTGCCTGCAGTTCATCGGCAGCACCCGCGCCTGTAGCGGCTTCGCTCACATCCGGGAAGCGGGCATAGCAGTCCAGGCTGCCATCGTCCATGCGCAGGCGGCAGGCCGAGCGCTGCAGCTTGCCACTGGAGGTCTTGGGCAGCGCGCCGGGGTTCAGCAGCAGGACCACGGCAGGGGCCTGGCGGCAGGCATCGGCGATTACCTGGCGCAGGGTCTTGATGAGGTCCTGGGGCTTGATTGCCTTTTGCACGTTGCGGCTGATCTCCACCGCCACGCCGATGCCCTCCTCGCCCTGATGCTCGACAGCGAACACGGCCACCCGGCCTTTGCGCAGTACTTCAACTTCACGCTCGAGGGTTTTCTCCAGGTCCTGCGGGTAGAGGTTCTGCCCACGCACGATCAGCATGTCTTTCAGGCGCCCGGTGACGAACACCTCGCCCTCGCGCATAAAGCCCAGGTCGCCGGTGCGCAGCCAGGTCTGGCCGTCCATTTCAACGAAGGTGCGGGCGCTGGCTTCGGGGTTGCGCCAGTACCCCCGGGCGATGCTCGGCCCGCCAGCCCAGATTTCACCCACCTGGTTATCGCCCAGCACCTGCAGTTGCCGGGGCTCGACGATGCGCACGGCGTGCCCGGGCTGCGGGTAGCCGCAGCTCATCAGCACGCTGCCCTGGCCCGGTTGGGCACGGTTGGCGGCGAAGGCTTCGGCGTCCAGCTCCAGCGCGGCGATACCCTGGCCGCGGCGGCTGCCGCTGACGAACAGGGTGGCTTCGGCCAGGCCGTAGCTGGCGAAGAAACTGGACGCATCGAAACCGCAGGCCTGGAACTTGTCGGCGAAGGTGGCCAGGCTGTCCTGGCGGATCGGTTCGGAGCCGGAATAGGCCACGCGCCAGCGGCTCAGGTCGAGCCCGGCCAACGAGGCCTCGCTGACCCTTTCGCTGCACAGGCGGTAGGCGAAATCGGGGCCGCCGCTGATGGTGCCACCGTACTCGCTGATGGCCTGCAACCAGCGCAGTGGCCGGGCCAGGAAGTAGCCCGGCGACATCAGCACGCACGGCACGCCGCTGAAAATTGGCTGCAGCAGGCCACCGATCAGGCCCATGTCGTGATAGAGCGGCAGCCAGCTGACGATCACGTCGTCGGGGTTGAGGTCGATGCCGAAGCCTTGGCGGATCAACTGTTCGTTGGCCACCAGGTTGCCATGGCTGACCTGCACGCCCTTGGGCAACGCGGTGGAGCCCGAGGTGTATTGCAGGAAGGCGATGTCATCGCCCTTCAGCGTGGGCGCGCGCCAGTTCGCCGCCAGCGCCGGGTCCAGGCCGTCCACCGCCAGCAGTTCGGGGGCGTTGTGCGCCGCCAGCGCTTCCAGGCCCTGCAGGTTTTCGTGCAACGCCGTCACGGTCAACAGCAGGCGTGGTTCGGCATCGGCGATGATCGACAGCAGGCGTTCCTGGTGGTGCTGACGTGCAGACTCCGGCGGGTAGGCCGGCACCGCGATCACGCCCGCATACAGGCAGCCAAAGAACGCTGCCACATAATCCGGGCCACTGGGGAACAACAACACCGCACGGTCGCCGAAGCTGGCACGGGCCTGCAGGGCGGCGGCGATGGTGCGCGCGCGCTGGTCGAGGTCCCGATAGCTGAGCACCGCCTGCTCGCCAGGGGCGTCGGCCAGAAAGCGCAAGGCTACCTTGTCCGGGGTCTGTGCGGCGCGTTGCGCCAGAGCCTGGACCAGCGAGAGCGGGAGTTCGAAGGCGTCCGTCATGGGGTGTTCCTGCCAGTGTCTGGTTGAGTCGGGCCGGCTGCAACGCGAACGTGGCGGGCAGCAATTGGCGACCAAGGATGTACACAGGGGAACGGATGGGCGGGGGCAGAAATTAACGGGACAGAGGCCCGCGCCCTTAGAACTGAAAGATACAGATACTAATTACGTTTCGTATTTGACAATCATTATCATTCTGAATAGCTTGTCGCACGTCGTAGGAAGCTTCCCAACCTTGGGTGCCTCCTTTCCCCTCTGTGACAAGGTGATTTCCATGGCGGAACAACTATCCACAAGTAAGTGCGATTCACCATTACTGCAGGCCTTCGTCGACAACCGCAGCATCCTGGTCAAGATCGCTGCGCGCATTACCGGCTGCCGCTCGCGTGCCGAAGATGTGGTGCAGGACGCCTTCTTCCGGCTCAGCGCCGCCCCGCAGATCACATCGTCGTTCAAGGCGCAGCTCAGCTACCTGTTCCAGATCGTGCGCAACCTGGCGATCGACCATTACCGCAAGCAGGCGATGGAGCTGAAATACTCCGGCAGCGAGGAGGAAGGCCTGAATGTGGTCATCCAGAACGCCTCGCCCGAAGCCACGCACATCAACCTCGCCGCGCTGGATGACATCGCCGAGGCGCTGAACGAGCTGCCGCAGCGCACCCGCTACGCCTTCGAGATGTACCGCCTGCATGGCGTGCCGCAGAAAGACATCGCCAAGGAGCTGGGCGTGTCGCCGACACTGGTCAACTTCATGATCCGCGATGCACTGGTGCATTGCCGCAAGACGGCCAATCGCCAAGGCTGATCTTATGGGGCCGCTAAGCGGCCCCATGGCCCTCAAGCCAGTTTGCAGCGATCGAAGAAGCGTTCCCGCCCCAGAATCATCAACGCCGCCCGCTTGTGCGGGAAGTCGAACTCCTTGTCGCAATGGAAGCACTGGTCCTGCATGTAGCCGATCATCTTGCCGTTGTCGGCGCGCGGCTCAGCCACCACCCGCTGGGTACGCGGGTCATCCAGGAACAGGTAGTGCACCAGCGCCGACAGCCAGCTGGCCACTTTGTGTGGCCCGCGATGGCTCTCTTCGCCGACCAGCATGTGGATGCCACGGTCGTAATCATCGGCCGGGTAGAACGGAGCAATGCGGTCTTCCTTGGCCCAGTACGCCTCGAAGTAGGCAAACGGCTGGTCATCAAAGCAGCCGATCAGCGTCAGGGTATGCGGGTCGGCTTCGAGTTTGTCCAGGTATTCACGGTGCTGCGCCAGCGTACCGCCCTCCTGCCAGAATGCCTCTACCCGTGGGTTGTTCTGCCAGCGGTTGAAACGCTCCAGGTCGTGCTCGATCTCCAGGGTGCGCAACGACACCCAACTGCCCAGGCGCGCATCGAAGCGCCGGTACACCTCACCACGCGGCTTGGGCGCGCGGCGTGGGTGGCGTTTGCCGTTGCTGATCTGCATCTGCTGCGGGTACACCGCCGCCACCGACTCCCCCAGCCAAGGCTGTGGCAACTGCCAGAACAACGACCGCTCGCACAGGTATTGGCCAGGCTGCTCGCCCACCCGCAGCAAACCACAAGCCAGCGCCTGAGGCTGTGCATCCGGCAAGTGCCAGACCAGGCGCTGGCAGGCCGTGTCGCGAGACAGCAACCAGTAACAGGCAGCCCACAAGGCCTGGTACGGGCGCTCGGGGCATAGGCGTTCAAGGTGAACATGCAAGGTGGCACCGGCCTCCAGGCGCACCTGGATCAACGGCCGGCCTTCAAGGGTAAGGCTCAGCCAGCCGCCCCCCTCCTCGGCACTGAGGTGGCGCCAGCGTGGCGGTGACAGGGGCTGCGAAGCGGCATCGAACGGCATGGGCTTGACTCACGAAAATGAAGAAAAGGCTCACTGCTGAGAACGTTGCCGTGGCGCATGAATTTAGTCTTTCGGGGCCGAAACCGTGATGCGGTAAGGCTCGAAGATCCGTGCCAGCTCACCGCTGTCACGCAGGTCTCGCAGCAAGCCGGCGAACGACTGCTCGCCGATAGGTGCCCCCGGGCGTAGCAAGGCGTAGTGGTGATACACCTGGTCAATGCGTTGCGAAGGCACCAGCTGCGCCTTGCTGGCCGGGTTGCGCGCCATGAAGTCGCTGAGGTAGGAGCGTGTGACCAGGGCGATGTCGGCGCGACCGGCCTGTACCATCAGCAGGTTGCTGTCATGGGAGTACGTCAAGGTCGCGTTGTACGCCTTGCGCAGGTAGTCCGGGTCGGAGTTGAAACGGGCGAACGCGTAGTGGTAGCCGTTGAACAAGGCCAGGCGTTTGCCACTCAGGTCGTCGAAGTAACGCGGGTCACGGCCATTGGCCTGGCGGGCGACGAACACTTCGGCATCTTCCAGGCCCATGTCCACGGTCTGGTGGGCAATCTGCTCCCAGCCCCATTGCGGGTTCTCGAAAATGGCCATGTCGGTGCGGCCCTGCTGGAAGTCACCAAAACGCCGCTGGATGGACGTGGGCACCAGGACAAAGTGGTAACCCTGTTGCAAGCGGTTGAGTGCGTCGACCAACTGCGGCAGCAGGCCGGTGTCCGCCCCCTGTTCGGGGCGTACCGTGTAAGGCGGGAAGTGCGCAGCGCCGATCTTCACCTCGACGGCATCTGCGGCCCATGCCGGCACCGCCAACCAATACACGGCCAGCAGCATCAGGGAGGACAGGGCCTTGAGGCCGGGCGCTGGAGTCAAGACGGACACTCATCACGGTTCATGCCTGGGTCCGTCTAAGCTAGGCGTTTTCCCTTGGCGGCACAACTGCCGGTTCCCAGTCTTTGTGCCAAAGCAGGCGGCAAAATGCCATAGGGTGCCGTATGCCCAGACATTGGCTACGCTCTAGCAGGATCTGCAAGGGAGCCTGGTATGGGCCATTGGTTGGTGATCGACCTGGAAGCCACCACCGACGATGGTGGGTGGCCGGTCACAGAGATGGAAATCATTGAAATCGGCGCAAGCCTGGTCACCCGCGAAGGCCGCGAGGTCGACCATTTCCAGCGTTTTGTGCGGCCACGGCGGCGTCCGCAGCTTACCCCGTTCTGCCGTGAGCTGACGCACATCAGCCAGGCCTGCGTGGACGGCGCCGCACCGTTTCACGAGGTGTGGGCAAGTTTCGAGCGCTGGCTCGGGCACCACCGTGGGCAGCTTCAGGCCTGGGTCAGCTGGGGCGACTACGACCGCCAGCAACTGCACCAGGAATGGCAGCAGCACGGGCTCGACAGCCTGCTGCGCACCCTGCCGCACATCAACCTCAAACAGCGCTTTGCCAAAGCCCGCCACCTGCAACGCCCCACGGGTTTGAACGGGGCCTTGCAACTGGCCGGCATGCACTTTTGCGGGCAGCAGCACAGGGCGCTGGAAGACGCGCGCAATACGGCGCGGTTGCTGCCGCTGACGCTCCCCGCCAATCGCCCCTGAAAGCAGATGACGCAGGCAATGGGCTTGGGCATACTGGCCAGCTCTTTTTCATCACCCTGTTCAGGAGTCGCCCATGTTCCAGGTCAACGAGTACTTCAACGGCACCGTCAAGTCGATCGCATTCGCGGGCGAAGAAGGCCCGGCCACTGTCGGCGTGATGGCCCCGGGCGAATACGAGTTCGGTACCGCCAAACGCGAGATCATGCATGTGGTGTCGGGTGCGCTGACCGTGAAGCTGCCAGGCAGCGACAACTGGGAAACCTTCAAGGCGGGCGACAAGTTCAATGTACCGGCTGACAGCAAGTTCCAGCTGCAGGTGAAAGTGGATACCGCCTACCTGTGCGAGTACCGCGACTAAGCCGTAGCCCGATCCGGCCTCTTCGCGGGCTAGCCCGCGAAGAATCCAGCATTAACAACCCTTCAGGAATGCCGCAACCTTTTCAGCCGCCGCCTGCAAATGCTGCTCATGGCTGAACCCCGAAGCCTTCAACGGCTTCAGGTCATGGTCCCCCGCCACTAGCCAGCTCACCTCGATCGCCGGCGACAACGCATACCCTGCCACCGCCTCACGGTTGCCCAGCGCATCGCGCTCGCCCTGCACGATCAACGTCGGTGTTTTCAACCCGGCCAGGTGCTCCACGCGCGGCTTCTCGGGTTTACCCACCGCGTAGAACGGATAGCCCAGGCACACCAGCGCATCCGCACCCAGTTCGTCGGCCAGCAGGCTGGCCATGCGCCCGCCCATGGACTTGCCACCCACCGCCAACCTGCCCGCGACCAAAGGTCGCACCTGCCGGTACACCTCGCGCCAGCATTCCAGTAACACTTTCTGCGGGTTCGGCGGCCGCTTGCCACCGGTAACCCTGCGCTCGGCCATGTACGGGAACTCGAAGCGCACGACCGCCACGCCAAGTGCCGCAAGCCTTTGCGCCATTTCGTCCATGAACCCGCTGTCCATCGGCGCACCGGCGCCATGGGCCAGGATCAGGCAGCCCTTGTAGCCGTCTTTACCTTCAGCCTGTGGAGGATCGCAGCGCAAGCCTGGGACATTTCCGACCTTCGCCCATTGATCCCCGTCAATACCGGCACTTTGCCCATTAATCATGCTTGCCTCGCTGTAAAGCCTGCCAAATAACCGTGGATGGGAACCCATACATGAACACAACCAGCAGTACCGCCTATAACTACAAGGTGGTCCGCCAATTCGCCATCATGACGGTGGTGTGGGGAATCGTCGGGATGGGGCTCGGCGTCTTCATCGCCGCCCAGCTCGCCTGGCCTTCCCTCAACTTCGACCTCCCCTGGACCAGCTTCGGCCGCCTGCGCCCCCTGCATACCAATGCGGTGATCTTCGCGTTCGGCGGCTGCGCGCTGTTCGCCACCTCCTATTATTCGGTGCAACGCACCTGCCAGACCACCCTGTTCGCACCGGGCCTGGCCGCGTTCACCTTCTGGGGCTGGCAACTGGTGATCCTGCTGGCGGCCATCAGCCTGCCGCTGGGATACACCAGCTCCAAGGAATACGCCGAACTGGAATGGCCGATCGACATCCTGATCACCATCGTCTGGGTGGCCTACGCCATCGTGTTCTTCGGCACGCTGATGAAGCGCAACACCAAGCACATCTACGTGGGTAACTGGTTCTTCGGGGCCTTCATCCTGACCGTGGCGTTGCTGCACATCGTCAACAACCTGGAACTGCCGGTCAGCCTGACCAAGTCGTATTCGGTGTACGCCGGCGCTACCGACGCCATGGTGCAGTGGTGGTACGGCCACAACGCGGTGGGCTTCTTCCTGACTGCGGGCTTCCTGGGGATGATGTACTACTACGTGCCCAAGCAGGCCGAACGCCCGGTGTATTCCTATCGCTTGTCGATCGTGCACTTCTGGGCGCTGATCACCCTGTACATCTGGGCCGGCCCGCACCACCTGCACTACACCGCCCTGCCCGACTGGGCGCAATCGCTGGGCATGGTGATGTCGCTGATCCTGCTGGCACCGAGCTGGGGCGGCATGATCAACGGCATGATGACCCTGTCGGGCGCCTGGCACAAACTGCGCAGCGACCCGATCCTGCGCTTTTTGGTGGTGTCGCTGGCGTTCTACGGCATGTCCACCTTCGAAGGCCCGATGATGGCCATCAAGACGGTCAACGCCCTGTCCCACTACACCGACTGGACCATCGGCCACGTGCACGCCGGCGCCCTCGGCTGGGTGGCGATGATCTCGATCGGCGCGCTGTACCACACCATCCCGAAAGTGTTCGGCAAAGAGCGGATGTACAGCCTCGGCCTGATCAACGCGCACTTCTGGCTGGCCACCATCGGCACCGTGCTGTACATCGCCTCGATGTGGGTCAACGGCATTGCCCAGGGCCTGATGTGGCGCGCGGTCAACAGCGACGGCACGCTCACCTACTCGTTCGTGGAAACCCTGGTGGCCAGCCACCCAGGCTTTGTCGTGCGCTTCGTTGGCGGCGCGATCTTCCTCAGCGGCATGTTCCTGATGGCCTGGAACACCTGGCGCACCGTGCGTTCGCCAGCGCTTGACGTCGCCCCTGCGAACGCCCAGTTGGCTTGAGGAGAAACGCCTGATGAAACATGAAGTCATCGAGAAAAACGTCGGCCTGATGGCCCTGCTGATGGTGTTCGCCGTCAGCATCGGCGGCCTCACCCAGATCGTCCCGCTGTTCTTCCAGGACGTCACCAACAAGCCGGTGGAAGGCATGAAACCCTATACCGCGCTGCAGCTGGAAGGCCGCGATATCTACATCCGCGAAGGCTGCGTGGGCTGCCACTCGCAGATGATCCGCCCGTTCCGCGCCGAAACCGAGCGCTACGGCCACTACTCGGTAGCCGGCGAAAGTGTATGGGACCACCCGTTCCTGTGGGGTTCCAAGCGCACTGGGCCAGACCTGGCCCGCGTGGGTGGCCGCTACTCGGACGACTGGCACCGCGCGCACCTGTACAACCCGCGCAACGTGGTACCGGAGTCGAAGATGCCGGCGTACCCGTGGCTGGTCGCCCAGCAAGTCGACAACAGCCACACCGACACCAAGATGCGCACCCTGCGCACCCTGGGCGTGCCGTACTCCGACGCCGACATTGCCGGCGCCCGTGACGCGGTCAAGGGCAAGACCGAAATGGACGCGCTGGTCGCCTACCTGCAGGTGCTCGGCACCGCGATCAAGAACAAGAGGTGAGTGCGATGGAACTGGACATCGGCATGATCCGCGGCCTGGGCACCCTGGTGGTGATGATCGCCTTCATCGGCCTCTCGCTGTGGGTATTCAACCGTCGCCGCGACCGTGATTTCGCCGAAGCGCGCCTGCTGCCCTTCGTCGACGACCGCCTGCCCCCTGCCGGGCAGGAACCTGCTGCAAAAAGGAGTAACGGGCAATGACCACCTTCTGGAGTACGTACATCAGCGTACTGACCATCGGTAGCCTGATTGGCCTGACCTGGCTGTTGCTCGCCACCCGCAAGGGCGAGAGCAAGAACACCACTGACCAGACCATGGGCCACAGCTTCGACGGCATCGAGGAGTACGACAACCCGCTGCCCAAGTGGTGGTTCTGGCTGTTCGTCGGCACCCTGGTGTTCTCGGTCGGCTACCTGATCCTCTACCCGGGCCTGGGCAATTGGAAAGGCATCTTGCCGGGTTATGAAAACGGCTGGACTGGCGTGAATGAATGGCAGAAGGAAATGGACAAGGCCGATGCCCGATTTGGCCCGATCTTCGCCAAGTACGCCGCCATGCCCGTGGAAGAAGTCGCCAAGGACCCGCAAGCGCTGGAAATGGGCGGCCGCCTGTTTGCCTCCAACTGCTCGGTGTGCCATGGCTCGGACGCCAAGGGTGCCTTCGGCTTCCCCAACCTCACCGACAAGGACTGGCGCTGGGGCGGCGATGCAGAAACCATCAAGGCGTCGATCATGAACGGCCGCCATGGTGTGATGCCGGCCTGGGCCGAGGTGATCGGCGAGCAGGGTGTGGCCGATGTGGCCGCGTTCGTGCTGACCAGCATGGACGGCCGCAGCCTGCCGGAAGGCGCCAAGGCCGACCCGGCCAAAGGCAAGGAGATCTTCGCCGGCAACTGCGTGGCCTGCCACGGACCGGAAGGCAAAGGCACTCCCGCCATGGGCGCGCCAGACCTGACCCACCCGCAGGCGTTCATCTATGGGTCGAGCTTTGCCCAGCTGCAACAGACCATTCGCTATGGTCGCCAAGGGCAGATGCCGGCGCAGGCCGAGATCCAGGGTAATGACAAAGTGCACCTGCTGGCGGCTTATGTGTATAGCCTGTCGCAAGATGGCGCAGCTGAAACTGTGACTGCCAAGTAATACCTCGGGGCCGCGTTGCGGCCCCAGCTCTCCCCCGCCGTACTCCCTCCCTTGCACCCCCTCCGAACAGAACTAAGCTTGTTGCCACAGTGGGCTTCGCTCCGAAAGGACCGATGCAGACGCGGCGCATAGCCTGTCGCCGTCCCGGTAAAAAGCCTGACCGATCGATCAGAAAAAGATGAAAAACGGTACACATTACAGATATTTATTTGTGTACAATCGTCCGGACCCGATCGCTGCGGGACATCAGCGAACGGGCTCGGACACGGGTCGGCGTACCAAAGTTGCGTTGCGGTAACCCTGATGGTTATCAATACTGGCGCCGATTTTTCGACCAACAAGAACATCAAAACCGTGGAACCTTAGCATGAGCACAGCAATCAGTCCGACTGCTTATAACTATAAGGTCGTCCGCCAGTTCGCCATCATGACGGTGGTCTGGGGGATCCTTGGCATGGGCCTCGGCGTCTTCATCGCCTCGCAGCTGGTATGGCCGCAACTGAACCTGGACCTGCCCTGGACCAGCTTCGGCCGCCTGCGCCCGCTGCACACCAACCTGGTGATCTTCGCCTTCGGGGGCTGTGCGCTGTTCGGCACCAGCTACTACGTGGTGCAACGCACCTGCCAGACCCGGCTGATCTCCGACAGCATGGCGGCCTTCACCTTCTGGGGTTGGCAGGCGGTGATCGTCGGCGCGCTGATCACCCTGCCGATGGGCTACACCACCACCAAGGAATACGCCGAGCTCGAGTGGCCGCTGGCGATCCTGCTGGCCATCGTCTGGGTGACCTACGGGTTGGTGTTCTTCGGCACCATCGTCAAGCGCAAGACCAAGCACATCTATGTCGGCAACTGGTTCTACGGCGCCTTCATCGTGGTGACCGCGATGCTGCACATCGTCAACCACATCTCGCTGCCGGTGAGCCTGTTCAAGTCGTACTCGGCGTACTCCGGTGCCACCGACGCGATGATCCAGTGGTGGTACGGCCACAACGCCGTGGGCTTCTTCCTCACCACCGGCTTCCTGGGGATGATGTACTACTTCGTGCCCAAGCAGGCCGAACGGCCGATCTACTCGTATCGCCTGTCGATCGTGCACTTCTGGGCGCTGATCACCCTGTACATCTGGGCCGGCCCTCACCATCTGCACTACACCGCCCTGCCTGACTGGGCACAGTCGCTGGGCATGGTGATGTCGATCATCCTGCTGGCGCCTAGCTGGGGTGGCATGATCAACGGCATGATGACCCTGTCGGGCGCCTGGCACAAACTGCGCACCGACCCGATTCTGCGCTTTTTGGTCGTTTCGCTGGCGTTCTACGGCATGTCCACTTTCGAAGGCCCGATGATGGCCATCAAGACCGTGAACTCGCTGTCGCACTACACCGACTGGACCATCGGCCACGTCCACGCCGGCGCCCTCGGCTGGGTAGCCATGATCTCGATCGGTGCCGTGTACCACATGATCCCGAAACTCTACGGCCGCGAGCAGATGCACAGCATCGGCCTGATCAACGCGCACTTCTGGCTCGCCACCATCGGTACCGTGCTGTACATCGCCTCGATGTGGGTCAACGGCATCACCCAAGGCCTGATGTGGCGCGCCATCAACGATGACGGCACCCTCACCTACTCCTTCGTCGAAGCCCTGCAGGCCAGCCACCCTGGTTATATCGTCCGCGCCCTGGGCGGTGCGTTCTTCGCCAGCGGCATGCTGCTGATGGCCTACAACGTGTTCCGTACCGTACGTGCCGCCAACCCGGCACAGGCTGAGGAAGCCGCCAAGATCGTCGTTGTGGGAGCGCACTGATGAAGCATGAAGCCGTCGAGAAGAACATAGGCCTGCTGGCCTTCTTCATGGTCATCGCCGTGAGCGTCGGTGGCCTGACCCAGATCGTCCCGCTGTTTTTCCAGGACGTCACCAACAAACCCGTTGAAGGCATGAAGCCGCGTACCGCGCTGGAAGTGGAAGGCCGCGACATCTACATCCGCGAAGGCTGCGTGGGCTGCCACTCGCAGATGATCCGCCCGTTCCGCGCCGAAACCGAGCGCTACGGCCACTACTCGGTAGCCGGCGAAAGCGTGTGGGACCACCCGTTCCTGTGGGGCTCCAAGCGCACCGGGCCGGACCTGGCCCGCGTGGGTGGCCGCTACTCCGATGACTGGCACCGTGCGCACCTGTACAACCCACGCAACGTGGTACCGGAGTCGAAGATGCCGTCCTACCCGTGGCTGGTCGAGAACAAGCTCGACGGCAAGGACACCGCGAAAAAACTGGAAGTGCTGCGCACACTCGGCACCCCGTACACCGACGCCGACATTGCCGGCGCGCGTGACGCGGTCAAGGGCAAGACCGAAATGGACGCCATCGTCGCGTACCTGCAAGGTCTTGGCACCATCATCAAAAGCAAACGGTGACGCTGATGGATATCGGGATGATTCGCGGCCTGGGCACCGTCGTGGTGATGGTGGCGTTCGTGGGCCTGGCGCTGTGGGTGTTTAACCCACGGCGTAAAAAGGACTTCGACGAAGCGACCCAACTGCCCTTCGCGGATGACCCCGAGGCCACCCGGCACGTCGAGCAAGCAAAAGCTTCTGGGAGCAAACAACAATGACAACCTTCTGGAGTCTGTACGTTACCGTCCTGACCCTGGGCACCATCTTCTCGTTGACCTGGCTGCTGCTGTCCACCCGCAAGGGCCAGCGCGAAGAGGTGACCGACGAAACCGTCGGGCATGCCTTCGATGGCATCGAGGAATATGACAACCCGCTGCCGAAATGGTGGTTCTGGCTGTTCGTCGGCACCATCATCTTCGCCCTTGGCTACCTGGTGCTGTACCCGGGCCTGGGCAACTGGAAAGGCGTGCTGCCGGGCTACTCGTACCTGGACAACGACAAGCAGACCGAGTTTTCCAACGGCCAGCCGGGCTGGACCGGCGTGCACGAGTGGGAAAAGGAAATGGCCAAGGCCGACGCCCGCTTCGGGCCGATCTTCGCCAAATTTGCCGCCATGCCCATCGAGGACGTGGCCAAGGATCCGCAGGCGCTGAAAATGGGCGCGCGGCTGTTCGCCTCCAACTGCTCGGTGTGCCACGGCTCCGACGCCAAGGGTGCCTTCGGCTTCCCTAACCTCACCGACAACGACTGGCGCTGGGGCGGCGAGCCCGACACCATCAAGACCACCATCATGGGCGGCCGCCACGGCGTGATGCCGGCCTGGGCCGAGGTGATCGGTGATCAGGGCGTGGCCGACGTGGCAGCGTTCGTGGTCAGCAAGCTGGATGGCCGCACCCTGCCGGAAGGCGTCAAGGCCGATGCCGAGAACGGTCAGAAGATCTTCGCCGCCAACTGCGTGGCCTGCCACGGGCCGGAAGGCAAAGGCACACCGGCCATGGGCGCGCCGAACCTGACCCACCCGCAGGCGTTCATCTACGGGTCCAGCTTTGCCCAGCTGCAACAGACCATCCGTTATGGTCGCCAAGGGCAGATGCCGGCGCAGGAACAGTTGCAGGGTAATGACAAGGTGCACTTGCTGGCGGCTTATGTGTATAGCCTGTCGCACCAGGCTGAACCGGCCAAGGCCGAGTAAGGCAGGCCTGGCCTCTTCGCGGGCAAGCCCGGGAAGAGGCCGGTACAGCCAAGCATTTCTTGCAGGCTGATGACCTGGATCAATTGACACCCGCCATAACACGATTCATACCACAAACCCAACGCGACTAAAGGTCGCAGTGCGACCCCATACCGCCATCAGCGGCGTATCATGGGCCGTAGAGCGCTAGCAGATTGCGCGAGACTGCGGCCGGCACGCACTGGCCGCGGCGTTTCTCCACTGCCGTGGGACTTGATGATGAGCAAGCAAATTCCGGTACATGACGTCACCCCGCCTGCCAGCAAAGGGAAGGATTCCGTCGACCTCTACGCCTCCCGGGAAAAGATCTACACCCGCGCCTTCACCGGCCTGTTCCGCCGCCTGCGCATGGTCGGTGGTGCCGTGTTGTTCCTGCTGTACTTCGGCACCGTATGGCTGAACTGGGGGGGTCACCAGGCCGTGTGGTGGAACCTGCCCGAGCGCAAGTTCTACATTTTCGGCGCTACCATCTGGCCACAGGACTTCATCCTGCTGTCGGGCATCCTGATCGTCGCCGCCTTCGGCCTGTTCTTCATCACCGTGTTCGCCGGCCGGGTGTGGTGCGGCTACACCTGCCCGCAAAGCGTGTGGACATGGATTTTCATGTGGTGCGAGAAAGTCACCGAAGGCGACCGCAACCAGCGCATGAAGCTCGACAAAGCTCCCATGAGCGGCAACAAGTTCCTGCGAAAATTCGCCAAGCACAGCCTATGGCTGCTGATCGGCTTCGTCACCGGCATGACCTTTGTGGGCTATTTCTCGCCCATCCGCGAACTGGTCATCGAGTTCTTCACCGGCCAAGCCGATGGCTGGGCCTACTTCTGGGTCGGGTTCTTCACCCTCGCCACCTACGGCAACGCCGGCTGGCTGCGCGAACAGGTGTGCGTTTACATGTGCCCCTACGCCCGCTTCCAGAGCGTGATGTTCGACAAGGACACGCTGATTGTTTCCTACGACCCGCGCCGCGGCGAAACACGCGGCCCGCGTAAAAAGGATGCCGACTACAAGGCACAGGGGCTGGGTGACTGCATTGACTGCACCCTGTGCGTCCAGGTCTGCCCTACCGGCATCGACATCCGTGACGGCCTGCAGATCGAGTGCATCGGCTGCGCCGCGTGCATCGACGCCTGTGACAACATCATGGACAAGATGAACTACCCCAAAGGGCTCATCAGCTACACCACCGAACACAACCTGTCCGGGCAGAAGACCCACATGCTGCGCCCGCGCCTGATCGGCTATGCCGTGGTGCTGCTGGTGATGATCATCGGCCTGGCCACCGCCTTCGCCACCCGCTCGCTGGTCGGCTTCGACGTCAGCAAGGACCGCGTGCTGTACCGCGAGAACGCCCAGGGCAGGATCGAGAACGTGTACAGCCTGAAGGTGATGAACAAGGACCAGCGCGACCACGTCTACGTACTGGACGCCGCCGGCCTGCCAGACCTCAAGCTTGAGGGCCAGCGCGAGATCCGCGTGGCTGCCGGTGATATCGTCAGCCTGCCGGTGCAGCTGTCGGTCGCCCCCGAGAAGCTGCCCTCGACCACCAACGAAATCACCTTCATCCTCAAAAGCGCCGACGACAGTGACGCTCAGGTTGAAGCCAAGAGCCGTTTCATCGGCCCACAGATCCGCTAAGAGAGATAACGCACAATGCCTGTCGCCACCGCCGCCAGCCCCTGGTACAAGCACCTCTGGCCCTGGATCATCATCGGCATCCTCACCACCTCCGTGTGCCTGAGCCTGACCATGGTCAGTATCGCCGTGAACAACCCGGACAACCTGGTGAACGACAACTACTACGAGGCCGGCAAGGGCATCAACCGCTCGCTCGACCGTGAACTGCTGGCGCAGCAGCTGGGGCTGAAGGCCAGCGTGCACCTGGACGAGCTCACAGGCGAAGTGGACCTGCGCCTGACCGGCAACAGCGGCCCGCAGAGCCTGGAGCTGAACCTGATTTCGCCTACCCAGCCGGAGAAAGACCGCAGGGTGCTGCTGAGCCGGGTTGACGCAGGGCGTTATGTGGGGCAACTGGAAGACAAGGTGGACGGGCGGCGCTTTGTTGAGCTGCTGGGTAGCGAAGGTGGCCAGGTGTGGCGCTTGTTCGAAGAGGAAAAAGTGGAGCATGGTGTGACCTTGCAGCTGGGTGACGAAGCTATACAGGGTGCCGAACACCAATAGCCGCATCACCTTCATACCTGTGGGAGCGGGCTTGTCCCGCGAAGGGGCCAGAGCTGCATATGATGTTGCCTGTACCGGCCCATTCGCGGGATACGCCCGCTCCCACAGGGTCCGCTCCTGTCAGCCAATGCGTGTTCGCCTTATGACCCAACCCACCCCCTGCTACCACTGCGCCCTGCCCGTCCCCGCTGGCAGCCGCTTCACCGCCGTGGTCCTTGGCCAGCCTCGGCAGTTCTGCTGCCCCGGTTGCCAGGCGGTGGCCGAGTCGATCGTAGCCGGTGGCCTGGAGCACTACTACCAGCACCGCAGCGACAACAGCGCCAACCCCGAAGCCTTGCCCAAACAGCTGCAAGACGAGCTGGCCCTGTACGACCGTAGCGACGTGCAGCAAAGCTTCGTGCGCCACCAGGGCGAACTGGCCGAAACCACCCTGCTGGTCGAAGGCATCAGCTGCGCCGCCTGCGGCTGGCTGATCGAAAAACACCTGCGCAACCTGCCCGGCGTCGCCGAAGCCCGTCTGAACCTGTCCAACCACCGCCTGCTGCTGAACTGGGACGACAAGCAACAGCCGCTTTCCCGCCTGCTGGCCGAGCTGCGCCAGATCGGCTACGCCGCCCACCCCTACCAACCCGACCAGGCGGCCGAACAGCTGGCCCGCGAGAACCGTAGCGCCCTGCGCCGCCTGGGCGTGGCCGGGCTGCTGTGGTTCCAGGCAATGATGGCAACCATGGCCACCTGGCCGGAATTCAACATCGACCTGTCGCCTGAACTGCACACCATCCTGCGCTGGGTGGCGCTGTTTCTCACCATCCCCATCGTGTTCTACAGCTGCGCGCCGTTCTTCAAAGGCGCAGCACGCGACCTGCGCACCCGCCACCTGACCATGGACGTTTCGGTGTCGCTGGCCATTGGCCTGGCCTTCGGCGCCGGCATCTGGACCGCCATCACCGGCAGTGGAGAGCTGTATTTCGACACCGTGGGTATGTTCGCCTTGTTCCTGCTCACCGGCCGCTACCTGGAGCGCCGCGCCCGCGAACGCACTGCCGCCGCCACCGCGCAACTGGTCAACCTGCTGCCAGCCTCGTGCCTGCGCCTGGATACCATCGGCCGCAGCGAACGCATCCTGCTCAGCGAACTGCAATGCGGTGACACGGTGCAAGTACTGCCGGGCGCCGTGATCCCCGCCGACGGGCGCATTGTCGAAGGCCGCTCCAGTGTGGATGAATCGTTGCTGACCGGCGAATACCTGCCACAACCGCGCCGGGTGGGTGAGCGGGTCACCGGCGGCACGCTGAACGTCGAAAGCACGCTGAACGTGGAGGTTGAAGCACTGGGCCACGATTCGCGGCTGTCGGCCATCGTGCGTTTGCTGGAACGTGCGCAAACCGAAAAACCACGCCTGGCCGAAATCGCCGACCGGGCCTCGCAGTGGTTCCTGCTGTTCTCGTTGCTGGCCGCCGTGGCCATCGGCCTGTGGTGGTGGTATCTGGACCCGGCGCGCGCGTTCTGGATCGTGCTGGCGATGCTGGTAGCCACCTGCCCTTGCGCGCTGTCCCTGGCCACGCCAACGGCGCTGACCGCCGCCACCGGCACCCTGCACAAGCTCGGCCTGCTGGTCACCCGTGGCCATGTGCTGGAAGGCCTGAACCAGATCGACACGGTGATTTTCGACAAGACCGGCACACTGACCGAAGGCCGCCTTACCCTGCGCAGCATCCGCCCACTCGGCAGCCTGCCCGCCGACCGCTGCCTGGCCCTGGCAGCCGCGCTGGAAAACCGCTCCGAACACCCCATCGCCCGCGCCTTTGGCCGCACCGCCACACCCGCGGATGATGTGCAGACCTTACCCGGCCTGGGCCTGGAAGGCCTGGTGGACGGCCAGCGCCTGCGCATTGGCCAGGCCACCTTCGTCTGCGCCCTGAGCGGCGCGGAGATCCCCGGCGTGCCGGAACCGCGCGGCCAGTGGTTGCTGCTGGGTGACCGCCAGGGGCCGCTGGCCTGGTTCGGCCTGGACGACCGTCTGCGCGACGATGCCCCTGCCCTGCTCGCCGCCTGCAAGGCCCGTGGCTGGCGTACGCTGCTGCTGTCGGGCGACAGCTCGCCGATGGTCGCCGAAGTGGCCGCGCAGCTGGGTATCGACCAGGCCATTGGCGGCCTGCGCCCGGACGACAAGCTGGACCGGCTGAAAGCGCTGCAGGCAGCCGGAAGCAAGGTGCTGATGCTGGGTGACGGGGTCAACGACGTGCCAGTGCTGGCCGCCGCCGATATCAGCATCGCCATGGGCAGTGCCACGGACCTTGCCAAGACCAGCGCCGATGCCGTGCTGCTGTCCAACCGCCTTCAGGCACTGGTGCAGGCCTTCGACCTGGCCCGCCGCACCCGCCGCAATATCCTCGAAAACCTGCTGTGGGCGTCGCTGTATAATGGCCTGATGTTGCCGTTTGCCGCGCTCGGCTGGATTACCCCGGTGTGGGCCGCCATCGGCATGTCGGTCAGCTCGCTGATCGTGGTGCTCAATGCCCTGCGCCTGACCCGCATGCCCCCGGCAGCAGCCTTGCCGAAAACCGAAGCACCCCTGCCCGGGAGGAAGTCGCCATGCCCGCCCTCTATGTCATGATCCCCGCCGCTTTGCTGCTGGTCGGCGTGGCCGTGTACATCTTCTTCTGGGCGGTGGACAGCGGCCAGTACGACGACCTCGAAGGCCCGGCCCATAGCATCCTCTTCGACGACCAGGACCCGCGCCACCAGGCGGCGGTAAAGCCTGAAGACGCGCAGGCCGACACCGACAAGGAACCACCACCCCGTGCCTGACCTGCTTCCCCTGCTGGGCTCGGCACTGGTCCTTGGCCTGCTTGGCGGCGGCCATTGCCTGGGTATGTGCGGCGGCCTGATGGGCGCGCTGACCCTGGCCATCCCGCCCGAACAGCGTGGCCGGCGCTTGCGCCTGCTGCTGGCGTACAACCTCGGGCGCATTACCAGCTATGCCTGTGCCGGCCTGTTGCTGGGCCTGGCCGGCTGGGCCGTGGCCAGCAGCCCGGCAGCACTGGCACTGCGGGTGCTGGCGGCACTGCTGCTGATTGCCATGGGCCTGTACCTGGCCGGCTGGTGGAGCGGGCTGACCCGCATCGAAGCGCTGGGCCGGGGCCTGTGGCGGCACATCCAGCCGGTCGCTTCGCGCTTGCTGCCGGTATCCAGCCTGCCCCGGGCATTACTGCTGGGCGCGCTGTGGGGGTGGCTGCCGTGCGGGTTGGTGTACAGCACCCTGTTGTGGGCGGCAAGCCAAGGCAACGCCGGGTATAGCGCGGCGTTGATGCTGACGTTCGGGGTGGGGACCTGGCCAGTGCTGCTGGCTACCGGGTTGGCGGCGGAGCGGGTAAACGCTTTGTTGAGACGGCGCAGTGTGCGGGTGGCTGGCGGGGTGTTGGTGATGCTGTTTGGGGTGTGGACCCTGCCCGGGCCGCACCAGCATTGGCTGATGGGGCATTGATGGGCGCTGCTTTGACGCCCCAATGCCCTTGATACAAATCAACACAGTTTCCTACAGACGGCCATAGACTCCGGTGCACTGCTGCTCTTTCCGGGGACCGCCCTCATGCTCGACGACCTACGTTGGGATACCGACCTGATCCGCCGCTACGATCTGGCCGGACCACGCTACACCTCTTACCCGACCGCCGTGCAACTGCACAGCGAGGTGGGCTCGTTCGACCTGCTCCATGCCCTGCGCGAGAGTCGTCGAGCCGTGCGCCCGCTGTCGCTGTACGTGCATGTGCCGTTCTGCGCCAACATCTGCTACTACTGCGCTTGCAACAAGGTCATCACCAAGGACCGCGCCCGCGCTGCGCCCTATTTGCAGCGCCTGGAGCAGGAAATCCAGCTGATCGCCTGCCACCTGGCCCCTAAACAACGTGTTGAACAGCTGCATTTTGGCGGCGGCACGCCGACCTTTCTCAGCCATGTGGAACTGCGCCAGCTGATGGCCACCCTGCGCCAGCACTTCCACCTGCTGGACGACGATTCTGGCGACTACGGCATCGAAATCGACCCCCGCGAAGCCGACTGGTCGACCATGGGCCTGCTGCGCGAGCTGGGTTTCAACCGCGTCAGCCTGGGCGTGCAGGATCTTGATCCGGCCGTGCAGCGTGCGGTCAACCGCCTGCAAAGCCTTGAGCAAACCCGTACCTTGATCGAAGCTGCACGCACGTTGCAGTTCCGCTCGATCAACCTCGACCTGATCTACGGCCTGCCCAAGCAAACCCCGGAAGGCTTTGCCCGCACCGTCGAAGAGGTGATCCGCTTGCAGCCCGACCGGCTGTCGGTGTTCAACTACGCCCACCTGCCCGAGCGCTTCATGCCGCAGCGGCGTATCGACAACAACGACCTGCCCAGCGCGGCGGCCAAGCTGGAGATGCTGCACGCCACCATCGACCAACTGACCGCCGCCGGTTACCGCTACATCGGCATGGACCACTTCGCCCTGCCCGACGACGAGCTGGCCATTGCCCAGGAAGAAGGCACCCTGCAGCGCAACTTCCAGGGCTACACCACCCACGGGCATTGCGACCTGATTGGCCTGGGCGTGTCGGCCATCAGCCAGATCGGCGACCTGTACTGCCAGAACAGCAGCGACCTCAACACCTACCAGGACAGCCTGTCCAACGCACAGCTGGCCACCCAGCGCGGCCTGCTGTGCAACCACGACGACCGCGTGCGGCGTGCGGTGATCCAGCAACTGATTTGCCATTTCGAGCTGGACTTCGAGCCGATCGAGCAAGCCTTCACCCTTGATTTTCGCGGTTACTTCAACGACCTCTGGCCCGAGCTGCTGACCTTGCAGCGCGACGGCCTGATCAGCCTGGACGACAAAGGCATCCGCATCTTGCCGGCGGGCCGCTTGCTGGCACGCTCGGTGTGCATGGTGTTCGACGCCTACCTGGCCATGCAAAACCGCCAGCGCTTCTCGCGGGTGATCTGAAAACCGAGGCGTTCAACCGCATGGACAAGTTTCCTTGCCGGGCACACTATGGGCGCACAAAGACTCCCGGCAGGGCACCTGCCGGGGTTTCGCCAGTGTGCACCAAAAACGCGCACACTGGCCTACACCCTGTGTCGTAGGTTACCCTTACGACTTATGTGTGCTTTCCCACAAGGATCGATTCAAATGTCCGAGCCAGTCAAACTGCGCCCACACAACCAGGCCCACTGCAAGGACTGCAGCCTGGCCCCCCTGTGCCTGCCTCTTTCGCTGAACCTGGAAGACATGGATGCACTGGATGAAATCGTCAAACGCGGCCGTCCGCTGAAAAAAGGCGAGTTCCTGTTCCGCCAGGGTGACAATTTCGGCTCGGTCTACGCGGTACGTTCCGGCGCCCTGAAAACCTTCAGCCTCAGCGACAGCGGCGAAGAGCAGATTACCGGCTTCCACCTGCCCAGCGAGCTGGTCGGGCTGTCGGGCATGGACACCGAGGCCTACCCGGTATCGGCGCAGGCTCAGGAAACCACTTCGGTGTGCGAGATTCCCTTCGAGCGCCTCGACGAGCTGTCGGTACAGCTGCCGCAGCTACGCCGCCAGCTGATGCGGGTCATGAGCCGGGAAATCCGCGACGACCAGCAAATGATGCTGCTGCTGTCGAAAAAAACCGCTGACGAGCGCATTGCCACCTTCCTGGTCAACCTGTCGGCGCGCTTCCGCGCCCGCGGCTATTCGGCCAACCAGTTCCGCCTGAGCATGTCGCGCAACGAAATCGGTAATTATCTGGGCCTGGCGGTGGAAACCGTTTCGCGGGTGTTCACCCGGTTCCAGCAGAATGGCCTGATCCGCGCCGAAGGCAAGGAAGTGCACATTCTCGACCCAATCCAGCTGTGTGCGCTGGCCGGTGGTGCAATCGAGGCCTGAGGCCAGCGTTTAGCGGGTATACTTGGGCATTCGTTTTCCCAGGATACCCGCAACAATGCACAGCGACACCTTCGACCTCAAAGCCCTCATCCGCCCGGTAGTGGACTTCCCCAAGCCAGGCGTGATCTTCCGCGACATTACCCCGCTGTTCCAGTCGCCGCGCGGGCTGCGCTATGTGGCCGACCAGTTCATCGAGCGCTATGTCGAGGCCGAGTTCAGCCATATTGGTGCCATGGATGCGCGGGGCTTTCTGATTGGTTCGATCATCGCACACCAGCTGAACAAGCCGCTGATCCTGTTCCGCAAGCAAGGCAAACTGCCGGCTGACGTACTGAGCGAGGGCTACCAGACCGAGTACGGCGAGGCCTTCCTGGAAGTGCATGCCGACAGCCTGTGCGAAGGGGATTCGGTGTTGATCTTCGATGACTTGATCGCCACGGGCGGTACCTTGCTGGCGGCGGCCAACCTGGTACGCCGTACCGGGGCGCAGGTGTTCGAGGCGGCGGCGATCATCGATCTGCCGGAGCTGGACGGGTCGCGCCGCCTGCAGGCGGCCGGGGTACCGACTTTCTGCCTGACCGAGTTTTCTCTTAGCGAGTACTGAGTTGGGTTTTGGGGCTGCTTTGCAGCCCCAACCATTCTCAATCAGAGCGAAATCGGCCGACGCCCCGCAAACGCATGGGCCAAGGTCCCGCCATCCACCAGCTCCAGCTCTCCGCCCAGCGGCACTCCATGGGCAATCCGCGAAGCCACCAACCCCTTCTCGCTCAGCAACTGCGCAATGTAATGCGCTGTCGCCTCCCCCTCCACCGTCGGGTTGGTCGCCAGGATCACCTCGGTAAAGGTGCCCTGCTCCTCGATACGCGCCATCAGTTGCGGAATGCCAATCGCCTCCGGCCCCAGGCCGTCCAGCGGTGACAGGTGACCCTTGAGCACGAAGTAACGACCACGGTAGCCGGTCTGCTCCACTGCATACACATCGGTCGGCCCCTCGACCACGCACAGCTGGGTGTCATCACGGCGTGTGTCGGCGCATTGCGGGCACAGCTCCTGCTCGGTCAGGGTACGGCACAGACGGCAATGGCCTACACCTTCCATGGCCTGGGTCAACGCTTGGGCCAGGCGCAGCCCGCCACTGCGGTCGCGCTCGAGCAGTTGCAGGGCCATGCGCTGGGCGGTTTTCTGGCCGACACCGGGCAGAATACGCAGGCCGTCGATCAGTTGGCGGATGAGGGGGCTGAAGCTCATGAGAAAGGCCTGACAATTCAATAAGAGGCGGTTTATACCCAGCGAGGGCAGTGGCGTCAAATCAGTAGACCGCGCCTTGGGTGAAATCTTTGCAAAAAAAACCGCCGCTGGATTCAGCGGCGGTTTTCGGTATGGCAATGCCCTTAGAACGGCATCTTGAAGCCCGGCGGCAGTTGCATGCCAGCCGTCATGCCGCCCATCTTTTCCTGGCTGCTCTGCTCAACCTTGCGCACCGCATCGTTCAGCGCGGCGGCGATCAGGTCTTCCAGCACTTCCTTGTCGTCCTCGTCGGTCGACATCAGGCTCTGGTCGATGCTGACACGCTTGACGTCGTGACGACCGGTCATCACCACGCTCACCAGACCACCGCCGGACTGGCCGGTGACTTCAGCGTTGGCCAGCTCTTCCTGCATCTTCTGCATCTTTTCCTGCATCTGCTGGGCCTGCTTCATCAGGCCGGCCATGCCACCTTTCATCATGGGGGTATACCTCGATTGGGTCATGTGATGCGGCCCGGCGCAGGGCCGGCCGCATGGTTATCCGTTACTGGCCCTGATTGGCCAGGGCCTCTACAGGCTCAATAGTATCCTGCCGCACCTTGGCACCGAACAATTTGATCATCTGCTGGATCAACGGATCCTGCTCGATCGAGGTGACCGCGTCCTGCTGGCGCTCGGCGCGCTTGCGCGCGGCGGCCTGGGCCGGGGTTTCCTGCTCGGGCAGGATCAACTCGATGCGCAGGTTCAGCGTGCGCCCCAGGTGCTGGTTGAGCGCTTCGTTCAGGCGTCGCTGCTGAGTGGCGTTGAACAACGCACCTTGGCCAGGGTCCAGGTGCAACAGCCAGTCGTCGCCATCGGCGGCAATCAGCGTACAGTTTGCCGCGATGTTGCCTGTCATCCCGGACACAGGCAACTGCGGGAATAATTCCAGCCATTGCAGGGCAAGGCCGGTGGCCGGTTTGGCCGCAGGCAGCGGTTCGGCCAATGGCTTGGGTGTCTCTTCCTGGATGTGCTCGGCCAGCTCGTCCAGGTAGCTGAAGCCGACCGGGTCGCTTTCGCCACCGTAATAATCTTCGTCCAGCGGCGGCTCATCATCGCGGTCCATGCCTACTGAAGCGTAGGCGGACGGATCGAAAGGCGGCTCAAGGTCATGGGCCGGCGCGGCCTGTTGGGGCGCCACCGGGGTAACAGGTGCTGCAGCAGGCTCAGCCACGACCGGCGCGACGGCCGTTGCAGGCGCCTCCCACGGCAGGTCGAGCACCTCCTCTGCCTCAGCTTCGGTTTGAGGCTCAGGTTCGGGCTCGGGCTCTGCGACCGGAACAGGTTCGGCTACCACAACGGGCTCGACCACAGGCTGGGGCGCAGGCTCGACCGTCGCAGGTTCCTGGGCCTGCGGCGCCACAGCCGGCAGAACAGGGTCTGCCGCAACCGTGACAGGCGGCGCCACGGCTACCGCTGGCGCTGCCACCGGCGTTGCAGGATCAGCTGTGGCCTGGCTGATCCCCGCTGGCTTTAGCACCGGTTTCGGCGCGTCGTCGGTATCGGCCGGGCGGAACGCCAGCATGCGCAGCAGCACCATTTCAAAGCCGCCGCGCGGGTCCGGGGCCAACGGCAGGTCTCGGCGGCCAATCAGGCCCATCTGGTAATAGAACTGCACGTCTTCGGCCGGCAGCGCCGAGGCCAGCGCCAGTACCCGCTCGCGATCGCCCTGGCCGTTGTCCACGGCTTCGGGCAGCGCCTGGGCAATGGCCACGCGGTGCAGCACATTGAGCATCTCGGCCAACACGCCAGCCCAGTCCGGCCCTTGCTCGGCCAGGTTGCGCACGGCCTCCAGCAACGCCCGGGCATCGCCTTCCAGCAAGGCCTGCAGCACGCCATAAACCTGACCATGATCCAGGCTGCCAAGCATCGCCCGCACATCAGCGGCCAGCACTTTGCCTTCGCCAAAGGCGATGGCCTGGTCGGTCAGGCTCATGGCGTCACGCATCGAACCATCGGCCGCGCGGCCCAGCAGCCACAGGGCATCCGGTTCGAACGGCACGTTTTCGGCAGCCAGTACGTGGCTGAGGTGCTCCACCACCCGCTCCGGGCTCATGTTTTTCAGCGAGAACTGCAGGCAGCGCGACAGGATGGTGGCCGGCAGTTTCTGCGGGTCGGTGGTGGCGAGGATGAACTTGACGTAGGGCGGCGGCTCTTCCAGCGTCTTGAGCAAGGCGTTGAACGAGTGCGTCGAGAGCATGTGCACTTCGTCGATCAGGTAGACCTTGAAGCGCCCACGGCTCGGGGCGTACTGCACGTTGTCGAGCAGTTCGCGGGTGTCCTCGACCTTGGTACGGCTGGCGGCGTCGATTTCGATCAGGTCGACGAAACGGCCTTCGTCGATCTCCCGGCACACCGAACAGATGCCGCACGGCGTGGAGGTGATGCCGGTTTCGCAGTTAAGGCACTTGGCGATGATACGGGCGATGGTCGTCTTGCCCACGCCGCGGGTACCGGTGAACAGGTAGGCGTGGTGCAGGCGCTGGTTGTCCAAGGCATTGATCAAGGCCTTGAGCACATGGGCCTGGCCGACCATTTCGCGGAACGAGCGCGGACGCCATTTACGTGCAAGAACCTGATAACTCATCGAAAAACCATCGTAGCCTGATAGAGCGGAAGAGCGCTAATGCTAGCGGAGCGGGGGCAAAATTGCACCCTGCGCGAGTCGTCTAAGCTTTGAGGCAGGCGCGTTGTTCAAGGAGGATACGCCTTTGCGAAGTTTGCTGGCCCTGCTACTGCTCTGGCCCATGCACAGCCTGGCTGAACAGCCCGTGCTGCGCTTCTCCGTTGCAGAGAGCTGGAGCATGCCGCTAGTACGCATAGAAGGCAACCAGCCGGTGGAAGGCCTGGTGTATGACCTGATACAAGCGCTGGCCAAGGAAGTGGGCGTACGCCCCCAGTATCACGTCATGGCCCGCCTTCGCCTGCAGGAGGCCATGAACAACGGCGATATCGATGTGCGCTGCTATGTCAGCACCCAGTGGTTCAATGACCGCCCCGGGGATTTTGTCTGGAGTATCCCGCTGATACACCAGCGTGACGTGCTGGTGGGGCGTGTCGGCGACAGCACCCCAATGCCCCCGGAGCAACTGCCACCCCAGGCTATCGGCACGGTACTGGGCTACACCTACTCGACCCTGCAACCGCTGCTGGATCAGGGCCAGTTGCGCCGTGAAGACAGCCGCAGCCAGTTGCTGGTGCTGCAGAAACTGCATGCGGGGCGGTACCGGCATGCAGTGAGCAATCAACTGTCTTTGCAGTGGTTCAACCAGGGCTTGCCGGCGGAACAGCAACTGCAGGGCTTGGCAGTGCTGGAGGAACAGGACCTGGCGTGCATGGTGCGCAATGACCCGGCGATACCGACCCAGGGAGTGCTGCGGGCGCTGGTGCGACTGAAGCAATCGGGGGAGGTCGAGCGGATAATGCAGCGTTATGGGGGAGCAGGATACCAGGCGCCCATTTCTGTAGTTCGCCCCTGACCACTGCACACCTGACATGCCATTTTGGGAAAACTGTCTTCTTGTGGAAACTAGGCTTGAGGGGGAAATGGACTACACCATCCGTTGGAAGACGGCGATTCCAACCTTGTCCCTGATTGCACCATAGTCAGGCCCCGACCAAGGCACCTTCGCCGCCACTTGAAAAGACAATCCGATGCTTCAAGATGATTGTGCACACCTCGAACTTGAGAAGTTACAAAATGAGGGCCGCAAGTTAAGGGCCGAGACACAGGAATTTGTAGCAGAAGCGCGTAAGCTCAGGCAGGAGGCGTTCTGGTACCCAATCGCAACAGGCTCAGCCGTTATCACCACCATCGTTGGCATCATGGCACTGGCCAGCAAGCTCTGAGTTTTGATTAATCCAGCCACAAGGAGCAGCCAATGCGCCGCGCCACCCAGGATCACACTGGAAACGCACTGAGTGAAGCGGAAGCGTTTGCCGAAGAAATGCGCAACCTCAGAGCGTCTTCGCCCTGGACAGGTGTACTCCTGTTTTACCTCGGCGCAATCTCTACAGGGGTACTGCTGGTAGCAGGCATGCTGATCGTGCGCTCGCTCTGACCGAGCACCTTGTCCTCATACCAACGCCAGCAAACCCGCACTCAAGAACATCCCCACGCCAAACACAAGGTGCGTGGCCAGGCTCTTAAGACAGTTTTGCGCAGGCTTCGGCGTCCTGGACGCAAAGAATCCCGCGCCCATCGCCGGCTGCATGAAGCACAACGGTGCCACGACCGTACCCACGCCAACAACTGCTGCAGGCAACAAAGTAGGCGACAGCAACCAGCCCTCCCCTACGATCACAACCAGCAGCATTGCGAACAGCACACCGATGGCGTAATGAATCACCCATCCCCACGCCAACTCATTTCGCACGGGTTCGGCTTTGGCAATCGCCTGATGCAGTACACGACCGTTAAGCAAATGCCCCGCCCAACGCCCGACCATGGCGAAATCAAGCGTGGCAACACCCAAGCGCCGCAGCAGCAGCCCCCACACGTCCATCACCACCGTGGCACCCATGCCAATCGGCAATGCAGCTGAAAACATCGCAGTAATCGTCATAGAACAAGCCCTCGAAGATTGACGGTCATGACCATGACGCGCAGCATAGAAGTTGAAGTCAACTTCAAGTCAAGGGCCCTAAATGGACATTGCCGACGTCGCCAAACGCACAGGCGTACCCGCCTCGACACTGCGTTACTACGAAAAGAAAGGTTTGCTCAAGTCACTCGCCGGGCACGGCCAACGGCGGCAGTTTTCAGCCGATGTGGCGGACCGGCTGGCGCTGATCGCCCTGGGGCAGGCTGCGGGGTTTTCGCTGGATGAAGTGGGGGCAATGCTGGTGGACTTGCAAGTCGACCGGCAGGTGCTGATGGCCAAGGCGGACGAGCTGGATGCGCGGATCAAGCGGTTACAGGCGATGAGCAAGGGCTTGCGGCACGCAGCGCAATGTCCGGAAGAAGATCATTTGGCATGCCCGAAATTCCAAAGGCTGATGAAGCTCTCTGCGGCAGGGGCACTGGACGACAAGCAGGAAAGTAAGAAGGCGTTCGCCGCAGTTTGAGGTTTTCCGACCCCGGAAATGGAGGCGGCCCCACCAGCCACACCCCGGCACTCGATGTTCCCGCTATGGCTGCTCCCTTCCGGGCCTGACCAGGTTAACGGGTAATCAATGCGGGGGGACCGATGGGGCCACCACTACATGCCTCGCTGAACAGCGAGTGGCGCCATTGTACCGTTCTTGGGGGCAGATACAACCTCTAGCGGGAGAAAAAGTCATCATTTCTCAATGACTTGTCAGGGCTGACGTGGCAGCCCCGGCCTCTTCGCGGGTAAACCCGCCCCCACAAGAAACGCGCGCCGGCCTTTAAACCGTGACCCCCTGCCCGGCCAGGAAGGTGACAAAGGCATCTTCGTCCAGCACCTTCACCCCCAGCTCGGCAGCCTTGGCCAGCTTGGACCCCGCCCCTGGCCCGGCCACCACGCAGTGGGTCTTGCCAGACACCGAACCCGCCACCTTGGCCCCCAGGTTTTCCAGCTTGTCCTTGGCGATGTCGCGGCTCATGCGCTCCAGGGTGCCGGTGAGCACCCAGGTCTGGCCTGCCAGCGGCAAACCTTCGGCCACCTTCTTCTCGCTGGTCCAGTGCATGCCGAACGCCAGCAACTGCGCTTCGATGTCCCGCGCCAGCTTCTGGTTCGCTTCATTCTTGAAGAACTCACGCACGGCATCCGCCTGCTTGGCCGCAAGGGCCTGGCGCAGGTCGATGCCGTCGGCGGCGATGATCTTTTCCAGGGTGTCGAGCTTGGCCACCAGCTTCTCGGCCCCGGTCGGGCCGACCGAGGCAATGTCGAGCTTGGCAATCATGCCGGCGAGGGTGGTGCTGGCGGCGAATTCGGCAGCCAGTTCGCCCTCGTCCTGCAGTTGCATGCCGCTATCGAGCAGTTGCTTGATGACCTTGCGGTTGTGCTCGTCTTCAAAGAAGTTGTGGATCTCGTAGGCAACCTCCAGGCCGATGTCCGGCAGGTAGGTGAGCACCTGCGGCAATGCCTGCTGCACGCGCGCCAGGCTGCCCAGCGAGCGGGCCAGCACCTTTGCAGTCTCTTCGCCTACATCCGGAATGCCCAAAGCGTAGATGAACCGCGACAAGGCCGGGCGCTTGCTGGCCTCGATGGCATCCAGCAGCTTCTTGCTGGACACTTCGGCGAAACCTTCCAGGCCAACGATCTGGTCGAACTCCAGCTTGTACAGGTCTGCCGGCGAGCCGATCAGGCCTTCGTCCACCAGTTGCTCGACGCTCTTTTCGCCCAGGCCATCGATATCCATGGCACGGCGCGACACGTAGTGAATGATCGCCTGCTTGAGCTGGGCGCCACAGGCCAGGCGGCCAACGCAGCGGTACACCGCGCCTTCGCTGGTGGTTTCCTTGCCCTTGCTGCGTTTGACCAATTGAGTACGCTCGACCTGCGAGCCACACACCGGGCACGCGCTCGGCACCTCGACCGGGCGGGCATCTTCCGGGCGACGCTCCAGCACCACCTGCATCACCTGCGGGATCACGTCACCGGCACGGCGAATGATTACCGTGTCACCGATGCGCAGGCCCAGGCGGGCGATTTCGTCCATGTTGTGCAAGGTGGCGTTGGACACGGTCACCCCCGCAACCTTGACCGGCTTCAGGCGCGCGACAGGCGTTACCGCCCCCGTGCGGCCAACCTGGAATTCGACGTCCAGCACCTCGGTCAGCTCTTCCATGGCCGGGAACTTGTGGGCAATCGCCCACCGTGGCTCACGCGCACGGAAGCCCAACTCGCGCTGGGCGGCCAGGCTGTTGACCTTGAACACGACACCATCGATTTCATACGGCAGGCTGTTACGTCGCTCGCCGATGTCGCGGTAGTAGGCCAGGCATTCTTCGATGCCTGCCGCATGCTTGAGCTCGCGACTGATCGGCATCCCCCAGGCTTTGAGCTGTTCAAGGATGCCAATATGGCTGTCGCCGATGCTTTCAGACACCTGACCAACGCCATAGCAGCAAAACTCCAGCGGGCGGCTGGCGGTGATTTTCGAATCCAGCTGGCGCAGGCTGCCGGCGGCGGCGTTGCGCGGGTTGGCGAACGTCTTGCCACCGGCTTCTGCCTGGGCTGCATTGAGCCGGTCGAAACCGGCCTTGCTCATGTACACCTCGCCGCGCACCTCCAGCACCGCCGGCCAGCCCTCACCCTGCAGCTTGAGCGGGATGTTGCGCACCGTGCGCACGTTGGCGCTGATGTCTTCGCCGGTGGTGCCATCGCCACGGGTAGCGCCCTGCACCAGCTGGCCATCGCGGTACAGCAGGCTCACGGCCAGGCCGTCGAGCTTGGGTTCGCAGCTGTAGTCGACCGCGCCAGGCTGATCGAGGCCTTCTACAACGCGGCGGCCGAACTCACGCAGGTCGGTTTCTTCGAAAGCGTTACCCAGGCTGAGCATCGGGACTTCATGGCGCACCTGGCTAAAGGCGGCCAGGGCAGCACCGCCGACACGCTGGGTGGGCGAGTCGGGTGTGACAAGGTGCGGGTGCTCGGCTTCAAGCGCCTTCAGCTCGTTGAACAGGCGGTCGTATTCGGCATCCGGCACGCTGGGCTCATCGAGCACGTAGTAGCGGTAGTTGTGCTGGTCGAGCTCGGCACGCAGTTCGTGGATACGGGTTTCGGCGGTCATTTTCAGGTTCTCTTGCATAGCAAAAGAGCAGCCCTTGGCTGCTCTTGCGCTTGAAACAGGGTGGACAGAGGTCTGCCCACTTGGGCACATCAGCGCTTCTGGGTCAGCGCGCGGCGCTCGAACTCGACGATACGCTGGCGGTAGTGCTCGATCGTCTGGGCGGTCAGCACGCTGCGCTGGTCGTCCTTGAGCTCACCGTTCAGTTCGTGGGCCAGCTTGCGTGCCGCAGCCACCATCACGTCGAAGGCTTGCTTCGGATGGCGCGGGCCCGGCAAGCCGAGGAAGAAGCTGACGGCACGGGTGCTGAAGTGGTCGATGTCGTCCAGGTCGAACACGCCAGGCTTGACCGCGTTGGCCATGGAGAACAGCACTTCGCCGTGGCCGGCCATGCTCTCGTGGCGGTGGAAGATGTCCATTTCGCCGAAGCGCAAGCCACTTTCCAGAATGTTCTGCAGCAGTGCCGGGCCCTTGAAGCCGCCCTCGTCGCGGGAGATCACGCTGATAACCAGCACTTCCTCGGCCGGCGGCAGCTCCTTCACGCTGCTGCTGGCAGGGGCCGCACCGCTATTGCGGGTGTTGTCGGCGGCGAAGTCGTCGTCGCTTTCGGCAAACAGGTCCGGCTCACGCGGCTCGGCGCTGAGGTTCAGGTCGCCCTGCTGTACGTCGGCGGCCGCACGCTTGCCGCGCTTGCCGGCCTTGACCGGCTTGGGCTCGCGCTCACGATCACGCGCAGAAGCGCTGAGCGACGGCAGGTCGCTTTCGTCCAGCTCAGGCTCCTTGTGGGTATCCAGCACCCGCGACGGGCCGAGCACTTCGGCACTGCCGCCGTCTTCGTCCGGCAGGTTGGAATAACTGCGATCCAGACGGAATTTCAACTTGCCTTTGCCGCCGCGCATGCGGCGCCAGCCGTCGAAAAGAATCCCGGCAATGACAATGATGCCGATGACGATCAGCCACTCGCGCAGACCGATTTCCATGTAATCCCGTGCCTCTATAAAAATATGCTTGAAAACAAAGGGTTCAAAGCCCTTTAACACGTGGCGCCAACTCTATGTTCTGACAGGCGTTTTACCCACGCAAAAAACGAGTGACATTAAGCTAGCACGACCAAAGACAACTTTACACCGTCTGTCGCACATGGCGGGGGCATTTCGCTACAGAATGTGCCCCCATCGTCGCGCATCACGCATCGACCATGGCCATGGCTGCCTCCACATCAACTGCAACAAGGCGTGAACACCCGGGTTCATGCATGGTTACCCCCATCAATTGATCCGCCATCTCCATGGCAATCTTGTTATGGGTGATGTAGATGAACTGCACGCTTTCACTCATTTCCTTGACCAGACGGGCGTAGCGCCCGACGTTGGCATCGTCCAGCGGCGCGTCGACTTCGTCGAGCATGCAGAACGGTGCGGGGTTCAACTTGAAAATGGCAAACACCAGCGCCAAAGCGGTCAGTGCCTTCTCGCCGCCGGACAGCAGATGGATGGTGCTGTTCTTCTTGCCCGGTGGCCGTGCCATGATCGTCACCCCTGTATCGAGTAGATCTTCGCCCGTCAGTTCCAGATAAGCGCTGCCGCCCCCGAAAACTTTTGGGAAAAGTGCCTGTAATCCGGCATTTATCTGATCAAAGGTATCCTTGAAGCGGTTGCGGGTTTCCTTGTCGATCTTGCGGATGACGTTTTCCAGGGTCTCCAGGGCTTCGACCAGGTCGGCGTCTTGCGCGTCCAGGTAGCGCTTGCGCTCGGACTGCTGCTCGTATTCTTCGATGGCCGCCAGGTTGATCGCACCCAAGCGCTGGATGCGTGCTTCAAGCTGCTCCAGCTCCTGCTCGGCACCCTGCTCGCTGGCGTCGGCCTCAAGGGT
Organism: Pseudomonas sp. OG7; assembly: GCF_014192825.1. Lineage (NCBI taxonomy): Bacteria > Pseudomonadati > Pseudomonadota > Gammaproteobacteria > Pseudomonadales > Pseudomonadaceae > Pseudomonas > Pseudomonas sp. OG7. Next base: position 437,198 of record NZ_JACHYK010000005.1, on the reverse strand, counting down.
GGCGAGCACACCTTGCAGGTCATAGCCATCGGCCAGCAGCTGCTCCTGCAAGGTTTTGCGCCGCACATCCAAACCTTGGCATTCAAGGCGCAACTGTTCCAGTTGGCCACGCAACACCAGCGCTTGCTGCTCGGCCTGGGTGCGGCGTTTTTCGGCATCGCGCAGTTCGCGGTCGGCTTCGTCCATGTGCAGGCGGGCCTTGCGCATTTCCTCGTCGACGCTCATACGCCGCTCCAGCAGCTCTTCCAGCTTCAGGCGCAGCTCTTCCTGCGGGGCCTCGCCCTCCTCCAGGTTCAGGCTCAGTTGCTCCTGGCGCTCGGTCAGGCGCGCGGCCTGCTGCTCCAGGCGTTCCAGCGCCTGACGAGTGGAATCGTGCTGGGCGCGCAGCGACCCCAGGCGCACGGCCAGCTGGTGGGCGTGGTCCTTGTGCTGACGGGCTTCCTGGCGCACCCGATCGAGGCCTTCACGCAGCGTGTCGCGGCGCGCCATCAACTGTTCACGTTGCTCGGTGTCCTGGGCCATCAGCTCCAGGGCTTCTTGCAGCAGCAGGCGTGATTCGCCCAGTTGCTCATGCTCCAGGGCACGCTGCTCTTCCAGCTCAGCCAATTCTTCCTGCAGGCGCCGGCGGCGCAATTCGACCTGCTCGGCGCGGGCACGGCTGGCCGACAGGCTGGCATTGAGTTCGCCATGCAGGCGGTTTTCTTCCTGGCTGCGGCGGCGCAGCTGTTCGCGCTGCTCTTCCAGGTCCAGCTGCTGCTCGCGCAGGGTTTGCAGTTGCTGTTCCAGTTGCTCCAGCGCCGCCTCCTGCTCCAGCTGCTCCTGACCTAACCGTTCGATTTCCTGACCGCGTGCCAAAACCCCGCCTTCGGCCTCACCACCACGACGAACCCGCAGGAAATGCCGGCCAACCCAATAACCATCACGACTGACCAGGCTTTGCCCTTCAGCAAGGGCTGCGCGCCGGGCCAGCGCCTCGGCCAGGTTTTCTACCGGTTTGACCTGGCCAAGCCACGGCGCCAGGTCGATAGGGCCTTCAACTTTTTCCAGCAGGCTGCCAGGCAAGGATGCGTTGTCGGCGCTGGCCAGAAGCAAGCGCAACTCGCCCTGCTCCAGGCCGGCAAAATCGAGCTTGCCGAAGTCGTCCACCAGTACGGCTTGCAGATCGGCGCCAAGCACCGTTTCCACAGCCAGCTCCCAACCCGGCTCCACCCGCAGGCCTTCTGCAAGGCGCGGCTGCTGCGCCAGGCTTTGGCTTTGCAGCCAGTCAGCAGCACCTGCACCGGGCTCCAGCGCGGCCTGCTGCAAAGCCTCCAGCGAAGCCAACCGGCCGCCCAGGCGCTGCAGGTCACCCTGCGCCTGTTGTTGTGCCTGGGTGGCCTGTTGCAACTGCTCGCGCCCGCCTTCCAGTCGCTCGACCACCTGCTCTTCCGACAGTTGCAGTTCTTCCAGCAGTATTTCGCTGCTGGCCAACTGCTCAGCCAGTTCAAGCATGGCGGCATCCTGCGGGTCGCTACCCAGTTGCTCACGCTCCTCGCCCAGCTTGCGCTGGCGTTCGGCCAGACGCTCCAGGCTGGCTTCGAGCTGCTGCAGGCGCGCCTGCTGCACCTCGGCCTGGCGGCGCGGCTCGGCGGAGCGGCTGTTGAAGCTGTCCCACTGCTCCTGCCAACCGTGCATGCCCAGCTCGGCCTCTTCAAGAGCGGCAGCAGCCTCTTCGGCAGAGGCAAGGGTCATTTCCTGCTCGGGCTCCAGCATGGCCAGCTCTTCGCTCAAGGTGGCCAGCAAAGTGCGGTCATGGCCCAGGTGCGACTCAGTCTCCAGGCGCGTGCGCTCGGCTTCCTTGAAGTCGTCCTGCAACTGGCGCAGGCGCTGCTGGCCGTGCTGGATACTCTGTTCAACCCGAGCGATATCACCGGCCACCGAATAGAAGCGGCCCTGCACCTGGTTGAAGCGCTCGGACAGTTCGTGATGACCGTCGCGCAGGCGCTCGATGCTGGCATCGGCGTTGCGCTGCTCGGCCACCAACGCCTCATGGGACACGTCCTGGTCGCCGATCACCGACTCACGCTGACGCACTCGCTCATCCAGGTCGCGCCAGCGCAAGGCCGACAGACGCGCCTTCATCTGGCGCTCCTGGGCCTTGTACTCACGGTACTTCTCAGCTGCCTGGGCCTGGCGGTGCAGGCGTTCCAGCTGGCGTTCCAGCTCTTCGCGCAGGTCGGTCAGCCGGGCCAGGTTTTCCTGGGTGCGGCGGATGCGGTTTTCGGTTTCGCGGCGGCGTTCCTTGTACTTGGAAATGCCGGCGGCTTCCTCGATGAAGTTGCGCAGCTCCTCGGGCTTGGCCTCGATCAGCTTGGAAATCATGCCCTGCTCGATGATCGAGTAGCTGCGCGGCCCCAGGCCAGTACCCAGGAAGATATCGGTAATGTCGCGCCGGCGGCACTTGGTGCCGTTGAGGTAATAGCTGTTCTGCCCGTCGCGGGTGACCTTGCGGCGGATCGAAATCTCGGCGTAGGCGGCGTACTCGCCGACCAGGGTGGTTTCGCTGTTGTCGAACACCAGTTCGATGCTGGCCTGGCTGACCGGTTTGCGGCCACTGGAGCCGTTGAAGATGACGTCGGTCATCGACTCGCCACGCAGGTTCTTCGCCGAACTCTCGCCCATCACCCAGCGCACTGCGTCGATGATGTTGGACTTGCCGCAGCCGTTGGGGCCGACGACAGCCGCCATGTTGCTGGGGAAGTTGACCGTGGTCGGGTCGACGAACGACTTGAACCCGGCCAGGCGAATGCACTTCAGGCGCATCGGTCAGCCTCGGGCCAGCGCCGCCAGCACCAGTTCGCAGCTGCGCTGGCCGTAGGCGGTGAGCACCTCGCGAATACGCGGCAGGTCGCGGGCGACCACGGCTTCGAGCAGGCGGGCGAACAAGTCGAGGTAGTCGATCATGTTGGCCTGGCGCTGGTCCAGCGACAGGTAGTAGGCACGGCTCATGGCTGGCTGGAGGTTTTCCACGGTTTCCTGCAGGAACGGGTTGTCGGCGAACGGATAAGCCGCACGCATGACCGCAAAGCTGTGGGCGACGAAGGCCTTGATGTCGAGCTGGTCATGGGCACGCTGCAGGCGCTGCTGGATCTCCAGAAACGGGCGCAGGTCGGCTTCAGTGCGCCATTTTTGCGCAACCGCGTTGCCCAGCAGGATGTAGAACTCGCCCATCAACGAACACAGGCTGCGCACGCTGCGCTCGTCCAGCTCGGTTACATGGGCACCTCGGCGCGGCAAAATCGCCACCAGGTGGCGGCGCTCGAGGATCAGCAACGCTTCACGCACCGAGCCACGGCTGACGTTGAGCGCCTGGGTAACCTTCTGCTCCTGGATACGCTCGCCTGGCGCCAGCTCGCCGCGGATGATGCGTTCGGCCAGGTAATCGGCAATCTGCTCGGAGAGGCTGTCCGGGGCCTTGAACGTCATGGTTTTCCTTCAAAATCATTGAACTGGGCACAAGGGGCGGATTGTAGCGTACTTGGGCGGTAATCGCGCAGAGGGGCCAGGCGGTTTATTTGACCTGCCAGACAGCCACACGCCCGGCGCGATCTATGCTTGTTCCATAGGCAATGTGTTCGGCCGGGCGTAGACATACGCAATTTCTTGACCTTTGGGTCAGAAAAATATTGACCTGCTAGACAGGTCTTGCTTAGAGTCCGCCCAACAACAATAAAACCATTGCGAGGCCATCCCCGTGATCCAGTTTCTCGTCAACCAGGAGTTGCGCAGCGAGCACGCCCTGGACCCGAACATGACGGTGCTGCAGTACCTGCGCGAGCACTTGGGCAAACCCGGCACCAAGGAGGGCTGCGCCAGTGGTGACTGCGGCGCCTGCACCGTGGTGGTCGGCGAACTGACCCAGGACGACCAGGGCAACGACAGCCTGCGTTATCGCAGCCTCAACTCGTGCCTGACGTTTGTCTCGTCGCTGCACGGCAAGCAATTGATCAGCGTTGAAGGCCTCAAGCACCAGGGCCAGCTGCACAGCGTGCAACAGGCCATGGCCGATTGCCATGGCTCGCAATGCGGCTTCTGCACCCCCGGTTTCGTGATGTCGCTGTTCGCCCTGCAAAAGAACAGCAGTGGCCCCGACCTGCATCAGGCCCAGGAAGCCCTGGCCGGCAACCTGTGCCGCTGCACCGGCTATCGGCCGATTCTAGACGCTGCCGAGCAGAGCTGCCGCCAGCCCTGCCGCGACCAGTTCGATGCCCAGCAGGCGCAAACCATCAGCCGCCTCAAGGCCATTGCACCCACCCAGACCGGCGAACTGAACAGCGGCGACAAACGCTGCCTGGTGCCGCTGACCGTGGCCGACCTGGCCGACCTTTACAGCTCGCACCCCGAAGCCCGCCTGCTGGCCGGCGGTACCGACCTTGCGCTTGAAGTGACCCAGTTCCACAAGACCTTGCCGGTGATGATCTACGTCGGCCACGTGGCCGAGCTCAAGCGCATCGAGAAAACCGCCAGCCACCTGGAAATCGGCGCCGCCACCCCCCTCACCGACTGCTACGGCGCGCTGAACGAGGAGTACCCAGACTTCGGTGCCTTGCTGCACCGGTTTGCCTCGCTGCAGATCCGCAATCAGGGCACCCTCGGAGGCAACATCGGCAACGCCTCGCCGATCGGCGACTCGCCGCCCCTGCTGATCGCCCTGGATGCGCAGGTCGTCCTGCGCCAAGGCGAGCGTCAGCGGGTAATGCCACTGGAAGACTACTTCATCGATTACCGCATTACCGCCCGCCAGGACAGCGAGTTCATCGAGAAAATCATCGTACCGCGCGCCACCCGCGACTGGGCGTTCCGCGCCTACAAGGTGTCCAAACGCCTGGACGATGACATCTCCGCCGTGTGCGGGGCGTTCAACCTGAGCATCGAAGACGGCGTGGTCAGCGGTGTGCGCATCGCCTTCGGCGGCATGGCCGCCATTCCCAAACGCGCCCGTGCCTGCGAAGCGGCGCTGCGTGGCAAACCGTGGGACCAGGCTGCCATCGAGCGCGCCTGCCAGGCCCTGGCCGAGGACTTCACCCCGCTCAGCGACTTCCGCGCCAGCAAGGAATACCGCCTGCTGACCGCGCAGAACCTGCTGCGCAAGTACTTCATCGAACAGCAAACGCCGTACATCGAAACCCGGGTGACCGCTTATGTCTAACCATCACGTAGCCAAAAGCCAGGCCGAGATGGCCGAGCTGTTCAGCCAGGACCTCACCACCGGGGTCGGCCGCAGCGTCAAGCACGACAGCGCCGACAAGCATGTGTCCGGCGAGGCGCTGTACATCGACGACCGCCTGGAATTCCCCAACCAGTTGCACGTCTATGCGCGCACCGCCGACCGTGCCCATGCGCGCATCCTGCGCATCGACACCACGCCGTGCTACGCCTTCGAAGGCGTGCGCATCGCGATCACCCACGAAGACATCCCCGGCCTGAAAGACATCGGCCCTGTGGTGGCCGGCGACCCGCTGCTGGCCATCGACAAGGTCGAGTTCTTCGGCCAGCCGGTACTCGCCGTAGCAGCCCGCGATCTGGAAACCGCGCGCCGTGCAGCCATGGCCGCCATTGTCGAATATGAAGACCTGGAGCCGGTGCTGGACGTGGTCGATGCACTGCGCAAGAAGCACTTCGTGCTCGACAGCCACACCCACCAACGCGGCGATTCCGCCGCCGCGCTGGCCAGCGCCCCACACCGCATTCAGGGCACCCTGCACATCGGTGGCCAGGAACACTTCTACCTGGAAACGCAGATTTCCTCGGTGATGCCCACCGAGGATGGCGGCATGATCGTCTACTGCTCCACGCAGAACCCCACCGAAGTGCAGAAGCTGGTGGCCGAAGTGCTCGACGTGCCGATGAACAAGGTGGTGCTGGACATGCGCCGCATGGGTGGCGGTTTTGGCGGCAAGGAAACCCAGGCTGCCAGCCCGGCGTGCCTGTGCGCGGTAGTGGCCCGCCTGACCGGCCAGCCCACCAAGATGCGCCTGCCGCGTGTCGAAGACATGACCATGACCGGCAAGCGCCACCCGTTCTATGTCGAATATGACGTGGGCTTTGACGACAACGGTCGCCTGCACGGCATCAACTTCGACCTGGCCGGCAACTGCGGTTACTCGCCCGACCTGTCCGGTTCGATCGTCGACCGCGCCATGTTCCACTCCGACAACGCCTACTACCTGGGCGATGCCACCGTGCATGGTCACCGCTGCAAGACCAACACGGCCTCCAACACCGCCTACCGTGGCTTTGGCGGCCCACAGGGCATGGTTGCCATCGAACAGGTGATGGACCACATCGCCCGCCACCTGGGCCGCGACCCGCTGGCGGTGCGCAAGGCCAACTACTACGGCAAAACCGAGCGCAACGTCACCCACTACTACCAGACCGTCGAGCACAACATGCTCGATGAGATGACTGCCGACCTGGAAGCCAGCAGCGACTACGCCGAGCGCCGTGAGTCGATCCGTCGCTTCAACGCCAACAGCCCGGTACTGAAGAAGGGCCTGGCGCTGACGCCGGTCAAGTTCGGCATCTCGTTCACTGCCACCTTCCTCAACCAGGCCGGGGCGCTGATCCACATCTATACCGACGGCAGCATTCACCTGAACCACGGTGGCACCGAGATGGGCCAGGGCCTGAACACCAAGGTCGCGCAGGTGGTCGCCGAGATCTTCCAGGTAGATTTCAGCCGCATCCAGATCACCGCCACCAACACCGACAAGGTGCCCAACACCTCGCCGACCGCAGCCTCCAGTGGCGCCGACCTGAACGGCAAGGCGGCGCAGAACGCTGCCGAAATACTGAAGAAGCGCCTGACAGAGTTCGCGGCGCGGCATTACAACGTGACCGAGGAGGACGTCGAGTTCCGCAATGGCCATGTGCGTGTACGCGACCAGATCGTCAGCTTCGAGCAACTGGTGCAGCAGGCGTACTTCGCCCAGGTATCGCTGTCCAGCACCGGTTTCTACCGCACGCCGAAGATCTTCTACGACCGCAGCCAGGCGCGCGGCCGGCCGTTCTACTACTTCGCTTTCGGCGCCGCCTGCGTGGAAGTGATCGTCGATACCCTGACCGGCGAATACAAGATGCTGCGCGCCGACATCCTGCACGACGTGGGCGACTCGCTGAACCCGGCCATCGACATCGGCCAGGTGGAAGGCGGCTTCATCCAGGGCATGGGCTGGCTGACCACCGAAGAACTGGTGTGGAACGCCAAGGGCAAGCTGATGACCAATGGCCCGGCCAGCTACAAGATCCCGGCGGTGGCCGACATGCCGCTGGACTTGCGGGTGAAGCTGGTGGAGAACCGCAAGAACCCGGAAGACACCGTGTTCCATTCCAAGGCAGTGGGCGAGCCGCCGTTCATGCTTGGCATCGCCGCCTGGTGTGCGATCAAGGATGCCGTGGCCAGTATTGCCGATTACCGGGTGCAGCCGAACATCGACGCGCCAGCCACACCGGAGCGGGTGTTGTGGGGGTGTGAGCAGATGCGCAAGGCGGTGGCGGCGGCGCAGCCTGCCAAACCGGAACTGGAAACCGTCCCCCACTGACAGCGAGGAACCCTGTGGGAGCGGGCACGCCCGCTCCCACAGAGCCTGCGGCGCAACATAGAGAGGTTGCATCATGCACCAATGGATCAACGCCCTCGCCGACCACCAGTCCCGTGGCGAAGCCTGCGTACTGGTGACCATCATCGAAGAACGCGGCTCCACCCCGCGTAACGCCGGCTCGAAAATGGTCGTCAGCGCCAATGGCCTGTTCGACACCATCGGCGGTGGCCACCTGGAATACAAGGCCCTGCACATCGCCCGGCAAATGCTCGAAGAACAGCGCACCACCCCACACCTGGAGCGCTTCAGCCTCGGGGCCAGCCTGGGCCAGTGCTGCGGCGGCGCTACCGTGCTGTTGTTCGAGCCCATGGCTGCGGTGCAAGCGCACATCGCCGTGTTCGGCGCGGGCCATGTCGGCCGTGCTCTGGTACCCTTGCTCGCCGCGCTGCCCTGCCGGGTGCGCTGGATCGACTCGCGCGAACAGGAATTCCCCGAACTCATCCCCAACGGGGTGACCAAGGTCGTCAGTGAAGAACCGGTCGACGAAGTCGCAGACCTGCCGCCAGGTTGCTACTGCATCGTCATGACCCACAACCACCAGCTCGACCTGGAACTGACCGCCGCCATTCTCAAGCGTAATGACTTCACCTGGTTCGGCCTGATCGGCTCGAAGACCAAACGGGTCAAGTTTGAGCATCGCCTGCGCGAGCGCGGTTACGACGATGCCGTGCTGGCGCGCATGCGCTGCCCGATGGGCCTGCCCGAGGTAAAGGGCAAGCTGCCTATCGAGATCGCTGTGTCCATCGCCGGTGAAATCATCGCCACCTACAACGCCTGCTTCGGCCAGCACGACGCTGGCGCCAATGCCGGCCCCATTGCCCAGTTGCTGCCGCCTTCCCGGCGCAGCCAAGCCATTTGACGAGTGTGTTATGACCGTTACCCGCAAAGCCTATCGCGCCGCCATCCTGCACAGCATCGCCGACCCGGCCGAGGTGGGCCTGGAGGCTTCCCATGAGTACTTCGAGGACGGCCTGCTGGTGGTCGACGATGGCCGCATCAGCGCCCTTGGCCACGCCAGCGAGCTGCTGCCGACCCTGGATGCCGGCATCCCGGTTGAACACTACCAGGACGCACTGATTACCCCAGGCTTTATCGATACCCATATCCACTTCCCGCAAACCGGCATGATCGGCTCTTACGGCGAGCAGCTGCTGGACTGGCTGAACACCTACACCTTCCCTTGCGAAAAGCAGTTCGCCGACAAGGACCACGCCGATCAGGTGGCGAAGATTTTCCTCAAGGAACTGCTGCGAAACGGCACCACCACCGCGCTGGTGTTCGGCAGCGTGCACCCGGAATCGGTCAATGCCTTGTTCGAAGAAGCCGAGCGCCTGGACCTGCGACTGATCGCCGGCAAGGTGATGATGGACCGCAACGCCCCGGACTACCTGACCGACACGGCAGAGTCCGGCTACACCGAAAGCAAAGCACTCATCGAGCGTTGGCACGGCAAGGGCCGCCTGCACTATGCGGTCACCCCACGCTTTGCCCCGACCAGTACGCCGGAGCAATTGACCCTGGCTGGGCAACTGCTGAAGGAGCACCCAGGCGTGTATATGCACACGCACCTTTCGGAAAACCTCAAGGAAATCGATTGGGTGAAGTCGCTGTTCCCCGAGCAGAAGGGTTACCTGGACGTCTACGACCACTTCGAGCTGTTGGGCGAGCGCTCGGTGTTCGCCCACGGCGTGCACCTGTGCGATGAGGAATGCCAGCGCCTGGCAGAAACCGGCTCGGCCGTGGCCTTCTGCCCCACCTCCAACCTGTTCCTGGGCAGCGGTCTGTTCAACCTGCCCCAGGCTGAGCGCTTCAAGGTCAACGTGGGCCTGGGTACCGACGTGGGCGCTGGCACCAGCTTCTCGCTGCTCAACACCCTGAACGAAGCGTACAAGGTGATGCAGCTGCAAGGCGCGCGCCTGCACCCTTACAAGTCACTGTACCTGGCCACCCTTGGCGGCGCCCGTGCGCTGCGCCTGGACGACCGCATCGGCAGCCTGCGCCCGGGCAACGATGCCGACTTCGTGGTGCTGGACTACAAGGCAACGCCGCTGCTGGACTACCGCATTCAACAGTCCAACAGCATTGAAGAGACCTTGTTCGTGCTCACCACCCTGGGCGACGACCGCACTGTGCGCGAAACCTACGCAGCAGGCCGTTGCGTGCACCAGCGCTAAGGTTCTTTCGCCAGGCCCCGGTACAGCGCGCCGCCGATTGCAGCCCCGATCAGCGGCGCTACCCAGAACAGCCACAGCTGCTGCAGGGCCCAGCCACCGACAAACAGGGCCGGCCCCGTGCTGCGCGCGGGGTTGACTGAGGTATTGGTCACCGGAATGGAGATCAGGTGGATCAGCGTCAGGGCCAGGCCGATGGCAATCGGTGCGAACCCTGCCGGTGCCCGGGAGTCGGTCGCCCCCATGATCACCACCAGGAACATCGCGGTCATCACCACTTCACTGATAAAGCCCGCCCCCAATGTGTAGCCACCAGGGGAGTGGTCGGCGTAGCCGTTCGAAGCCAACCCTGAGGCAAGCTCGAAACCCGCTTTGCCGCTGGCAATGAGATAGATCACACCTGCAGCCAGGATGGCGCCGATCACTTGTGCGATGACGTAGGGCAGCAGCTCCTTGGCCGGGAAACGCCCACCCACAACCAGCCCGAACGAGACGGCAGGGTTGAGGTGACAGCCGGAGATATGACCGATGGCGAAGGCCATGGTCAGCACAGTGAGGCCGAAGGCGAAAGCAACACCGAGAACGCCGATACCGACAGGGGAACTGGCTGCGAGTACCGCACTGCCACAGCCGCCGAGAACCAGCCAGAAGGTGCCGACCAGTTCGGCCCCCATCCGTTTACCGAGGGACATGCTCATGAATCCATTCCTCAAGAAGTTGAACGCAACGAATGCGCAAGCCCAACTGCTTGATGAAGGTTTGCTCACAAGAATTTAGCAGACCTTTGGTCAATGGCCAGAAATGACTGGGGCCGCTTCGCGCCCCTCAATCGATCAGGCAAACGATCAACCCTTGGCCGAAACCTTTGGCTTTTTCAGCAGGTGCGAGAACACTGCATGCAGATCGTCCGAGGCACTCTCCTCGTCCAGGTTCAGCTTGCTGTCGATGTGGTCCATGTGATGCATCATCAGGCTCACGGCCTGTTCGGCATCACGCGCCTCGATGGCATCGATCAGCTGCATGTGCTCGTCATACGAGCAATGCGAGCGGTTGCCGCTTTCGTACTGGGCGATGATCAGCGAAGTCTGCGACACCAGGCTGCGCTGGAAGCTTACCAGCGGTGCATTGCCCGCTGCCTCGGCCAGCTTGAGGTGGAACTCGCCGGAAAGACGAATGCCAGCGCCCCGGTCGCCACGCGAGAAGCTGTCGCGCTCTTCACGCACCATCTGCCGCAGCTCGTTGAGCTGGTCGAGGGTGGCGTGCTGCACGGCCAGTTCGGTAATGGCCCGCTCCACCATGCGCCGCGAGAAGAACACCTGGCGCGCTTCTTCCACCGTCGGGCTGGCCACCACCGCACCGCGGTTCGGCCGCAGCAGCACCACGCTTTCGTGGGCCAGGCGCGACAGGGCGCGGCGGATGATGGTGCGGCTGACGCCAAAGATTTCGCCCAGCGCTTCCTCGCTCAACTTGGTGCCCGGCGCCAGGCGCTGCTCGAGGATCGCCTCGAAAATGTGCGCGTAGACGATGTCGTCCTGGGTACCGCTGCGGCCGGCCTTGCCGGCACGTGCAGGTTTTTTCAGAGGTTGCAGCTGTTCGTTCATGGGCTCTCGAGGCACGAAGAGAAAGTATGGCGCCATTGTACACAGGCTGAGGCGATTCCGCAGGTGGCGTTTTAGCTATATAGCCGTTGTACGACGCATTGCGCGCACAAAACATAAAACATTATTTGCATTCTTTGTACACAAAAGCATAATCCACCGAGCAACTTCTTGACCCATGAGTCAACAAAATGGTCAGACGTCTGCCTTCCCTCGCGGAGCCTCCAAGTGCATTGCTCAGGAAAATGGCTCCATAACAACAAGAAAGACTTGAGGAGTACTCGCTGTGGAAAGCCGCAAATCCGAAGCCCCTACGCTGGATCTCGCCCCACCGCTCGAAACGAGCTGGCTGGAGCGGATTTTCAAACTCAAGCAACACGGCAGCACCGTCAAAACCGAAATGATCGCCGGGGTGACCACCTTCATCACCATGGCCTACATCATCTTCGTCAACCCCAACATCATGGCCGACGCCGGCATCGACCATGGTGCCGCCTTCGTCGCCACCTGCATCGCCGCCGCGCTGGGCTGCCTGCTGATGGGCCTGTACGCCAACTGGCCGGTGGGCCTGGCCCCGGGCATGGGGCTTAACGCCTTCTTTACCTACACCGTGGTCGGCACCATGGGCTACAACTGGGAAACGGCGCTGGGGGCGGTGTTCGTCTCGGGGGTGCTGTTCATGTTCCTGACCTTGTCGAAAGTGCGCGAATGGTTGCTGAACAGCATTCCGGTCAGCCTGCGCCATGCCATGGGGGCCGGCGTCGGATTGTTTCTCGGGCTGATCGGCCTGAAGACGGCAGGCATCATCGTCGACAGCCCCGCTACCCTGATCAAGCTGGGCTCGCTGCATGAGCCAGGGCCACTGCTGGCAGCCGTGTGCTTCCTGCTGATTGCCATCCTCAGCTACAAGCGGGTGTTTGGCGCGATCCTGATCAGCATCATTGGCGTGACCCTGGCGGGCTGGGGCCTGGGGCTGGTCAAGTTTGGCGGGGTGATGTCGATGCCGCCAAGCCTGGCACCGACCTGGATGGCGATGGATGTGGCTGGCGTGTTCAACGTCAGCATGATCAGCGTGGTGCTGGCGTTTCTGTTCGTGCACATGTTCGACACCGCCGGCACGCTGATGGGCGTGGCGCAGCGCGCCAACCTGGTGGCGCCGGACGGGCGGATCGAGAACCTTTCGAAGGCTTTGAAGGCTGACAGTGCATCAAGTGTGTTCGGTGCAGTGGTGGGTGTGCCACCGGTCACCAGTTATGTGGAAAGTGCTGCGGGTGTGGCAGCGGGCGGTCGTACTGGCCTGACTGCAGTGGTGGTAGGCCTGCTGTTCATCGCCGCGATGTTCTTCGCGCCACTGGCCGGGATGATTCCTGCCTATGCCACAGCCGGTGCGCTGATCTACGTGGCGATGCTGATGATGGGTAGCATGGCGCACATTCATTGGGATGAGGCCACCGACAGCATTCCGGCTATCGTCACGGTGATCATGATGCCGCTGACCTTCTCGGTCGCCGATGGTATTGCGCTGGGTTTCATCAGCTACGTCGCGTTGAAGGCGGGCACCGGGAAATACAAGGAAATCTCCGCCAGCCTGTGGGTGCTGTGCGCGATTTTCATTGCCAAGTTTGTGTTCCTTTAACTTCAACCGCTTCAACAAAGGGCGCCTCGGCGCCCTTAGTCATATTCAGTACCGCACATTGAACCGCGCCGCACTGTTATTTTTGCCAGGTGCGGGGTATTCGGAGGCTTGATATAAATTTACGGTCACATTTAGCGCAACCGCTGGAGAGAGTTGAATGCCAGCCTATAGCCCATTTGGCCACGGCACGTCTCGTGAAAGCCTACTGGCCTTCAATGGCGATTTTCATGACACGCTCACAGGCCTTTATCCGCTGGGTAACGGCCATCGCATGTACAGCCCGGTGCTGATGAGGTTTCTTCGTTCAGACAACCTAAGCCCTTTTGACCGAGGTGGTTTGAACAGCTATGTCTACTGCGAAGCAGACCCGATCAATCGGATAGACCCGAGCGGCAGAAATGCTTTGCTGTACAAGACCGCTACCAAGTTGCTAGCAGGAGGAGGGATTGTATTCGGGGCCAGAAAACACCGTGACTTCATCGGTGAAGTTTTCACTACCAGCAAGCGTGCACTCACTCGCGGGCCGATACCGCCTGAGAATTTCCCGGAGCACCGATACAACCTCTGGAGAAACGCGAGCAAGGCTGACAAACCTTTCAACAACGCGGTGAACCGGGTCAACGAAAATCTGGGATCACACGGTGATGGCGCGCTTTCAGCAAAACAAGCCGCTTACTACGCAGAAGGAACCTGGTCAGAGAACAGCAACACCACACTGCATCTTCACAGCACCGCCGGCTGGGGGATGCAACTGGCGCAGACCGGAGATCCGGGCGCTGCGACCGGCGCCTTGTTCAATGGTGCCGCCACATTGGTTTCAGGCGCGCTGGATCACATATCCTACAAATCGGGAGCGATGTTCAAGAATCCTGTCAGCGAAGTACGCCAATAAAAAAAGCCCGCCAGTGTGAGAGCGGGCCAAAGGACCTACGAAGATTCTTCTAGCGACCAACTAGCTTCCACGATAGGTCGAATAGCTGTATGGCGAGATCAGCAGCGGCACGTGGTAGTGCTCCTGTTGCTCGTCGATGCCAAAGCGCAGCACAACAACATCCAGAAACGCCTGGGCCGGCAGTTGCACACCACGGGCGCGGTAGTAATCGCCAGCGCTGAATTGAAGTTGGTAAACGCCTGAGCGGTAATCGTCACCTTGCAGCAACGGCGCGTCGACGCGGCCATCGCTGTTGGTCAGGGCGGTGTTCACCAGCTCCAGCTGCTGGCCTTCGACACGGTACAGCTCGACCTTGATCGAGCTGCCCGGGCAGCCATGCGCGGCATCTAGTACGTGTGTGGTCAAACGTCCCATTGCGTGTCGCCTCTTGTTCAATCTGTGGGCAAGAAATACTCAGCCTATGCACCCAAACAGGGCCTGCGGTAGGCGGGAATGACGCCATTAAGACATTCCATCGCAAAATTGTACACAATTTTTTGTACCCATCCGTCGTACCCGGCGTTTCCTGCCTATAAACGACCCATCGGTCGCAAATACAGGCACTGTAACGACCCCAATGTCATTAGCTGACCGATCAGGCAGGTTTCTTGCACTGTATTTCCAGGTCGCTGCGAAGCGACAAAAGGGAAGAAATGCGGAAAAACAGGCTTACAAAAGATTTCAGAAGTTGTATACAATCAGCCCATCCGGTGGTGCGACATCCCGACGCGGCCCGCCCACCCCCCGCACAAACGCACAAGAAGGAAGACTGCAGTGAGCGCTGACTACCCTCGCGACCTGATCGGTTACGGCAACAACCCTCCTCACCCGCAATGGCCGGGCAACGCTCGCATCGCGCTGTCTTTCGTCCTCAACTACGAAGAAGGCGGCGAACGCAACATCCTGCACGGTGACAAGGAGTCCGAGGCCTTCCTGTCCGAAATGGTAGCCGCCCAGCCACTGCAGGGCGCGCGTAACATGAGCATGGAATCGCTGTACGAATACGGCAGCCGTGCCGGCGTGTGGCGCCTGCTGAAGCTGTTCAAGGACAGCGGCGTCCCGCTCACCATCTTCGCAGTGGCCATGGCCGCCCAGCGCCACCCCGACGTGATCCGCGCCATGGTCGAGGCTGGCCACGAAATCTGCAGCCACGGCTACCGCTGGATCGACTACCAGAACATGGACGAGGCCCAGGAGCGCGAGCACATGCTCGAAGCCATCCGCATCCTCACCGAACTCACCGGCGAACGCCCGCTGGGCTGGTACACCGGCCGCACCGGCCCGAACACCCGCCGCCTGGTGATGGAAGAAGGTGGCTTCCTGTATGACAGCGACACCTACGACGACGACCTGCCCTACTGGGAGCCGAACACCCCTACCGGCAAGCCGCACCTGGTGATCCCCTACACCCTGGACACCAACGACATGCGCTTCACCCAGGTACAGGGTTTCAACTGCGGCGAGCAGTTCTTCCAGTACCTGAAAGACGCCTTCGATGTGCTGTACGCCGAAGGCGCCGAAGCACCGAAGATGCTGTCCATCGGCCTGCACTGCCGCCTGGTCGGCCGCCCGGCGCGCCTGGCCGCCCTGAAGCGCTTCGTCGATTACGCCAAAAGCCATGACCAGGTCTGGTTCGCCCGTCGCGTGGACATCGCCCGCCACTGGCACACCACCCACCCGTACAAGAAAGAGAACGCCTGATGACCGCCTTCAACACCCTCAAGCCATCCGCCCTGGGCCGTGACGCCTTCGTCAGCGCCTTCGCCGACATCTACGAGCATTCGCCGTGGGTGGCCGAAAAGGCCTATGACCTGGGCCAACTGGGCGAGCTGGACGAAATCGAAGCCCTGCACCAACGCATGAGCGACATCCTGCTCAGCGCCAACCACGCCGACCAGTTGGCACTGATCAACGCTCACCCGGACCTGGCCGGCAAGGCCGCCATCCAGGGCGAACTGACCGAATCGAGCACCAACGAACAGGCCGGCGCCGGCATTCACCAGTGCACCGCTGAAGAGTTCGCCCGCTTCACAGAGCTGAACGACGCCTACAAGGCCAAGTTCCAGTTCCCGTTCATCATGGCGGTGAAGGGCAGCAACCGGCACCAGATCCTCGCCGCCTTCGAGAAGCGCATCCACAACGATGCCGATGCCGAGTTCAAGGAAGCCCTGGCGCAGATCAACCTGATCGCCCTGTTCCGCCTGCTGCAGCTGTAAGCAACAGCCGAACCTTTTTCAGTACAACGAATAGATAAGAGAGACCCGCATGCGCACCCTGATGATCGAGCCCCTGACCAAAGAAGCCTTCGCCCCCTTCGGTGACGTGATCGAAACCGACGGCAGCGACCACTTCATGATCAACAACGGCTCGACCATGCGCTTTCACAAGCTCGCCACGGTCGAAACCGCCGAGCCTGAAGACAAGGCGATCATCAGCATCTTCCGCGCCGACGCGCTGGACATGCCGCTGACCGTACGCATGCTGGAACGCCATCCGCTGGGCAGCCAGGCTTTCATCCCGCTGCTCGGCAACCCCTTTCTGATCGTGGTCGCGCCCGTTGGCGATGCACCTGTATCAGGCTTGGTCCGGGCCTTCCGCAGTAATGGCAGGCAGGGCGTTAATTACCATCGCGGCGTCTGGCACCACCCGGTGCTGACGATCGAAAAGCGGGATGATTTCCTGGTGGTTGATCGCAGCGGTTCTGGCAACAACTGCGATGAGCATTACTTCACCGAGGAACAGATGCTGATCCTCAATCCCCACCAATAAGAAAAGGTCGGTCATCGTTCACGGTGATCGGCAGAGGTACATACTGTGGAAGCACACCTTCACGAATGGCTGAACCTGAGCATTCGCTGGGTTCACATGATCACCGGTGTCGCCTGGATCGGTGCATCGTTCTACTTCGTCTGGCTGGAGAACCACCTGAACCGAAGCAACCCGCGCGATGGGTTGTCGGGTGATCTCTGGGCGATTCACGGCGGTGGTATCTACCACCTGGAGAAATACAAGCTCGCACCCCCGAAAATGCCCGAGAACCTGCACTGGTTCAAATGGGAAGCCTACTTCACCTGGATGTCCGGTATCGCCCTGCTGTGCGTGGTGTTCTACTGGAACCCGACCCTGTACCTGCTGGCCCCTGGCAGCACCCTGAGCGGTGCCGAAGGCGTGGCCATCGGGATCGGCTCACTGATCGCCGGCTGGTTCATCTACGACTTCCTGTGCGACTCGCCCCTGGGCAAGAAGCCAGCGCTGCTCGGTGCTGTACTGTTCGTGCTGATCATCGCCGCGTGCTGGGGCTTCAGCCTGGTGTTCAGCGGCCGTGGTGCGTACCTGCACACCGGCGCGATCATCGGCACCATCATGGTGGGTAACGTGTTCCGCATCATCATGCCGGCCCAGCGCCAGCTGGTGGCGGCGATCGAGAACAACCAGACGCCCGACCCGGTATTGCCGGCCAAGGGCCTGCTGCGTTCGCGTCACAACAACTACTTCACCCTGCCGGTGCTGTTCATCATGATCAGCAACCACTTCCCGAGCACCTACGGTAGCCAGTACAACTGGCTGATCCTGGCCGGCATTGCAGTAGCCGCGGTTCTGATCCGCCACTACTTCAACACCCGCCACGACAGCAACAAGTACGCCTGGACCCTGCCGGTCGGCGCCCTGGCAATGATCTGCCTGGCTTACGTCACCGGCCCTAAGCCGATGGCTGTTTCGCCTGAGCAAGCCGCAGCGAAAGTCGAGTACCAGCCATTGCCGGCTACTGCCGTAGGCGGCAAGACCGCCGCCGAACTGCGTGCCGAGGAAGCGGCCAAGCCTGCCGAAGCACCGGCTGAAGCACCTGCCCAGGCGACTGCCCAGGCTGGCGGCGACAGCTTCGACAAGATCCACAACGTCATCCAGGAACGCTGCACCGTGTGCCACTCGTCCAAGCCGACCAGCCCACTGTTCAGCGCCGCCCCTGCCGGTGTGATGTTCGACACCCCGCAGCAGATCCAGGCACAGGCCGCGCGCATCCAGGCGCAAGCGGTCGCCAGCCAGATCATGCCGCTGGGCAACATCACCCAGATGACCACCGAAGAGCGCAAGCTCGTCGGTGACTGGATCGCCAAAGGTGCCCCGGTCAACTGATCGAAGCCGCAAGCTTCAAGCCTCAAGCTGTAAGTCGTAGGTAACAAGCAAGCATCGAGCGTCAGGCTCCAACGCGGATCAACAAGCTTCTACGTGAAGCTTGCCGCCTGGAGCCTGCCGCTTGGATCCGAGAATAAAAACAAAACTCGAGGTGCTGCATGTCCGAGTCACGCAAGGCGTACATCCCCATTGCGCCGCCGCGCGAGCCCTTGCCCCTGTTCCAACTGATCCTGGTTGGCCTGCAACACGTTCTGCTGATGTACGGTGGCGCCATCGCCGTGCCGCTGATCATCGGCCAGGCCGCCGGGTTGTCCCGTGAAGAAGTCGCTTTCCTGATCAACGCCGACCTGCTGGTCGCTGGCGTCGCCACCATCATCCAGTCGTTCGGTATCGGCCCGGTGGGCATCCGCATGCCGGTGATGATGGGGGCCAGCTTCGCTGCCGTCGGCAGCATGGTGGCCATGGCCGGCATGCCCGGCGTGGGCCTGCAGGGGATCTTCGGCGCGACCATCGCTGCCGGGTTCTTCGGCATGCTGATCGCGCCGTTCATGTCCAAGGTGGTGCGCTTCTTCCCGCCGCTGGTCACCGGTACGGTGATAACCTCGATTGGCCTGTCGCTGTTCCCGGTGGCGGTCAACTGGGCCGGTGGCGGCCATGAAGCAGAAACCTTCGGCTCGCCGATCTACCTGCTGGTAGCTGGCCTGGTGCTGGCGGTCATCCTGCTGATCAACCGCTTCATGCGTGGGTTCTGGGTCAACGTGTCGGTACTGGTGGGCATGGGCCTTGGCTACATCCTGGCCGGTTCCATCGGCATGGTCGACTTGTCGGGCCTGAAAGACGCACCGTGGTTGCAGGTGGTCACCCCACTGCACTTCGGCATGCCGACCTTCAGCCTGGCGCCGATCCTGTCCATGTGCCTGGTGGTGGTGATCATCTTCGTCGAGTCCACGGGCATGTTCCTGGCCCTGGGCAAGGTGACCGATCGC
This sequence comes from Pseudomonas sp. OG7, assembly GCF_014192825.1. Lineage (NCBI taxonomy): Bacteria > Pseudomonadati > Pseudomonadota > Gammaproteobacteria > Pseudomonadales > Pseudomonadaceae > Pseudomonas > Pseudomonas sp. OG7. The sequence goes on along the minus strand of NZ_JACHYK010000005.1, from coordinate 418,102 downwards.
GAAGTCACCCCAGGGATGCTGCGGCGCGGCCTGCTGTGCGATGCCGGTGCATCGTTCATCGCCGGCTTCTTCAACACCTTCACCCACTCATCGTTCGCCCAGAACATCGGCCTGGTGCAAATGACCGGGGTGCGCTGCCGCTTTGTCACCATCGTGGCCGGTGCACTGCTGATTGTGCTCAGCCTGCTGCCGAAGGCGGCCTTCCTGATTGCCTCGATCCCGCCTGCGGTGCTGGGCGGCGCCTCCATTGCCATGTTCGGCATGGTGACCGCCACCGGGATCAAGATTCTTCAGGAAGCGGACATCGGCGACCGCCGCAACCAGCTGCTGGTGGCGGTGAGCGTCGGCTTCGGGCTGATCCCCGTGGTGCGTCCGGAGTTCTTCGCCCAGATGCCACAGTGGATGGAACCCATCACCCACAGTGGTATCGCCATGGCCACGGTCAGTGCCCTGGTGTTGAACGTACTGTTCAACATCCTCGGTGGCGCCGAACGCGCGGTGCACAACGACGCTTGTCACCAGCATTGAGCCAGACGGGGCGGCGCATGGCCGCCCCGCATTCATATAAGCAGTAAACGCAACACCGTCGGCCCGCCGGAATGGGCCGCCCGGGGCGCCTGCGCGCCAAAAAAACCGCCAACAAAAACAATAAGTCCGGGAATCACAACATGAAGCGCATCACCACGTCCCTGCTGCTGGGCAGCAGCCTGCTGGCCACCGTCCCCTCGCATGCAGGCGAATGGCTGCAATGGCATGGCGAAAGCCTGACCTACCTGTACGGCAAGGACTTCAAGGTCAACCCTGATATCCAGCAGACCATCACCTTCGAGCACGCCAACAAATGGAAGTACGGCGACACCTTCATGTTCGTCGACAAAATCTTCTACAACGGCAAAGCCGACGCCAGTAAAGGCGTGACCACCTACTACGGCGAGTTCAGCCCACGCCTGTCATTCGGCAAGATCTTTGACAAGAAGCTGGCTTTCGGCCCGATCAAGGACGTTCTGCTGGCCATGACCTACGAGCGCGGCGAAGGCGACAACGAGGCCTACCTGATCGGCCCTGGTTTCGACCTGAACATCCCCGGCTTCAACTATTTCACCCTGAATTTCTACGTGCGCAACACCGAGGGCAGCCGCCCGGGTGACAACGTCTGGCAGATCACCCCCGGCTGGTCGTACACCCTCCCCGTGGGCAGGTCCGACATTCTGATCGACGGCTACATGGACTGGGTCACCGACAACGACCAGACCCGCCGTGGCACCTACCACGCCAACCTGCACTTCAACCCGCAGGTGAAGTACGACCTGGGCAAAGCGCTGAACCTGGGCGCCAAGCAGCTGTACGTGGGCTTTGAGTACAGCTACTGGAAGGACAAGTACGGCATCGACAGCCGCGGCAACCTGGACAGCAACCAGAGTGTCGCCAGTGCGCTGATCAAAGTGCACTTCTAGAAAACTGACCAAACGCACAAGTTTGTACCACCCCGCTCCAGGACGGAGCACTTGAGACGCGGCGCGCAAGCCAGTAATCTGCGCGCCCCCTCGATCAGGGCAGAACGGATTCTGCCTGCGTTTACTGACCGCTCAGTCAATGAATACGGGCGGTTGGCCAACGTGTTGCCAGCCTGAAAGACCCTTTTCATCCGTTCAGAACGAAGTCGAGCAGGAAGGTTTTGCCAACCCAGGAAAGTTGGCCCAACCCTTGCCAAACAGCTGTGGCCTATCGAAAAAAGCTGACTCAAAAGACAAAAAGCGCCAATAACGAGCGCTGACAACAGATCAATCAAGGGAGCGACACTTTCAATGCGTACCATCAACAGCCTGATCCTCGCCGGCGGCCTGCTGGCCTGTGGCACCACCTTCGGCGGCGACCTGCTGCAATGGCAGAACAACAGCCTGACCTACCTGTGGGGCAAGAACTTCAAGGTCAACCCGGCGATCCAGCAAACCGTCACCTTCGAGCATGCCGATGGTTGGAAGTACGGCGACAACTTCATCTTCGTTGACAAGATTTTCTACCAGGGCCAGAAGGACGCCGGCAACGGCCCGAATACCTATTACGGTGAGATCAGCCCACGCCTGTCGTTCAACAAGATTTTTGACCAGAAGCTGGAGTTCGGCCCGGTCAAGGACGTGCTGCTGGCCATGACCTACGAGTTTGGCGAGGGTGACACCGAGTCGTACCTGATCGGCCCGGGCTTCGACCTGGCCATCCCGGGCTTCGACTACTTCCAGCTGAACTTCTACAACCGCACCACCGACGGCAGCCGCGCCGGCGACAATGTGTGGCAGATCACCCCGGTGTGGTCGTACACCATCCCGGTCGGCGATTCCGACGTGCTGATCGACGGCTTCATGGACTGGGTGGTGGACAACGACGAGAACCGTCGCGGCACCTACCAGGCCAACCTGCACTTCAACCCGCAGATCAAGTACGACCTGGGCAAGGCATTGCACCTGGGTGAGAAGCAGTTGTACGTGGGTGTGGAGTACGACTACTGGAAGAACAAGTACGGCATCAAGGACAGCGATGCGTTCACCACTGACCAGAACACCATGAGTTTCCTGGTCAAGGTTCACTTCTGATTTGAGTCAGGGGCCGCTCTGCGGCCCAATGCAATGTTATGTGGCAGGCCGAACCGCCCGCCACAATTTGCCGACAACCGCTACCACCGCCAGCACCACGGCACCGGCCACCACCCCGGCCACACCGTTGAGCAGCGCCCCGGTCAGCGACCCACCGCGCCCCTCGCTGAACGCCTCGATGGCGTGATGCAGGGGCGCGATGCCATGCACCAGAATGCCACCGCCCACCAGAAACATCGCCGCCGTGCCAATCACCGACAGGCTCTTCATCATGTACGGCGCCGCCCGCAGAATGCCGTTACCCACCACCTGCACAAGCCGCGAGGTCTTCCGGGTCATCCACAGCCCCAGGTCATCCAGCTTGACGATACCGCCTACCAGCCCGTAAACGCCGATGGTCATGACAATGGCAATGCCCGACAGCACGATGATCTGCTGGGTCAGCGGCGCATCGGCCACGGTGCCCAGGGTGATGGCGATGATCTCCGCCGAGAGAATGAAGTCGGTGCGCACCGCGCCCTTGATCTTGGTTTTCTCGAACGCCACCAGGTCGACATTGGCATCGGCCACCGCCTCCTTACGGGCTTCGTGCTCAGCCTCATCCTCCTCTTTGCTGTGCAAGAACTTGTGTGCCAGCTTCTCGAAACCCTCGAAGCACAGGTAAGCACCACCCACCATCAGCAGCGGCGTCACCGCCCAAGGGATGAACGCGCTGATCAACAGCGCCGCCGGCACCAGGATGGCCTTGTTCACCATCGACCCTTTGGCCACCGCCCACACCACCGGGATTTCGCGTTCGGCGCGCACACCGGTGACCTGCTGGGCATTCAGCGCCAGGTCGTCGCCCAGCACGCCTGCGGTTTTTTTCGCTGCCACTTTGGTCATCACCGAGACGTCATCGAGCACCGTGGCAATATCGTCGATCAGTACCAGTAGACTGCTTCCTGCCATGTTTGCGTGTATCCAGATGTGTATGTGCCATCGATTCTAGCCCAAAGCCGCTGCCTTGAGCCCCCGTCGAGCCCGGTGCTACCATGCCCGATCCCTCTTAGAGGTGGCCAGACACGAGGAAGATCCCTGACCATGAGCACCATTCGCGAGCGCAACAAGGAACTGATCCTGCGCGCGGCCAGCGAGGAATTCGCCGACAAGGGCTTCGCCGCCACCAAGACCAGCGATATCGCGGCCAAGGCCGGCCTGCCCAAGCCGAACGTGTATTACTACTTCAAATCCAAGGACAACCTCTACCGCGAGGTCCTGGAAAGCATCATCGCGCCAATCATGCAGGCGTCGACGCCGTTCAATGCCGACGGCGACCCGAAGGAAGTGCTGAGTTCATACATTCGATCGAAGATCCGCATTTCGCGTGACCTGCCGCACGCCTCCAAGGTGTTCGCCAGCGAGATCATGCACGGCGCCCCGCACCTGTCGCCGAACCAGGTGGAGCAATTGAACGAGCAGGCCCGGCACAACATCGAGTGCATCCAGCGCTGGATCGACCGCGGGCAGATCGCCCATGTGGATGCGCACCACCTGATGTTCAGCATCTGGGCGGCGACACAGACTTATGCGGATTTCGACTGGCAGATTTCTGCGGTGACCGGCAAGGCCAAGCTGGCCGACAGCGACTATGACGCGGCGGCCGAGACCATCATTCGCATGGTGTTGAAAGGCTGTGAGCCTGAGGCAGCCTGACAGGGCCAGTGGGTGCTTTGCAGCCCAATCGCCGGCAAGGCAGCTCCCACAGGTACACCACAGTTCTTGAACACTGTGCCGTACCTGTGGGAGCTGCCTTGCCGGCGATCAGGCCAGAACAGGCGATAGAGATTTAGGCTGCTACCCCCGCATCCGCCTTCAACCCCACCTCCTCGATCGCACTGATCGCACACTGCTCGTCGATATCCGACGTATCCCCGCTGATCCCGACAGCACCCAGCACCTTGCCAGCCTGATCACGAATCAGCACACCACCCGGTGCCGGTACCACCGGCCGCTCCCCCATCCCGTTCAACGCGGCAAAGAACGCCGGGCGCTGCTGCGCATCCAGCGCCAGTAAACGCGACCCCTTGCCCAGCGCAATCGCACCCCAGGCCTTGCCCGTGGCCACCTCAGGCCGGATCAGGCTGGCGCCATCCTCGCGCTGCAGCGCCAGCAAGTGCCCGCCGGCATCCAGTACCGCCACGGTCAGTGGCGCGGCGTTGATCTTGCGGCCCGCCGCCAGTGCGGCATTCACCAGGCTGACAGCAACGTTCAGGTTCAAAGCGTTCATGGAAAGGTCCTCTTCTTGTTGTGAGAAGCCCTGAGGGCAGTTGAAAACCGATAGAACAAATAGAACACAACGAGATGTATTTTTGTATACAATATTTTGAAACGATCGTATGCGATGACGCAAATCGCCGTTTTCACGGGCGCTCTGGCGAAAGCCAGCTTAGCCGATGAAAACCCATTGACCTGAGGCGCCCGCCGTGAATACACTCTGTCGCAACGCAAGTTGTATACAATTACAAAATCGATGAGGCACAAACCATGAGCAAAATGAGAGCAATCGATGCAGCCGTTCTGGTCATGCGCCGTGAAGGTGTAGATACCGCGTTCGGCATCCCGGGGGCTGCCATCAACCCGTTGTACTCGGCCCTGAAGAAAGTCGGTGGCATCGATCACGTCCTCGCTCGTCACGTCGAAGGTGCCTCGCACATGGCCGAGGGCTACACCCGTGCCAACCCGGGCAACATCGGCGTGTGCATCGGCACTTCCGGCCCGGCCGGCACCGACATGGTCACCGGCCTGTACAGTGCCTCGGCCGACTCCATCCCGATTCTCTGCATCACCGGCCAGGCCCCGCGTGCCCGCCTGCACAAGGAAGACTTCCAGGCGGTAGACATCACCAACATCGTCAAGCCGGTGACCAAGTGGGCGACCACCGTTCTGGAACCAGGCCAGGTGCCTTATGCCTTCCAGAAGGCCTTCTATGAAATGCGCACCGGCCGCCCAGGCCCGGTACTGATCGACCTGCCGTTCGACGTGCAGATGGCCGAAATCGAATTCGACATCGACGCCTACGAGCCGCTGGCCATCAACAAGCCGTCCGCCACCCGCGTGCAGGCCGAAAAAGCCCTGGCCCTGCTCAATGACGCCGAGCGCCCACTGCTGGTGGCCGGTGGCGGCATCATCAACGCCGACGCCAGCGACAAGCTGGTCGAATTCGCCGAGCTGACCGGCGTGCCGGTCATCCCGACCCTGATGGGCTGGGGCACCATCCCGGACGACCACGCACAAATGGTCGGCATGGTCGGCCTGCAGACTTCGCACCGCTACGGCAACGCCACCCTGCTCAAATCCGACCTGGTGTTCGGTATCGGTAACCGCTGGGCCAACCGCCACACCGGTTCGGTCGACGTTTACACCGAAGGCCGCAAGTTCGTGCACGTCGACATCGAACCCACCCAGATCGGCCGCGTGTTCACCCCGGACCTGGGTATCGTTTCCGACGCTGGCAAAGCGCTGGACGTGTTCCTGGAAGTGGCCCGCGAGTGGAAAGCCGCCGGCAAGCTGAAGTGCCGCAAGGCCTGGCTGGAAGACTGCCAGCAGCGCAAAGCCAGCCTGCAGCGCAAGACCCACTTCGACAACGTGCCGGTCAAGCCGCAGCGCGTATATGAAGAAATGAACCAGGTGTTCGGCAAGGACACCTGCTACGTCAGCACCATCGGCCTGTCGCAGATTGCCGGCGCGCAGTTCCTGCATGTGTACAAGCCACGCCACTGGATCAACTGCGGCCAGGCCGGTCCGCTGGGCTGGACCATCCCTGCCGCGCTGGGCGTGGTCAAAGCCGACCCCAAGCGCAAGGTTGTCGCGCTGTCGGGTGACTACGACTTCCAGTTCATGATCGAAGAGCTGGCAGTGGGCGCGCAGTTCAACCTGCCGTACGTGCACGTGCTGGTGAACAACGCCTACCTGGGCCTGATCCGTCAGGCGCAGCGTGGCTTCGACATGGATTACTGTGTACAACTGGCGTTCGAGAACATCAACTCCACCGACGCTGCCACCTACGGTGTCGACCACGTCGCCGTGGTCGAAGGCCTGGGCTGCAAGGCCATTCGTGTGTTCGAGCCGGCAGAAATCGCCCCGGCCCTGATGAAGGCACAGAAAATGGCCGAAGAGTTCCGCGTGCCGGTAGTGGTCGAAGTGATTCTCGAGCGTGTAACCAACATTTCCATGGGCACCGAGATCAACGCGGTCAACGAGTTCGAAGACCTGGCCCTCGTCGGCAACGACGCGCCAACCGCCATCTCGCTGCTGGACTGATCGCCTGACGCCCCCAGGCTTACCTGGGGGCCTTCAACGCAAGGAGACAACCCATGCCTCGCTTCGCTGCCAACCTGTCCATGCTGTTCACCGAACAGGACTTCCTGGCCCGCTTCAAGGCTGCCGCCGATGCTGGTTTCAGCGGTGTCGAATACCTGTTCCCGTACGACTTCAGTGCTGCCGAAATCAAGCAGCAGCTGGAGGCCAACGGCCTGACCCAGGTGCTGTTCAACCTGCCTGCTGGTGACTGGGCCAAAGGTGAGCGTGGCATCACCTGCCACCCTGATCGCATCGAAGAATTCCGTGCCGGTGTCGACAAGGCCATCGAGTACGCCAAGGTGCTGGGCAATACCCAGGTCAACGCCCTGGCCGGCATCCGCCCGCAAGGCCCGGACTGCGCCACCGTGCGCAAGACCTTCGTGGAAAACCTGCGCTACGCCGCCGACAAGCTCAAAGCCGCCGGCATTCGCCTGGTCATGGAAATGATCAACACCCGCGATATCCCGGGTTTCTACCTGAACACCACTCAACAGGCGCTGGAAATCCAGGCCGAGGTGGGCAGCGATAACCTGTTTCTGCAGTACGACATCTATCACATGCAGATCATGGAAGGTGACCTGGCGCGCACCCTGGAAGCCAACCTGCCACTGATCAACCACGTCCAGTTGGCCGACAACCCCGGCCGTCACGAGCCAGGTACCGGCGAGATCAACTATCGCTTCCTGTTCGAGCACCTGGACCGCATTGGCTACCAGGGCTGGGTGGGCGCGGAATACAAGCCCAAGACCACCACCGAAGCAGGCCTGGGCTGGCTGAAAACGCACAACGCAATCTGAACGAGCCGGGCGCACAGCGCCTGATGTGAACAAATACAAAGAGGCACATTGTCATGGCTAAAATCGGTTTCATCGGCACCGGCATCATGGGCAAGCCCATGGCCCAGAACCTGCAGAAAGCAGGTCACAGCCTGTTCGTTTCCACCCATCACGACGCCGCGCCAGCCGAGCTGATCACCGCCGGTGCAGTGGCCCTGGCCAATCCGAAGGAAGTGGCACAGGAAGCCGAATTCATCATCGTCATGGTCCCGGACACCCCGCAGGTCGAAAGCGTCCTGTTCGGTGAAAACGGCGTGGCCGAAGGTGTGGGCCCGAACAAGGTGGTGATCGACATGAGCTCGATCTCCCCTACCGCCACCAAAGCCTTCGCCGAAAAAATCAAGGCTACCGGCGCCGCCTACCTGGACGCTCCGGTATCCGGCGGTGAAGTCGGTGCCAAAGCCGCGACCCTGAGCATCATGGTCGGTGGCTGCACGAAAGCCTTCGAGCGTGCTCTGCCGCTGTTCGAAGCCATGGGCAAGAACATCACCCGCGTAGGTGGCAACGGCGACGGCCAGACTGCCAAGGTGGCCAACCAGATCATCGTTGCCCTGAACATCCAGGCTGTTGCCGAAGCCCTGCTGTTCGCTGCCAAGAACGGCGCCGACCCGGCCAAGGTGCGTGAAGCCCTGATGGGCGGCTTCGCTTCATCGAAAATTCTTGAAGTGCATGCCGAGCGCATGATCAAAGGCACCTTCGACCCGGGCTTCCGCATCAACCTGCACCAGAAAGACCTGAACCTGGCCCTGCAAGGTGCCAAGGAGCTGGGCATCAACCTGCCCAACACCTCCAATGCCCAGCAAGTGTTCAACACCTGCCAGGCGCTGGGCGGCGGCAACTGGGACCACTCGGCGCTGATCAAAGGCCTGGAGCACATGGCCAACTTCTCGATCCGCGACGACCAATAAAACCTACCGGCCTCATCGCGAGCTGCGCTCGCTCCTACAGGATCAGCGTAAGGCCCGTAGGAGCGAGCAAAGCGCGCGATTGAAGCACACGCTGACTGACCTGCGACCACGGGTCAGCCAGTGACACCGAGCAACACCCGCCCCTGGTTCGGCCTGCACGGAGGCAGTTCCAGGGGCGTTTTTGATTCTGCAGAACAACAATAATCTGGGAGCCTGCCATGTCGGTCGATCCGCAAAAAATTCTCCGCGAGCTGTTCGACACAGCCATCGCTGCCGCCCACCCCCGTCAAGTCCTCGAACCCTACCTGCCCGCCGACCGTAGCGGCCGGGTGATTGTCATTGGCGCCGGCAAGGCCGCAGCCGCCATGGCCGAAGTGGTCGAGAAAAGCTGGCAGGGCGAAGTCTCTGGCCTGGTCGTTACCCGCTACGGCCACGGCGCCAATTGCCAAAAAATCGAAGTGGTCGAAGCCGCACACCCGGTCCCCGACGCCGCCGGCCTGGCCGTGGCCAAGCGCGTGCTGGACCTGGTCAGCAACCTCAACGAAGACGACCGCGTCATCTTCCTGCTGTCTGGCGGGGGCTCCGCCCTGCTGGCGCTGCCGGCCGAGGGCCTGACCCTGGCCGACAAGCAGCAGATCAACAAGGCACTGCTCAAATCCGGCGCCACCATCGGCGAGATGAATTGCGTGCGCAAGCACCTCTCGGCGATCAAAGGCGGCCGCCTGGCCAAGGCCTGCTGGCCTGCCACCGTTTACACCTATGCGATTTCCGATGTACCGGGCGACCTGGCAACCGTCATCGCCTCCGGCCCCACCGTGGCCGACCCGAGCACCTCGGCCGATGCCCTGGCCATCCTCAAGCGCTACAACATCGAAGCGCCGCAAGCGGTCATCGACTGGCTGAACAACCCAGCCTCGGAAACCGTCAAAGCCGACGACCCGGCCCTGGCCCGCAGCCACTTCCAGTTGATCGCCAAGCCCCAGCAGTCGCTTGAAGCCGCCGCGGTCAAAGCCCGCCAGGCCGGGTTCAGCCCGCTGATTCTCGGCGACCTGGAAGGCGAGTCGCGCGAAGTGGCCAAGGTCCATGCCGGCATCGCCCGGCAAATCGTCCTGCACGGCCAGCCGCTCAAGGCGCCCTGCGTGATCCTGTCCGGCGGTGAAACCACCGTGACCGTGCGCGGCAATGGCCGTGGCGGGCGCAACGCCGAGTTCCTGCTCAGCCTTACCGAAAGCCTGAAAGGCCTGCCGGGTGTGTACGCCCTGGCCGGTGATACCGACGGCATCGATGGCTCGGAAGAAAACGCCGGTGCCTTCATGACCCCAGGCAGTTACGCCCGCGCCGAGGCCCTGGGCCTGTCGGCCAGCGATGAACTGGACAACAACAACGGCTACGGCTATTTCGCCGCCCTGGATGCGCTGATCGTCACCGAACCAACCCGTACCAACGTCAACGATTTCCGCGCCATCCTGATCCTTGAGACTGCCCAATCATGACGCCTGATAAAAAAGTAAAGATCCTCGCCACCCTCGGCCCTGCGATCAAAGGCAAAGACGACATCCGCCAGCTGGTCGAGGCCGGTGTGAACATCTTCCGCCTCAACTTCAGCCACGGCGAACACGCTGATCACGCCTTGCGCTACCAGTGGATCCGCGAAGTCGAGCAGCAGCTCAACTACCCGCTGGGCATCCTCATGGACCTGCAAGGGCCCAAGCTGCGTGTTGGCCGCCTGGCCGAAGGCAAGGTGCAGCTGCAGCGTGGTCAGTCATTGCGCCTGGACCTGGACACGACGCCAGGCAACAGCGAGCGGGTCAACCTGCCCCATCCGGAAATCATCGCCGCGCTGGAGCCGGGCATGGACCTGCTGGTGGACGACGGCCGCCTGCGCCTGCGGGTGACCGCCAAGCACGCCGACGCCATCGACACGACCGTGCTGAACGGCGGTGAGCTGTCCGACCGCAAGGGCGTGAACGTGCCGCAAGCGGTACTCGACCTCTCCCCGCTCACCGAAAAAGACCGCCGCGACCTGGCCTTTGGCCTGGAACTGGGCGTGGACTGGGTGGCCCTGTCGTTCGTGCAGCGCCCGGAAGACATCGTCGAAGCGCGCCAGCTGATTGGCGACCGCGCCTACCTGATGGCCAAGATCGAAAAACCATCGGCCGTCGAACAGCTGCAAGCCATCGCCGAACTGGCAGACGCCATCATGGTGGCCCGTGGTGACCTGGGCGTAGAAGTGCCGGCCGAAAGCGTGCCGCAGATCCAGAAACGCATCATCGGCACCTGCCGCCAACTGGGCAAGCCAGTAGTAGTGGCCACGCAAATGCTCGAATCCATGCGCTTCTCGCCGGCACCGACCCGCGCCGAAGTCACCGACGTGGCCAATGCCGTGGCCGAAGGTGCTGATGCGGTGATGCTGTCGGCCGAGACCGCCTCGGGTGACTACCCGCTGGAAGCCGTGCAGATGATGAGCAAGATCATCCGCCAGGTGGAGAACGGCCCGGACTACCAGGCCCAGCTCGACGTTGGCAGGCCAAAAGCCGAAGCCACGGTATCGGACGCCATCAGCTGCGCCATCCGCCGTATCAGCGGCATCCTGCCGGTGGCAGTGCTGGTCAACTACAGCGAGTCGGGCGCCTCCACCCTGCGTGCTGCACGCGAGCGGCCACGGGCACCGATCCTCAACCTGACACCGAACCTGAACACCGCTCGCCGCCTGAGCGTGGCGTGGGGCGTGCATTCGGTGGTCAACGACCGCCTGCGCCAGGTGGACGAGGTTGTGTCGACTGCGCTGGAGATTGCCCAGGCGCAAGGCATGGCCAGCCGTGGCGACACGTTGTTGATCACGGCCGGTGTGCCTTTTGGCAAGCCGGGCTCGACTAACACGCTGCGGATCGAGACCTTGATCTAAGCCACTGCACATCTCCTGTGGGAGCGGGCGTGCCCGCGAAGAGGCCAGCAGGGGCAACAATGTTGCCTGTACTGACGCATTCGCGGGCACGCCCGCTCCAACAGGGTCGGTGGTGCTTTACAGAACAGCGGAAAACCCGAGGCCCAAAGAGGCCCACCGCTTCCCTTCAACCTCACTGACTGCCCCATGTACACCAAAAATTTCGTCAACCCGTGCCCCGACTGGGCCACGGCGTTACTCAACGGCTTCAGCCAGGTGCTGCTGCTGCGCAACCCCCTGTGCGGCCTGTGCTGCCTGCTGGCCATCCTGCTGACCGCCCCCGACCTGGTCGGCGGTGCCCTGCTCGGTGCCCTGGCCGGCCTGCTCACCGCCCAGGCCCGTGGTTACGACCGCGCCGACCGCCAGGCCGGGCTGTACTGCTACAACGGTGTGCTGATTGGCCTGCTGATCAGCGCCGTGCTGCCGTGGTCGGTCATGCTGCCACCGCTGATCATTGCTGCAGGCGGCCTGTCCAGCATCATCACCCACCAGTGGCGCAAACGCGGCGGCAAGCTGCTGATCGCCTACACGGCTCCGTTCGTGTTGCTGGGCTGGGGCACGCTGCTGTTCGCCAGCCCTTCGCCCAGCGGCTTCGTCGAGGCCGATCCGCTGTATGCCCTGGCGCGAGGTGTGGGCCAGATTTTCCTGCTCGACCAACCTTTGGCCGGATTGCTGATCATGGTCGGCATGTTCATCGCCAACCCTTATGCCGCGATGTGGGCCGTGATCGGCTCGGCCATCGGCGGCGGCGTGGCACTGCTCGCTGACCAGGTGCAAGCCACCTGGCTGGGCCTGTATGGCTTCAATGCCGCGCTGGCGGCGCTCGCCTTTAGCAGGCAAGGTGAAAAGCCGTGGGTGACATTGCTGGCAATTGCCTTGGCCCTGCTGCTGCAACCGGTGTTCACGCTGCTGCCTGTGGCAGGTCTGACCGCGCCCTTTGTCGCCGCCTGCTGGCTGATGCACGCGGGCAAGCATCTGACCCAGCCCAGACAGCGCAATGCCAGCCGCTTGCACAGCTGAAACGCAACCCCTAGGCTCAGCTCATCGCTTTTGTGGACCGAGCCAATGAATAACCCTGCGAGCCTGCGTGAACGGCTCTTCGTTATCGTCTTCCAGACCGACACCGTGGCTGGAAGACGCTTCGACAAGATCCTCCTGCTGATCATCCTCGCCAGCCTGGTCACGGTGATCCTCGACAGCATCGACGAAATACACCAAGGCTACGCCGGCCTGCTCGCTGCCATCGAATGGGGCTTTACCGCGATCTTCCTGGCCGAGTACCTCACCCGCCTGTACTGCTCACCCAAGCCCCTGCGCTATGCCTTCAGTTTCTATGGTCTTGTCGACTTGCTGGCAATCGTGCCGGGGATCATCGCGCTGTACTACAGCGACGCCCAGTACCTGCTGATCATCCGGGTGATCCGGATGCTGCGGATCTTCCGCGTGCTCAAGCTCAGCCCGTACCTCAAGCAGGCCCATTACCTGATGGAGGCACTGCGCGGCAGCAAGCAGAAGATCATCGTGTTTCTGGTCACGGTCTCGACCTTGGTAACCGTGTTCGGCACCTTGATGTATGTGATCGAAGGGCCGGAGCATGGCTTTACCAGCATCCCCAAGGGTATCTACTGGGCCATCGTCACGCTCACTACCGTGGGGTTTGGCGATATCGTGCCGAAGACGCCCCTGGGCCAGGTGCTGTCGTCGCTGGTGATGATTACTGGTTACTCGATTATTGCCGTGCCGACCGGGATCTTTACCGCCGAGCTGGCCAATGCCATGCGCGGGGAGCAGTTGCAGCATGATTGCCCGACTTGCCGCAAGAAGACCCATGAGCATGGCGCGGCATTCTGTTCCCGGTGTGGGAATGTGCTGTTCCCGAAAACCGAATAAGCAAAGAGCCATTTCGTCTTTAAAGCCCCAGGAACCAAACGCTATAGTCGCGGGCTTACTGCCAAACATCTGAACCATAACAAGGAAGCAACGTGAAAAAACTCTTCACCGCCTCGCTGCTCGCCGCAGGCCTGGCCCTGGGCAACCTCGCCCAGGCCGCCCCTACCCTGCTGAACGTTTCCTACGACGTGATGCGCGACTTCTACAAGGACTACAACCCAGCCTTCCAGAAACACTGGGAAGCCGAGCACAAAGAGAAGGTCAACGTGCAGATGTCCTTCGGTGGCTCCAGCAAGCAGGCGCGTGCAGTGATCGATGGCCTGCCGGCCGACGTCATCACCATGAACATGGCCACCGACATCAACGCCCTGGCCGACAACGGCAAGCTGGTACCGGACAACTGGGTAACCCGCCTGCCGAACAACAGCGCGCCGTTCACCTCGGCCACCGTGTTCATCGTGCGCAAGGGCAACCCGAAAGCCCTGAAAGACTGGCCCGACCTGCTCAAGGACGGTGTGCAGGTGATCGTGCCCAACCCGAAAACCTCGGGTAACGGCCGCTACACCTACCTGTCCGCCTGGGGCTATGTGCTCAAGCAAGGCGGTGACGAGGCCAAGGCCCGTGACTTCGTTGGCAAGCTGTTCAAGCAAGCGCCGGTGCTTGATACCGGTGGCCGTGCTGCCACCACCACGTTCATGACCAACCAGATCGGCGACGTGCTGGTCACCTTTGAGAACGAAGCCGAAATGATCGCGCGCGAGTTCGGTCGCGACCAGTTCGAAGTGGTTTACCCAAGCGTGTCGGCCGAGGCCGAGCCCCCTGTGAGCGTGGTGGATAAGGTGGTGGCCAAGAAGGGTACCCAGGCCGTGGCCGAGGAATACCTGAAGTACCTGTGGTCGCCAGCAGCCCAGGAGATCGCCGCCAATAACTACCTGCGCCCACGTGATGCGACGGTACTGGCCAAGTACACCGACCGCTTCCCGAAAGTGGACTTCCTGTCGGTGGAGAAAACCTTTGGTGACTGGCGCACCGTGCAGAAGACCCACTTCAATGACGGTGGCGTGTTCGACCAGATCTATAGCGGTCAATAACCCGGGTAAGCCTTACCGGCCTCATCGCGATCCCTGTGGGAGCAGCTTTAGCCGCGAAGAGGCCGGCAAGAGCAACATCAAACCTGGCGGAACACCAAAGCCTTCAAGCCCCCCGCCGGGTCCACATCGGGAAACTCCGGCGGGTTCTCCAACCGCTCGACAAACGCCAACGTCGGCGCCTGCTCCGCCATCCCCTCGATCAGAAACTCCGGCCCGATCCCCGGGTCGTTCACACACGCCAGCACTGTGCCCCCCGCATTCAGCAACTCCGGCAACCGCCGCAGGATCTTCGCGTAATCCTGGGTCAGCACAAAGCTGCCGCGCTGGAAGGTGGGCGGGTCGATGATGATCAGGTCATAAGGCCCGTACTTGCGCACCTTGCCCCACGATTTGAACAGCTCATGCCCCAGGTAGGCCACCCGCGATGGATCGTGGCCATTCAGGCGGTGGTTATCACGGCCACGGGACAACGCCGACTTGGCCATGTCCAGGTTCACCACCTGCTCGGCGCCACCGGCAATCGCCGCTACCGAAAAACCGCAGGTGTAGGCGAACAGGTTCAACACTCGCTTGCCCGCTGCCTGCTCGCGTACCCAGCGCCGGCCGTAGCGCATGTCGAGGAAAAGGCCATTGTTCTGCCGCACGCCCAGGTCCAGCAGGTAGCTCAGGCCATCCTCGACCACTTCACGCTGCTGGCACGGCTCGCCCAGCAGCCACTGGCCCGGGCTGTCGGGCAGGTAGCGGTGCTGAATGAGGATCGCCTGGCCAGACCACTGCGGGCGTTCGGCAAAGGCACGCAACATGGCCTCCAGTTCAGCCAGCTGGCCTTCGGGTGGCTCGCGGAACAAGGCCACCGACAGCACACCCTGCAACCAGTCGACCGTCACTTGCTCCAGGCCCAGCCAGCAGCGGCCACGGCCGTGAAACAATCGGCGGGTTTCCTGCGGGGCAGGGTCGAACGCGGCGAGCAGGTGTTGCTCAAGGGTGTGGATCGGCGAAGTCATGGTGGGTCGCAAACAAATGAAAAGGCCGCCATTCTAACCCTTGACCGCCACTTGTGCAGAACGGAACCACCAGCCCTGCTGCATCCCCGCCGCCGCCACCAGGATCAAACCCACGCCCAGCCACTGCAGCGGCGCCAGCCGATGCCCGAACGCCACCCAGTCCACCAGAATCGCCGCAATCGGGTAGATGAACGACAGCGCCCCGGTCAACGCCGTGGGCAGACGCTGGATGGCACTGTAAAGCAACACATACATCAGGCCGGTGTGCACCATGCCCAGTGCCAGCAGGCTGGCCAACGCCGGCACTTCTCCGGGCAACCCGCCAGGCCTGACCCAGGGTGCCAGCATCAGCACACCGGTGGTTACCTGGATCAATGCAATCAGGTGAGGCGGCGTGCCACTCAGGCGCTTGATGATCAGTGCAGCGATTGCGTACAAGAACGCCGCCCCCAGCGCCAGGGCAATCCCCAGCAGATAATCCTCACCGCCACCCTGCCCCGCGCCATGGGCACTGACGATGGCCAACATGCCGAGGAAGGCGACGCTCAGCCAGGTCACCTTGGCCAAGGTAATCTTCTCGCCCAGGAACAGCGCCGCCAGCCCCACCAGCAGAAACGGCTGCACGTTGTACACCGCCGTGCCAATGGCAATCGACGCCCGTGAGTACGAGGCAAACAACAGTAACCAGTTACCGACAATCGCCACACCGCTGGCCATCGCCAACAAGAACGCCGTACGGCTGATCACTCCCGGCCGCAGAAAGCCAAAAACGGCGCAGATCACCAGCAAGGTCACGGCGCCGAACACGCAGCGCCAGAACACCACCTCCAGCACGGGCTGGCCGGACACCAGCACGAACCAGCCGATGGTCCCGGAAATCAGCATGGCAGCGACCATTTCCAGCGAGCCACGGCGCAATGAACTGTCCATCTCACACCTCCCGTTGACGATGGCAACAGTATGCAAAGGATACCGGTGTGCCATCCAGCGGATAACGAAGGCAGATTGGCATACATGCCTTTACTATCAAGGCAAATAACGCGAATTCCCTATTGAGGTGAGCATGACTGACGCTATCGACCAACTCTTGATCAATGCACTGATGGAGGATTCGCGCCGCTCGCTGAAGGCCCTGGCGCAGGTGAGCGGGCTGTCCGCACCCAGCGTCAGTGAGCGCCTGCGCCGGCTGGAAGAACGTGGCGTGCTGCGCGGCTACACCGTGGAGGTCGACCCACGCGCGTTTGGCTACCAGTTGCAGGCCATCGTGCGCATTCGCCCGCTGCCGGGGCAGTTGCAGGAGGTGGAGCGGCAGATCATTGCCATCCCCGAGTTCACCGAGTGCGACAAGGTCACCGGCGAGGACTGCTTTATTGCCCGCCTGCATGTACGCTCCATGGAACAGTTGGACACCTTGCTCGACCGCATCAATGTGCTGGCTGACACCAACACCGCGATCATCAAGAAAAGCCCGGTGAAGCGGCGGTTGCCGCCGATGGATTGAGAATCGCCACAGGAAAACCTGACTATTTTTTGTACACAAGAATGTCACCTTAAGTGCCATTTTTGTGTGCACTTTCCCCGGTAACGCCCCAATACGTTACACACCACCTTGCAACTAATTTTGACCATTTGATCAACTAATTATCAGGCCAAAAATTTAAACCTGTTTATGTGGTCAACTTATAATGCCTGAATTTCATGAAGTTATCTTTCGAAGCCCTAGATTAGAAATGATAGCCCTTTAGCGCTTGCTCTTTCCTTGGCATGGAACTCGCTTTTGTGTCCTCGTGTTTTGTATACAAACCAAACAAAACATAAATACACAAGAACCCGCGACGCCGGACCAAAACCGGCCGCCGCGCCCAGAACCCTGTGATGCCAAGCTGCACTGACGAGATGGCGAGCCCGTGCGCATGCCCGCTCATCGCAGTCCATGTGCATCAGGAGCCCGCCGGAATGAGTACCAGCCTCGACCTTGCCCCTGAACTATCCGTCGCCAGCACCCACCCTGCTTCCACACTTGACGGCAGCCAGTCCGCGCTGGCCCTGAGCCCGCGTCTGCATAACCGCGACCTTGCGCCTACCCGTATCGAAGGCCGCCGCTGGGGTGGATACAGCATCTTCGCGTTGTGGACAAACGATGTGCACAATATCGCCAACTACTCGTTTGCCATGGGCTTGTTCGCCCTCGGTCTGGGCGGCTGGCAGATTCTGCTGTCGCTGGCCATTGGCGCAGCGCTGGTGTACGTCTTCATGAACCTGTCCGGCTACATGGGGCAGAAAACCGGCGTTCCCTTCCCCGTCATCAGCCGCATTGCCTTCGGCATCCACGGTGCACAGATCCCGGCGCTGATTCGCGCAGTCATCGCCATCGCCTGGTTCGGCATCCAGACCTACCTCGCCTCCGTGGTGCTGCGCGTGCTACTGACAGCGGTGTGGCCGCACATGGCAGCTTACGACCATGACAGCATCCTCGGCCTTTCAAGCCTGGGCTGGGTGTGCTTCGTGTCGATCTGGCTGGTGCAGCTGGTGATCCTGGCCTACGGCATGGAGATGGTGCGCCGCTACGAGAGTTTCGCCGGCCCGGTGATCCTGCTGACCGTCTCGGCCCTGGCGGTGTTCATGTACTTCCAGGCCGACACGCGCATCGCCTGGTCGGTGGCTACACCGCTGACTGGCTACGAGATGTGGCGCAACATCTTTGCCGGCGGTGCGCTGTGGTTGGCGATTTACGGCACCCTGGTGCTGAACTTCTGTGACTTCGCCCGCTCCTCGCCGTGCCGCAAGACCATTCGCGTGGGCAACTTCTGGGGCCTGCCGGTGAACATCCTGGTATTCGCCATCATCACCGTGGTGCTGAGCGGCGCGCAGTTCCAGATCAACGGCCAGATCATCGACAGCCCGACGCAGATCGTCGCTGCCATCCCGAGCACGCCCTTCCTGGTACTCGGCTGCCTGGCCTTCCTGATCGTCACGGTGGCGGTGAACATCATGGCCAACTTCGTCGCCCCGGCCTTCGTGCTCAGCAACCTCGCGCCGCGTCACCTCAACTTCCGCCGCGCCGGGTTGATCAGTGCCACCGTGGCGGTGCTGATCCTGCCGTGGAACCTGTACAACAGCCCATTGGTGATCGTGTACTTCCTGTCGGGCCTGGGCGCCCTGCTCGGCCCGCTGTACGGGGTGATCATGTCCGACTACTGGTTGCTGCGCAAAGGCTGCATCAACGTGCCGCAGCTCTACAGCGAAGACCCGGCCGGTGCCTACCACTACACCAAGGGCATCAACCTGCGCGCCGTGGCAGCCTTCGTGCCGGCCGCACTGCTGGCCATCGTCCTGGCGCTGGTCCCCCACTTCCAGCATGTGGCGCCGTTCTCCTGGCTGATCGGTGCCGGCATCGCCGCCGCCCTGTACCTGCTGATCGCACCTCGCAACCGTCACTACCACGACGTCAGCGGCGAGTGTATCGCCGTCGACCACAGCAGCCATTGATCAAGGAAGACAGCCCATGCGTATTCTGATTGCCAACGTCAACACCACCGAAGCCATCACCGGGGCCATTGCCGAACAAGCGCGCAGTGTCGCCAGCCCCGGCACCGAGATCATTGGCCTCACCCCCTGGTTTGGCGCCGAGTCGGTGGAAGGCAATTTCGAGAGTTACCTGGCTGCCATCGCAGTGATGGACCGGGTGCTGGCCTATGAAGGCCCCTACGACGCCGTGATCCAGGCCGGCTATGGTGAACACGGCCGTGAAGGCTTGCAGGAGCTGCTGAACGTACCGGTAGTGGACATTACCGATGCAGCCGCCAGCACGGCGATGTACCTGGGCCATGCTTACTCGGTGGTGACCACCCTGGACCGCACCGTGCCGCTGATCGAGGACCGTTTGAAGCTCTCCGGGCTGTACGACCGGTGTGCCTCGGTAAGGGCCAGCGGCCTGGCCGTGCTGGAACTGGAAGAAGACCCGCAGCGTGCGGTGGAAGCCATCGTGGAGCAGGCCGAGCGAGCCGTGCGTGATGACAAGGCCGAGGTGATCTGCCTGGGTTGCGGCGGCATGGCCGGGCTCGACGAGCAGATTCGCCAACGCACCGGCGTGCCGGTGGTGGATGGGGTTAGCGCGGCGGTGACCATTGCCGAGTCGCTGGTACGCATGGGCTTGAGCACCTCCAAGGTACGCACCTATGCCACCCCACGGGCGAAGAAGGTGGTGGGTTGGCCGATGCGTTTCGGGCGCTGAATCTTTAGCTGCCTGTACCGGCCTGTTCGCGGGTAAACCCGCGAACAGGCCGGTAAAGGCCAACTCATCATTCGGGCCAACGCTGCACTACAACCTCATGTCGGGCAGCTCTGCGCACCGTCATTCAAACCCTGGCGCACATTGCGGCTAAGCAGGCTGGCCTTGCCGTCGTGCCAGGTCAGGGTCAGTACATAGAGGGTATCGAAGTCATCGCCGTTCCAGTCATCGGTAATCACCCGCTCTTCCCCCAGCGCCTTGCCGGCCACGGTATTGATCAACTCCGGGAGGTAACCATGCGACCAGGCGGTGTAGATGGTTGCATTGCGGTACTTGTCGCTCAGCAGCTCGTCAGCCAGTTCGGCGGTGTCGTTGGCGCCATAGTCGATGTTCACCGGCAGGCCCAGACGGATGGCGCTGGGGGTAATAGTCATCAACGGGCGGATGTAGCTGTAGCTTTCGTCCTTGCTGCCTTCTTCGACATGCCGCGAAGGGTTGGCAGCAAACACGTAATCGGCCTTGCCAAAGCGCTCGGGCAACACCGTGGCCAGGTCCAGCGCACGGTTCAGGCCTTGGCAGTTCAACTGGCCCAGCCCCTCGCCCGGCTTCTCGGCATGGCGCAGGAACACCAGGGTCTGGGTGCCATCCACCGGTTGCGCACGGCTTTCGACAGCCTCCAGCGCCAGCGGTACGGCAACAGCCGTAAGCACCAGGCTCAGCAGCAAGTGACGGCGACGGCGGAAGAATGTTGGCAACTTCATCAAGGCAGGCTCGTGTGGCAAAGAAAATCGCGTCAACCCGCCACATCGCCCCATCAGCTGCAGGGCGCCCTTGTAGTGAATGCCATCCTTGGCAACGAGTGAGGGTCAGAGTGCCCTGAACCCGTTTGGTTCCTCCCTGGAGGTAGATGCCGTTCCCTAGGCAAGGCCTAGGTTAGGGGATGGGTGTTGCGCAATTGTGTAAGCTGCAAGAACCTGGGGTTGCAATGCAGCAGCTCAATCATCCCGCGTCAGCACTTCCAGTAATTCGATCTCGAAGGTCAAATCCGAATTCGGCGGAATCGCCCCCACGCTGCGTTCGCCATAACCCAGGTGCGCCGGTACCAGCAGCTTGCGCTTGCCGCCAACGCGCATGCCCATCAGGCCTTGATCCCAGATTCTTTGAATGTGACCCTGACCCTGCTATGCTTCCCGCCATCAAGGAGGCCACATGCCGCTAGCTATCTCGTACGTCCGCTTTTCCAGCATCCGCCAATACAGCTCGAACTCTATAGAGCGCCAACAACTGCTGATCGCGGAATGGCTGACCGCTAATCCCGACTACACGTTGAGCGATTTGAAGTTCCAGGACTTGGCGAAGTCCGGCTACCACGGTGAACACGTGAAGGAAGGCGGCGGCTTTCGTAAGCTGCTGGGCGCCATCGAAGCTGGGGCCATCAAGGCGGGAGATGTCGTGCTGGTGGAAGCCATCGACCGAACAGGCCGAATGGAAACCGTAGACATGCTGGATCTGCTTACACCGATCCTGAAAGCTGGCATCTCTCTGATCACGCTCGACGACGGCCACGTCTACAACCGCGATAGCTGCAACGGCTCGGGCATCTACCTGCTTATAGGCAAGATCCAGACGGCCAACCAACAGTCGGCACGGTTGTCTAATTTGACCAGCCTTTCCTACAAACTACGCCGCACAAAAGCACTAGCTGGTACGCAGGTAAAGCGCTGGACGCCCGTCTGGCTCACCACGGATGGTGCTGTAATCGACCGTATCGCCAAGCACGTTAAAACCGCTTTCGAGCTGTACACAGCAGGTGTGGGCAAGGCCACTATTAGCGTCAGGATGCGAGAGACCGGTGAACCCGAGTTGGCGACCTGTTCCGGCCCGACCGTCGAAGGGTGGCTTCGGAACAAAACTGCCATCGGCTACTGGAACGACATCCCGAACGCTTACCCGGCGATCATCGAACCCGAACTTTTCGTACTCGCCCAGCAACGCGGTAAAGAGGCGAAGACCACCCGCCCTTCTAAGACTGCGAAGCATATGCTGGTAGGACTGGTGAAGTGCGGGCATTGCGGCGGCAACTACATTATGCAAAACAAGGACGGGCGCCCACACAGCATGCGGTGCTTGAACAGGCAGCGGCTGAAGGCCATCGGTTGTGATAACACACGGACAATCCCCAAGCCAGTACTTGACCACATCCGCGTCAATACATCGCTAGCTGCTGTCGAAGCCGCGTTCCAGCGTCAGCAACTGACCGTCAACCAGAAACGAATACTCGCCATCGAGGGCGAACTAGAAACAGTTGGTCAGAAAATAACAGCGCTAATACAGCTGGTTGACGGGACCGGGGACCTAGACGAAATCACGGCAAAGATCAAAGAGCTGAAAGCTGAGCGGGAAAAACTGAACGCTGAACATGTGCTACTGGAACGCACCGAAAGCCCGGTAGATACGTTCGGTGCTATGCGTGTCGAAGATGACTTGCTAGAGAGCGACACCGTTAAGCTGAACGCACTGCTGAAGGGCGTAGGCTATTCCATCAATGTCTTCGTTGATGGACGGATGACCGTCAACTGGCCCGGTGAAGAAAACTCTGTATGGGCGTACAAAGGGGTTGAGCGGTCATCAGGTTACTACTTGCTGCGTAACTATGAGGCCAACCCTTCCCCGGAACCTGAAGGGTGGTCCAACCCACTAGGCCTGAAGTGGAAGCCAATGGACGAAATGATAAAGCTGCACCCGAAGCCTTATCTTGCCCCGGACCGGGCACAGACATTGGTTGAGATGGCCCAGCAAAGCCCAATATTGCCGCTGCTCGGAAGAGCGAACCGGCGACAGCCTTAACGCGGTCGCGGACCGCCAATCACTCGGGGAATTGCTCATAAAAGCAGTTCCCGCTTGGCGCGCAATCTTGCCACTTCTTCGATCATCGCCGCGTTATTTGGAATCAGGGCTTCGGTACACGCTATACGCATATCCAGCCAGAACAGCACTACTGCGTTCACCAAGTCTCGCAGCAGGTCAACGGTAATCTGTATCGCACCTAAAGGCAGTGAAGTTAGTAGGGAACTCCCAGTCTGTATGGCCTCAACCATTACCTGTGGCCATAGTTCAGGGTATCGCGCCTGTAGCTTATCCGCTGAATCCCCCGCCCCGTGCCGACATACGTTCCCCAACAGCTGGAGCTTGTCGAGGCGTCTATACGACTCAAACCCTTCAATCGGTAAGCCGCGTATTTCGCTAAACAGCTCGTTGAGCGTGGGCGCCTTGGGCGAGAAGCCCCAGCTGGCTTTTCTAATCACCTTCCACGTGATCCCGCCCGCCTTTGGGCAATTGCAAAGGTAGTCGCGCAGTTGCTGCTCCCACAGCGACTGGATGCCTAAGCACAGCGCCATGCTTGTCTTTGTAATCAGGTGGCGATGGTCGTGTAGATGGAAAGCGGCAAGCACTTGATCTTCCTGTGCTGCAATTTCGACACCTTTCTGCTCCAGGGCTGCTAGGGACGGAATCACCACGAGCGAAAGGAAGTCTTGAGCCACCTCGCCGTACTTGTTGGCGTAGGCGTCGGCTATCATTGGCGTCCATGTTGATTTGACGATCATCGGATGTCCTTTGCGTTTTATGCGGGGTGGATCATGAGGCTACAAGCTATGGTGTGTATCGGGCTGGTAGGGTTAATAGCAGGTGCCCAAGCCCACGCCAAGGAAGAAGTTGGCCTGCTCGCTCAGTGCAAGGGGGTGGTGCAGCATCTGGACAACCCGAGAATTGAAGACCGGGTTACGGTAAGTGACGGCTTGTGCGTGGGGATGATTGAGGGCGTCTTGAAAACGATGTTTGTTCTGAACTCGAAGTTACCAAAAGAGTTTCAAACCTGCTTCCCTCGCCGGGAAATACCCGTCGCAGAAGCTGTAAGGGTTGTCGTCGCTTACCTTAAAGAAAGCGAGATGACCGAAATCGACGACGCCACACAAGCGATGTTTGCCATCCAAGAAGCGTACCCGTGCAAGTAAACTGACCCCGGCAGCGAACGGTGGCAGCTGGGTACTACCAGAAAGGGGGGGGGCGGGATTGGATGGTTGCTAAGCTAGTTCTTCAGAAAACGATGGAAGAAAAGGCCACTGCCGAAGCGAAATCTCGCGGCCTGAGCGGCTATGCCGCCAGTGACCTTGTCTGTGAAGCGGCAGATATCGTCGAGGACTTTTTTGCGTACATGACATGGACCACGGTTACTGACGGAACCATCCAGTCCAAGGACAGCATAACGGAATGGCATCATAGGCAGCCGCACGATTTTGAAAGCGACTGGAAGTACCTTGAGTTTGATCGTGAAGGCTTGAGAAATGCCGCTGAACGCTATCTAGAGCGGCCTTGGATGCAGTGCAGCAAGATGGATTGGCTCATCTTGAACGTTCTTACTTATGCCGAGTACCAAGCATTTGTGGACCAGGTACGATCCAGGACTATGCGGCTGGAAGATTATGTCTCGCTTCGCACTGGCGGCAAGGTGAAGTCCGGCACTAGCTTTGCTGTGCTCTGTCTGATTATCGCCCTAGTGCTTGGTCTTGCGTGGCTATGGCCCCCGCTAGGCGTGGCTTATGCGGCTGGTGTCTGCTGGCAAAAGTGGAAGCAGAGAAATGCCCGGCATAAAGTCGATGCTTTAGCGAAGTCGATGTCCGCTACCTACAGCACCTTCAATACTGTCAGCCAGAGCTGGAAGCTGGTGTGGGATGAGTTGTTGAAGGGTAGGAAGCAGGGCGTCGTCTGGGACGGTATCGTCTTTCGGTTGGCTGAAAGCCGGATGACCGCTTAAAGAACTGCCCCCAAAATTTTCTAAACAGACCATCACCCACAGCCGAATATCGTCCATGAGCCGGGGCGGGAATATCAGCTGAGATGAACCAAATCCGGTTCATTAGTCGGGCAGTGCTTAATGCTACAGCCCGGCCCACAGCGAGCCGCACAGTACGATTTCAGAATATCAAGGGCAGCAAAAAGCCGCCCGAAGGCGGCTACGTGCGAAGGCGTTCTATCGCTGAAGTGATGGCATCAGCGTTGGCGTCAAGTGCCTGTAGGCAGGTCATGGTGTTTTCGTGGGCATTTACAGACCCACGCTGTCTAATCCATGTACTTACTTCTTCAATGGCTGCTCTCAAGGCTGTCTGGTTCATATGCAGCAGCTCTAGGGCGTCGGCTGTAGCTGAGAAATCAGCCGTGGCTTTATCATCCATGTGGCGCTCTCGTTATAGGGCAGATACCGCAGCGTAGGGCCTTACAGCGCCTTGTTCCAGTGCCGTTTGACCGTGGCGATACCGATGTTGAGTTCGGCTGCCACTTCCGCCTGTGTCATGTTCTTGGCCTTGGCTTTCTGCACCGCCTTGGTGGTATCAACCGCTTCAGGCCGTCCCAACTTCTTACCTTCAGCCTTGGCACGTTTCAGACCGGACTGTGTACGCTCGATCAGCAAGTCACGCTCAAACTCTGCGACAGCGCCAAGCACCTGCATCGTCATCTTGCCCGCTGCACTGGTCAGGTCTACGCCACCAAGGGCGAGGCAGTGAACGCGGATGCCGGTCGCTGCCAGTTGCTCGACGGTCTGCCGTACATCCATAGCGTTGCGGCCTAGGCGGTCCAACTTGGTGACGATCAGCACATCACCCGATTCCATCCGCTCAAGCAACTTCTGGAAGCCGGGACGCTCACTGGCAGGGACGCTGCCGGAAATGGTCTCTTCGATTACCCGGCTGGCCTGCACATCGAAGCCGGCGTTCTTCACGTCCTGGACTTGGTTCTCGGTGAACTGGTTGGAAGTGCTGACACGGCAGTAAAGGAAGGTACGAGACATCGGCATCACCCAAGGGATCACTTAACGTGGGATCATAGTATCGGTATCACCATATAATGTAAACCCTATTTTAATGATACCAATAAGGGCCGGATTTGATGGCATCGTTTAACGGTCGTTTGCTGATACCAGCTGAAGCCGCTGATACTGGCTCACCCCGACTCCAATTTGAGTTCGGGTGATAACGGTGGCTGGTGCTATTCCCATACAAATCTTGCGGGATATACGGGAAAGTGGCTGTTCGCTTGACCCCGTATAGTGCAAGCCCCCGGAAACACTAGGCTGTGGCCGTGTAGTGGCACCTAGACGGCTCGGGAAGGTGGCCAACTGGATTAGTTACGCCGTTAGTTTTCCATTAGTTATCTGGCGTCTGTTACTTTCCCTCAAAACTGAAGGAAAGTGACGTCCAAGCTCGCCTTGGTGCGTGTGATCGGGAGCGATTTCAACTTTCCCCACTGGGGGATATTGGAAACCGATTAACGCCCCCAACTTTCCGGGAGCGTTCTTACAGGGGTATCAGCAGATCTGCTGACGCCTATGCCGCCAGCGGTAAAGGCTCTGCTACCACGGGTGGGAACTCAAGGTGTGCCGGGTAGCGGGTAAAAGGCACGTGGTAAACCGTGAACTGACGTTGCTCGCGATAGTGCTTTCTGGACTGCTCGACGGCATCAACAAGGTTCACCAGCACCGCGTCATGTGCATCAAGCACCTGCTCTTCATTGCAAAGGCCGACATCCAGCAGGGCTTGCCATGTTGGTTCAAGCGAGGCGTACAAGTTGTCGATATAAGCCAGCCAGTCTGACCCGCTCTCTTCCCAGCTCCAATCATTGGGGGCGGTCACTACCGGGTTCAGCGTCTTGACGGTAAGTCGCTTCGTCAGTCGGTTGCTGATGTAGTCACGGTCTATGTCCAGCCCCTGTAGTGCAGCTTGGGCCATTGGAACAATGCCCGGCTTCAGCTCCCGGCCCTTCGCGTCATATATACCATTAAGCAACCCGTCTAAGTCGTCAGCTAGCAGGTGGGGCGGTGTACGCCACGGCTGGCCCTGATACAAGTGCGACAGTGGCGCCCAACTAGCATTGCCCTGGGCAAGGAATCGGCTGTGTGCTTTACCTTCTTCACGGCCAATCTGGGCGAGGTAGATGCCCATTACCCGCACCAGCTTTAACATGAACAGGCAGTTGTCCCGGTGCTGCCCTTCCGACAACACAGCAGAGAACCGCACCAGTTCGTCATGAAGTACGCCCAGCTTTGAATCAGTCTTACCACCCCTACTAGCAAAGCCGGTGGTGCTGGTCATACCGTGCTGGATAGCGTTCAAAGTCTCTAGTCGCTCTACCGATTCCACCTCTAGCTCGGCCAGTGTGTAGCGGCGGTCCAGCGGCTCGCACAGCTCGTTGCTCTGCTGGTTGAACACAGTCTTGGCAAGTCGAAGCCGATATGTTCGCTGGGGTATCTTGTCCAGCTCATCAAGAAAGGTGTCCAGCTCAGGCCCGATGAAGTCAGCCAACTTCTGTAGCACCTGATCGCGGGTCATCTCTTTGGTGATGTTCCACTTCCGCTTGCGGGCGGTGGCAGGAAGCGAGGCGCCAGCCCAAGTGTTCACTGGTTTGTTACCTTGCCGTTGGTTCAGGTCTGCAATACCGGTGAACAAGTTCTCTGAGATGGTCAAGCCGGTGCTGCCATCACGGCCCTTCAAAGGCTGTACATGGCAGAGGTGGTACACATCTTTACCGTGTCCGCTATCCAGCCAGCCTAACCGCATCTTGCGGTAGTTGTGTTGGTCGTATAGCCGGTGAAGGCCTGCAGCGGTAATGCCGTGGTAAGTTTGTACCGTTCCAGCTCGGACGGCCTGTTCAAGTAGCCAGTAGCCAAAGGCGCATTCAAGTAGCCGCTGTTTACGCCGCTCTACTTTCCGTTGCTTGGCTGTGAGCTTGGGGGTCTTCTGCTTCCGCTCTGCTGCTTTGGCACAAGTGCGGGTGCATGTATCTCGTCCACCCGGTCTGCGTTTGAACATCGTCCCGCAATGGGTGCAGGCGTACTCAAGTTGGTTGTTGCTGTTCTCGGCTGCTGCCATGAGTGTCCACGCTTGCTGGGATCAAGTTGTTAAGGCTGGCCAGTGTGATAAGAACGTTCAGGCCGTGGGTTGGGTTGGTAATGCCACGCGACGCCATGAAAGCGAGCAGGCGGGCACTAGCAGTTTCATTCAGTGAAATCCGCATGTTTCTGGTTCCAAGAAAGGGAATTGCGTAAGAGTTGAAAGTGGCGAGGCCGCGTGGCACTAGGGCTACAGCCTGATATTGCGACAAAGATGCACCTACCTCGTGCCGACTCTTTTACCGTTGAATCGAAAGGGGCGACTACTTCGCCCGATCCGTGTCTTCAGTTGGCACAGAGTTGATGAAGCACTTCACCATCCAGCTCACGAACTTGCGAACTGGCATCTTGTGCTTGCGTGCCTGGGTACAAAGAACTTCAAACTCGGCTGGGGTGAACGTTAGTCGCATGCCCTCGCCATGTACGTACTCGTCGTTCATGCTGCCTTACCTTCTACTGTGGCCACTTCCTGTGCGGCGTAGGCTTTAAGCAGGTCAGCCAAGGCGGCTGCTTCCTGATCTTGTTTAAGTGCTGCCGCTGCTTTGGCTGCTGCTTCTACTGCCGCTGCATCTTGTGCACGCTTCACTTGATCTACGCTGAACTTCACCTGACGCTTGGTTTCGGCCAGATTCAATTCAAAGCGAGACTGGTCATATTCTTTGTGAGCAGACTTTGCAACTTCAGCAAGTTCGGCTTTGATGGTCTTCTCTGGCTTGCGTAGCACAGCAAAAACATCCAGCGGTGGGTTGAATGCCAGCTTCACCAGCGTATACCCCTTCGCCATCTCTTCGAAAAGTTCCATGACGGCAGGCTCTAATGGCTTACTGCGTTGCCAGTGGACATGAGCCGCTTTGTCTTTGTAGTGCAGAGTTTCGGTGCCTCTATTGTAGGTATCTTGTTTGGCTACAATCAGCTTCTGCAAGTCTTGATCGGAATGGGGGATAAAATTCAACGACATTAACGCCGTATTGGTATTCTGTTATCATGATTATTTCCTTTGATTGGGAACCGGTTTGAATCCGGCTTTGAACTTTGCTGCTTTGTTTGCGGGTTGTTTATTGGTTGCAGCTGTAACGCTCAGGGAAGGCTTCTGAGTGGCCTTGCGAGTTGCCGCTATATATTGGGTCGCCTTAGTTGCTTTCGCCTCCTTAACGCGGCTCCGGTGGGCTTCTAGGTGGGCCAGAGAAACTACCGTCCCGGCAGGAAGGATGTGATCAGCCAACGCTGACAGGTAAGTAAGCTCTTCCCTTGTTGCTTCGACGTAATCCACAGCAATTGATTGCGTTGTTGGAAGCTCTAGGAAATAACTCAAGATTGCCCCGCTCCCCTTCAAAACTTCTAGGTATATGTTGTCGCTGGACATCAAGCTGCATCCTTGGCTTGTTCTTCTTGCTCTTGAACCAAGTAAAGCCGCTCAAGCTCTTCTTGTGTGGCTCGGTTGTTCTGGCGCCAAGTACGTGACTGGCAAGTTGACCCGCAAAAGCGAGTTAGCGGACTTCTGGAATAGTGGGTTCTTCCACAGGCTTCACAGGTGTTACGGCGTAGCGGTCTTTGCATATGATGTTACCTTTAATGAATTAAGAGTTTTCAGCGAGCAAAATAAACCCGTCACTCGGTGATGAGCTTCGGGCTAATTGCGTCTTGAGCTGTAGTATTGTGTACTTGCGTGAACAAGTATTGTGCCGCCCCTTGCGGGCAAGCTAACAAGTAAGTGGCCAGTTTCGCTGCTCCCACTGGCCGTGGGTATAACCTTGATGCTAATGACCCTATGTAATTAGCAAGCCAGTACAACTATCCTCGATTTTCAAATTCTCGGTCATATGCCCCGGACTGAGAAAACGGGGTAACCCAGTAGGACCATTCCAAGTCTAACTGTGTATTGGCATTTAAGATGGGAACAGGCGGGAATACTTCGATGGGAAGTTGGCTGCTTTACCAAACTCATGGCGCCCATTATACCAGATTTCTGTATTTGTCAATAGCTCAGGCATGCATTTGAGAAAATAAAGTTTTCAGCACTTTCAGGGGTAAGTCAGTGTTTTCGGGAACAGCGGCCTTTACCCGGCCTCGGCAGTGGCACCGCTCACAAGACCCACATACGAAGAACGTGCTCCCAGCCTTTGATCACCCGGCCGGTGCCGATCACGCACTGGAACGGCTTGCCGCGTGACCAGGACGAATCGAACTCGCTGCCGTCGGCCAGCCAGCCGGTGTACTGGGTGGTGATCAGGGCGCCTTTGACGGCGGCTTTGCCATCACCCTCCACCAGGTCGATGATCTGCAATTCTTGGCTCATGGGCACGCTCCAACGCGGGAAAACAAAGCCGCCCTTTTCTCAGGAATGCACCGGTTTTGCAAGTTTGCACGGTGTTTCATGCCGCCGATTCGAACCGGGACGCGATGAGCAATCAGCTGTTCTGCTCGAACACCTCTTGGCCAGTCAATTCCTTGGTCTGGTTGGCGAAGCAGTACCAGGCGGGTTTTTCTTCCACGAAAATCTGCAGGTTGAAATCCCACGCCTGGTCACAGTCGAGCAGGCCGACCGGCACGGCATGGAAGTCGTTGGCCTTGAGCCGGTAATACAGGTGCGTGCCGCACTGGCCGCAAAACGCGCGCTGAGCCCAGTCAGACGACTCATACACCGAGGGCGCACGCCCTTCGATCACCGGGGGCCGGCTGCATTCCACAACCAGCAGCGGGCCGCCAGTCCATTTGCGGCACATGCTGCAATGGCAGGCACTGACATGGGTGTTGTCTACAGTAACCTTGAGCGTGGTGGCGCCACACAGGCAAGTGCCTTGTTTTTCCAGGGCCATGGCTGGCTCCTTGAACAGGGAAAGAGCCAGCCAGTATAGATGCCTGAACGGGCCTCAGAAGTAGACGGTACCGCGCAGGTACAACGCTGCCCGCCCGCTGATGATTACCCGGCCATTGCCCGGCACTTCGCACTGCAGCTGCCCTTTGCGCGCCCCGCCCTGCTCGCAGCTGAGTACCCGCTTGCCCAGGCGCTCCGCCCACACCGGTGCCAGCGAGGTGTGGGCCGAACCGGTTACCGGGTCTTCATTCACGCCAACCCGCGGGCCGAACCAGCGGGTGACAAAATCAAAACCACGCCCTGCCGCCGTCACGGCAATACCACGCACGTCGAACGTGTTCAACGCAACGAAGTCCGGCTTCAGGGTGTCGAGGATCAACGCATCATCGATCACCACCACATAGTCGTCGCTTTGGTACAACGCCTGAGCCTGGTTCAAACCCAACGCTTGCAGCAACCCTGCCGGGATATCCACTGCAACCGGCCGCTTGGCCGGGAAATCCATCGCCAGCAGCCCGTCAGCGCCACGGCTGACGCGCAACTCGCCGCTGCGGGTGTTGAAACGCAGCACCTGGGCCTGCTCGCCCAGTTGCTCGAACAGCACATAGGCCGAGGCAAGCGTGGCATGGCCGCACAGATCAACTTCTACAGTCGGGGTGAACCAGCGCAGGTCGTAGGTTTCACCATTGCGCACGAAATAGGCGGTTTCCGACAGGTTGTTCTCTTCGGCGATGCGCTGCAGCACATCGTCCGGCAGCCAGCTTTGCAGCGGAATCACGGCGGCCGGGTTGCCACCGAACGGTTTGGCGGAAAAGGCATCGACCTGGAAGATGTCGAGTTGCATGCACACACTCCTTGTTGCCCGGGTGTTGCCAGGCAGATGGCTGATATAGGTTTACGGGCGAACCGGGGTCAAGACGGGCTCACCTGCAAAGAACGCCTGCAGGTTACGCAGTACCAGGGTTACCGTGTCGCGTGCGGCCTCCGGCGACTGGCCGGCCACGTGGGGCGTGAGCACGGTGTTGCCAAGCGTCTTGAGGGCGTCGGGCACGGCCGGTTCGTCATCGAACACGTCCAGCGCGGCACCTGCCAGCTGGCCTTGCTGCAATGCAGTTACCAGTGCATCGGTGTCAACTACACTGGCGCGGGCAATGTTCACCAGATAGCCCTCGACCCCTAGCGCTTCCAACACGTTGGCATCGACCAGATGCCGGGTGTTGGCGCCACCGGGGGTGGCCACGACCAGAATGTCGACGGCAGCGGCCAGGTGCAGCGGGCTGTCGTGCCAGGTGTAAGGCACTTCTTCACGCGGCGTGCGGCTGTGGTAGCTGACGGGCATGTCGAAGCCCAGGTTGGCACGCTTGGCAATCGCCTGCCCGACTGCGCCGAGGCCAAGAATGCCCAGGCGCTTGCCACTCACCGAGGGGCTGATGACGCGGTTCCATTCGCCGCGACGGGTGCTGGCATCGGCGCGAGGAATGTCGCGCAGCAGTGCCAGCACCAGAGCCAGAGTGTGGTCGGCGACTGCGTTGGCATTGGCACCGGCACCATTGGTGACGGTGATCCCTCTGGCAGCCGCGGCGGCCAGGTCGACTTGCTCGTAGCCGGCGCCGATCACACAGATGATCTGCAGGTTGGGCAAGGCATCGATTTCGGCGGCAGTCAGGCCCAGCGGACCGCGAGTGAGTACGGCATCGATTTCACTGGCGTGTTGCTGAATGGCATGGGAGCGCAGTTGCGGCGAGGGGGCGCGAATCAGGCAGTAACCGGCCTGCTCTAGTAAGGACAGGTAATTGTCGACGGTTTCCACCAGTACCAGGACTGTTTTGCGCATGCCACCTCCGGTCAATTCGATAGGTCATTATGCGGAGTTAGCAACCAGTACAGTCAATAGAAATATCAAGTCAAAACTGCACTGTACCGCCCACACCGTTCCCGCTCTTGATCTTGATCTTGATCTTGATCTTCGCGACTTCAGGAGGCCGAACGCAGGCCTTGCGGAGGGAGGTGACGGGCATGGATGCCCGTCAAGCGCTGGGCCCCAGGATGGGGCCTGCAGCGCGGTCCTCCCGGGAGCAAGGCCGGAGTGAGGGAACCCCGGAGCGAAGCGTAGGGGCCGGATGATGGGAGCGCAGCGTTTTTTGGTTACTTTTTGTCGCGTTTGACAAAAAGTGACTCGCCGTAAGGGCGAAAAGGTGAATCAGCGTCGCCATCGCAAATGGACTGTTCACTGATTCAAAACAGACGAATCTTGCTTCTTGCTTCTTGCTTCTTGCTTCTTGGATGTGGGCATTCACATCGAGTAGACATTCATTCCCGAGGGTGGCGCACACTCACCTTTCCGCCCTTACGGCGGGTCACTTTTTGTCAAACGCGACAAAAAGTAACCAAAAAACGCTGGCTCCTATCATACGGCCCCTACGCTGCGCTCCGGGGTTCCCTCGCTACGGGCTTGCTCCCGGGAGCACGCGCTGCAGGCCCCATCCATGGGGCCTCAGCGCTTGACGGGCATCCATGCCCGTCACCTCCCTCCGCAATCCCTACGCTCGGCCTGCTGAAGTCGCAATCGGCGGCGCCTGATCTATCGCGCGCTTAGAAGCAAAAGCCACGGCAACGGCAACGGCAACGGCAACTTCGAGGTTGGTGTTACTGGGCGAATGCGCGACCTAACCCGCCTGGAACACCACTGCTATCCGTTTCTTGCCAAGGACCATTCGGGCTCAGCGACCAGCTCCAGCCGTTGTTGAACCGGTAATAAGTACGCTGCCGGTAGAAGGTATTGGGCTGTTTCTCCAATACATAAACACCCAGCTTCGGGTCCCAATGGCTGGCCCCGCCAGGCGGTGGCGCAAAGCTGGCCGAGGTACGCGGCATCGGTTTGGGAATCGCCGCCGGCTTGCTCGGTTGGGTCGATGGCTGCCCGCCCGGCAACGGCTTGACCACCGGTCCCTGTGGCGGCACGCGTTCAATCGGGGGTTCAGGCTGCTCATACGGCTGATGCACCGTACACGCAGACAAACCCAGGGCCAGGGTAATCAGGGTCAGGCGGACGGTGCTGTGCATGGCATTGCTCTCTTACTGGTCGGGGCTGTCGATGGTCAGGCGCTGGGTAGCCTGGGTGGCGCTGGGCAGTGGGGCACCCTGGCCAATCCATTCGCCGTGAGTAGGCTGGCCAGCGCGCGATACACGTGCAACCAGTTGGACTTCGGCAAATTGCGACAGTTTCATCTGCGGCATCATCGCGTCAGCATCAGACAACTCCACCTCGATCGGCAACTGCGCCACCGTCACCCGCTTGGCCGCCAGCGGCATGGGCGGGCCATTGCTGGCGCGGGCAAAGATGAACACGGTGTCGTCCGGCTTGACCTTGTCCTTCAGCGACGCCGCCAGCTCCACCCGCACTTTCAGGCGAGCCGCCGCAGGTGCGGGTGAAGCTTCTGCCACAGCCCCCCCCAGGCGCTCGACAGCGCGGTCGATACCGCCCTGCAGGGCGTCACGCGATGCGTCACCTTCCGGCAGCTGCGCCAGCAGGCGCTTCCAGTAGTCGATGGCTTCCTGGTAACGCTCACCTTCGAAGGCAGCAATGCCGCGCAGGCCCAGGCTGGTCACTTCGTTGGGGTCGGCTTTCAAGGCTTCGTCAGTCAGCGCCTGCAACTGCGGGCTCCACTGTTTGTCAGCAGCAAAATACAGGGCCTGAGCCCATTGTCCCAGCAGCTCGGGCTGGCGGCCGGCCAGGGCCACGGCCCGCTCGAAGGTGCGCGCCGCATAAGCCGGGCGTTGCTCGGCCATGTAGGCGCGGCCCAGGAAGTACATGGCCTCGGCCGAATCCGGCTGGGCCTGCACCACGCGCTCCAGACGCGTGGTCATTTCTTCCATCGACTTGGGCGCCTCGGCGAATTCCTGGGTCAGGGCCACCTTGTCGGCCGCACCAAAATGCAGGTACAGCCCAAGCGCCATCAGCGGTACCAGCACAGCCGCCAGCAGCGGCAGGGCCTTGCCCAAGTGGCCCTGGCGCGGTGCCTCGGCGCCTTCGGTATCGGCCAGCAATTCGCGCGCAGCCTCGTCACGGCCCTTGGTCATCTGCACCTCATCAAGCACGCCAGCCGCCTGCTGGGCGGCCAGTTCGGCAACACGCTCCTGGTACAGGGCCACGTTCAGGGCGGTGCGGTCTTCTTCCTGCTGACGACGACGGCCACGCAGGATAGGGATCAGCAAAAAGCTGAGGGCAGCGAGCAGCAGCAGGCCCGCGCTAAGCCAGAATTCAATCATGGGTCTGTTCTTTTTCCAGCAGTTTGGCGAGACGCTCGCGTTCTTCGGCAGACAATTCATTGCCGCTCTGCACAGCCGTACTGCGGCGCCGGCGCACGATCACCGCCAACACCACGAAACCGCCGGCCAGCAAAATCCCCGGGCCGAACCACAGCAGCCAGGTGCGCCCGCTGAGCGCCGGCTTATAGCGCACGAAGTCGCCATAGCGGTCGACCATGAAGTCGACGATCTGCTGGTTGCTCTTACCCTCGCCGAGCATGCGGAAGATTTCCCGGCGCAGGTCGGCGGCAATCGGCGCATTGGAATCGGCGATGTCCTGGTTCTGGCACTTGGGGCAGCGCAGCTCCTTGGTCAGTTGCTGGTAGCGCTCGCGCTCGGCCTCGTCGCGGAACTGGTAGGTGTCGATGGCCGCCTTGGCCACGCCGGCCAGGCTCATGCCCAGCACGACAGCCGCCAGCCAACGCCTCATGGTTTGGCCTCATCGACCAGGCCCTGGTAAAGCGGGGCCAGCTGTTCGCGCCACACCGTGGCATCGACAATGCCCACGTGTTTGTAGCGAATGATGCCTTTGGCGTCGATCAGGAAGGTTTCCGGCGCGCCGTACACGCCCAGGTCCACGCCCAGGCTGCCCTGCTCGTCGCGGATATCCAGCTGATAAGGGTTGTGGAACTCAGCCAGCCATTTTTGCGCGGCGGCATTGTCGTCCTTGTAGTTGACCCCGTGAATCACCACGCCCTGCTGTGCCAGCTGGTTAAGGTAGGGGTGCTCGACCTTGCACGACGGGCACCAGGTGGCCCACACGTTGACCAGCGCCGGGCGGCCCTGCAAGTCGGCCTGGGTCAGGGTACGGTCGCCCTGGGTCGAGGCCAGCGAAAACGCCGGGAACGGTTTGCCGATCATTGCCGAGGGCAGCTCGTCGGGCTTGAGGAACAGCCCTTTGTAGAGGAACACCGCCACCAGCAGGAACACTGCCAGGGGGACTACCATGATCCAACGCTTCATGCAGCTGCTCCAGACACGCCCAGGGCATCACGCACCCGGGTCTTGACCTTGACGCGGTAACGCCGGTCGAGGGCCGCCAGCAACCCACCCAGGCCAGTCAGCAGACCGCCCAGCCAGATCCAGCGAACGTAAGGTTTGATATGTACGCGCACGGCCCACGCGCCGTTCTCCAGCGGCTCGCCCAGGGCGACGTACAGGTCGCGGGTAAAGCCTGCATCGATGCCGGCTTCGGTCATCATCGACTGCTGCACGGTGTACAGCCGCTTCTCCGGGTGCAGGGTGGTGATTTCACGGCCATCACGGCTGACCACCACGGTGCCCTTGTCAGAGATGAAGTTCGGCCCTTCGAAGTGCTTGGCGCCCTGGAACAGGAAGTGGTAACCGCCCAGCTCCACGCTTTCGCCCGGGGCCATGCGCAGGTCGCGTTCGGCGCTGTTGTTACTCGACAGCACCACGCCCAACGCACACACCGCCAGGCCCAGGTGGGCCAGCTGCATGCCCCAGTAGCTGCGGCCCAGGCCGGGCAGGCCCTTGAGCAGGCCTTTGTGGCGGGTCTTGTCGAGAATGTCGCGCAGCCCGCCGAGCACTACCCAGGCGGCCAGGGCAAAGGCGGTCAGGGTCGGCCAGTCGAAGTCGTCGACGATAAAGCCGGCCACAGGGGCCAGGATGGCGCTGCCGATCAGCACCGGGGTCATCATGCTGGCCAGCCATTTGCCGGGGGTGTCCTTCCAGCGCACCACCACGCCCACGCTCAGCACCACCATCAACAGCGCCATCAGCGGCAGGAACAAGGCATCGAAGTACGGCGGGCCGACCGAGAGCTTGGCCCCGGTGAGGGCATCGAGCACAAGCGGGTACAAGGTGCCCAGCAGAATCATCGACGCGGCCACCACCAGCACCAGGTTGTTGGCCAGCAGCAGCGTTTCGCGCGACCACAGGGCGAAGCCGACCTGGCTCTTGACCACCGGGGCACGCAGGGCGAACAGGGTGAGCGAACCACCGACCACGAACAGCAGGAAGATCAGGATGAAAATGCCCCGCGACGGGTCGGCGGCAAAGGCGTGCACCGAAGTCAGCACACCGGAACGCACCAGGAAGGTCCCCAGCAGGCTCAGCGAGAACGCGGCAATGGCCAGCAGCACGGTCCAGCTCTTGAACACCCCGCGTTTTTCGGTCACTGCCAGCGAGTGGATCAGCGCGGTGCCTACCAGCCAGGGCATGAACGAGGCGTTTTCCACCGGGTCCCAGAACCACCAGCCACCCCAGCCCAGCTCATAGTAGGCCCACCACGAGCCCAGGGTGATGCCCACGCCAAGGAAGGCCCAGGCAACGATGGTCCACGGCCGCGACCAGCGCGCCCAGGCAGCGTCCAGGCGTCCGCCGAGCAAGGCAGCGATGGCGAAGGCGAAGGCCACCGAGAAGCCCACGTAACCCATGTACAGCATCGGCGGGTGAACGATCAGGCCAAAGTCCTGCAGCAGCGGGTTGAGGTCACGGCCATCGGTGGGCACTTGCGGCAGCAGGCGCTGGAACGGGTTGGAGGTGATGATAAGGAAGCTCAGGAAGCCCACGCTGATCATGCCCATCACCGCCAGCACGCGGGCCAGCATTACCTGCGGCAACTGGCGCGAGAACACCGACACGGCAAAGGTCCAGCCGCCGAGAATCAGCGCCCACAGCAACAACGAACCTTCGTGGGCGCCCCATACAGCGCTGAACTTGTAGTACCAGGGCAAGGCGCTGTTGGAGTTGCTGGCTACGTAGGCAACCGAGAAATTGTCGGTCATGAAGGCATGGGTCAAACACGCGAAGGCAAACGCCAGGAAGGCGAACTGCCCCCACGCCGCCGGCCGCGCCAGGCTCATCCACAGGCTGTCGCCACGCCAGGCGCCGAGCAGCGGCACACTGGCCTGTACGGCGGCAAAGCAGATGGCCAGGATCATCGCCAGCTGGCCCAGTTCGGGGATTATCAGCGCCGCGTTCATGGCTTGGCCTCCCCGCCCGTGGCGGCCTGGCCGCTTTCCTTGAGGGCCTTGGTGACCTCGGGCGGCATGTACTTCTCATCGTGCTTGGCCAGCACTTCGTCGGCCACCACCACACCGTCGGCGTTGACCTTGCCCAGGGCGACAATGCCCTGCCCTTCGCGGAACAGGTCGGGCAGGATGCCACGGTAGGTGATCGGTACCGACTTGTTGAAGTCGGTGACCACGAAGCGCACATCCAGCGAGTCGGACGAACGCTGCACCGAGCCTTTCTCGACCATGCCGCCTGCGCGGATGCGGGTGTCCAGCGGTGCTTCGCCATTGGCGATCTGGGTGGGTGTGTAGAACAGGTTGATGTTCTGCTGCAGTGCGCTCAAGGCAAAGCCGACGGCAACCCCGACGCCGACCAGCAGGCCGACGATGAGCAACAGGCGTTTCTTGCGCTGCGGATTCACTGGTTGTTCTCCCGGCGCAAACGGCGCGCCTCTTCTTGCAGGTAGCGACGGCGGGCCAGCAGCGGCGCAGCAACGTTCAGCGCCAGCACGGCCAGGCAGATGCCATAGGCCGACCACACGTACAGGCCATGGTGGCCCATGGCGAGAAAGTCACCAAAGGTGGCAAAGCTCATTGTGCGGCCCTCCGCCCCAGGCTGTTCAACACTTCGTCCTTGACCCAACTGGCGCGCGCCTCGCGCTTTAGCACTTCAAGGCGCATGCGCAACAGCAGCACGGCACCGAAGAAGCAGTAGAAACCCAGCGCCGTGCACAGCAACGGCAGCCACATTTCGGCGGGCATCGCCGGTTTTTCGGTAAGGGTGAAGGTGGCGCCTTGGTGCAGGGTGTTCCACCACTCCACCGAATACTTGATGATCGGGATGTTAACCACGCCGACAATCGCCAGCACCGCGCAGGCCTTGGCCGCACTGTCACGATTACTGATCGCCTGGCCCAACGCAATAATGCCGAAGTACAGGAACAGCAGGATAAGCATGGACGTAAGGCGGGCATCCCACACCCACCAGCTGCCCCAGGTCGGCTTGCCCCAGATGGCGCCAGTGACCAGCGCCACGGCAGTCATCCAGGCGCCGATCGGCGCGGCGCATTGCAAGGCGACATCGGCGATTTTCATTTTCCACACCAGCCCCACCACCCCGGCCACCGCCAGCAGCACGTAGCAGGACTGGGCCAGCATTGCCGCCGGCACATGGATGTAGATGATGCGGAAGCTGTTGCCCTGCTGGTAGTCCTGTGGGGCGAAGGCCAGGCCCCAGGTGATGCCGAGCAGCAGCAGGAGCACGGCAGCACCGGCCAGCCATGGCAGCATGCGGCCGCTGATGGCATAGAACCATTTGGGGGAGCCCAGCTTGTGGAACCACGTCCAGCTTATTTTCATCAGGTACATCCAGGGTATTGGCCGGGCTTGAAAGCCCGGGACTCGTTATTCGCCAACGCTGATCTTCAGGCCGGCCGCTATCGCAAAGGGTGCCAGGGTCACGGCCAGGGCCGTGAGGCTGGCAAGCCAGAGCAGGTGGCCGGTTGCCGGCATATTTTGCAACGCCGCTTGCAACGCACCACTGCCCAGGATCAATACAGGGATATACAACGGCAGAATCAGCAACGCCAGTAACAAACCACCGCGCTTGAGGCCAACCGTCAGCGCCGCGCCCACCGCACCCAGCAGGCTCAGTACCGGCGTACCCAGCAGCAGCGAGCCAAGCAGCACCGGCAGGCAATGGCTCGGCAGCCCCAGCATCAGCGCCAGCAGCGGCGCCAACAATACCAGCGCCAGCCCGGAAAAGATCCAGTGCGCCAGCACCTTGGCCAGCACCAGCAGCGCCAGTGGGTGCGGCGACAACACCCATTGCTCCAGCGAGCCGTCCTCGAAATCACTGCGGAACAGGCCGTCCAGCGACAACAGCACCGCCAGCAATGCCGCCACCCAGACCAGCCCAGGCGACAAGGTTTGCAACAATTGGCTTTCCGGGCCGACCGCCAACGGGAACAACGCCACGACGATGGCGAAGAACACCAGCGGGTTGGCCAGCTCGGCCGGACGGCGGAACAGCAGGCGCGCTTCGCGGCGCAACAACAAGACGAATACGCTCATGCCGCCCATTGCCCCAGGTTCAGCTCACGGTAACCGGAGGGTTTGCGTTCCAGCGTGTGGTGGGTGGTCAGCACCACCGTACCGCCCTGTTCGCAATGGGCCGCCAGGTGTGCTTCCAGCTGTGCCACGCCTTGCTTGTCCAGGGCCGTGAACGGCTCGTCAAGAATCCATAACGGCGGGCAGGCCAGGTGCAACCGGGCCAAGGCCACGCGCCGCTGCTGGCCGGCTGACAGGGTATGGCAGGGTACGTCTTCGAAACCCCGCAGGCCGACGGCCTCCAACGCTGCCCAGATCGCCTCGCGGCTGGCCGGCTGGTGCAAGGCGCACAGCCAGGTGAGATTCTCTTCAGCGGTGAGCAGGTCCTTGATGCCGGCAGCGTGGCCGATCCACAACAGGATGCTGGCCAAGGCATGGCGCTGCTCGGCCAATGGCTTACCGCCCAGCAGGATCTGCCCGGCCGTCGGCTGCATCAGCCCGGCCAGCAGACGCAGCAAGCTGGTCTTGCCGCTACCGTTGGGGCCGCTGATCTGCAGCATGTCGCCGGCACCCAGCTCGAAATCGAGCTGCTCGAACAGCAGGCGCCAGTCGCGCTCGCAGGCCAGGCCTGCGGCTTGGAGGTGAAGGGTCACGGTTTCGCCTTATCTTTGTAGGGCTTCAGTGCGGCGTCGCCTGAAGCCCTGTGTCTCAAGTCGCCCCCAGCGCTGCCGTTATAATGGCAACCACGGGCGCTCGGCATTATTACATGCGCCGCCGCGCTGCCAAGAGGCCGGGTTCGACAGGTTGTATACAATCATGACTGAAATCAATAGTCTCGCTGCACAAACCGCAGTCAATACCCAAGCCATGAAGGCGGGCATGACCGGCGAACTGCTGCGCCTGACGCAACCGCAGCCTGGCTTGATGGCCCCTGGCGAGACCGCACAGGCAGAAGTGGTTGCGATGCGGCAGGTGGGCAGCGACTTTCAGCTGGTGCTTCGGCTGATGCAGGCCAACGGCCTTCAGACCCAACTGCAAGCCAGCACCAGCCAGCCCCTGCCCCAAGGCAGCCAGGTCACCGTCAGCCAGACCGAAAGCAATCATCTGGCGATCATGCTGCAGCAGGCCAGCGCCAGCCAGCTCGCCACCCTCACCCGCCTGGACACCAGCAAGGTCCCCGTCGGCACCCTGCTGCAAGGCAAGGTCATGACCAACCAGCTACTGCCCCAGGCCGCTGGCCAGCCTGCGGCCTACCGGGCACTGATCAGCCTGCTCAACAGCGCCCAGGCCGGCGCCACGCTGACCGTGGACAGCCCCCGCCCACTGGCTATCGGCAGCCTGCTCAGTGCGCTGGTGCAGGGTGACCAGTCACTGCGTTTCGTGCCACTTAGCGGCAGGCAGGACCAACTCAACATCGCCCAGCAGTTGCTAACCCAGCAGAACCGCCAAGCGTCGTTGCCTGGCCTGCTCAACGCCCTGCAACAGATGACCCGGGACCCTGGCATCGATGGCGACCTGCGCGCCAGCGCCGAACGCCTGTTGGTCAGCCTGCCAGATGCCCGCCAGCTGGGCGATGCGAAAGCGGTTGCCCAGGCCTTGAACAACAGTGGCGCTTTCCTTGAAGCGAAACTGCTGGGTGGCTTTCCTGCCAGCGTCGCCACCGATCTGAAGGCGCATTTGCTGCGGCTGGTCGCCCAGGCCTCGATCTCACCGGCCGGCGCTGCCAACCTTGCGCCGGCCAGCCTGGCCGTGACCATGCCGGCGCTGGCCCGCAGTGCACTGGGCATGCTCGAACGGGTCAGCCCCAGGCCGCAGCCGGGCGCGTTCCCGCTGCCTTCGCGCCTGCTCAAGGCCCTGGAAGACGAAGGCGACGTGCAACAACTGCTGCGCCTTGCCGCTGCGGCAATTTCCCGCCTGCAAAGCCATGCAATGAGCAGCCTGCAACAGACCGGAACGCTGGAAAACGGCAACCTGCAGACCACCTGGCAAACCGAAGTGCCGATCCGCCACGGCCAGGAATTTATCCCGTTGCAGGTCAAACTGCAGCGCGAAGAAACCCCGCAGCAGCAAGCCGACCGCCAGCATGAAGCACAAGACCCGCTGCAAGCCCTGTGGCGCATCGAGCTGGCCTTCGACCTGTCTCCACTCGGCCCACTACAGGTACAGGCGCAACTGAGCCAAGGCCGCCTGAGCGGGCAGCTGTGGGCAGAGCGTGAGCAAACTGCCAGGCTGATCGACACCCAGCTCGGCGCCCTGCGCGAGCGCCTGCTGGCACGTGGCCTGGACGTCGGCGACCTGGAGTGCCACCCTGGCACACCGCCACAAGGCCCGCGCACGCGGGTAGAACAACGTTGGGTGGATGAAAACGCATGAGCCAGAAGCACACACGCCAGGCCATTGCCCTGAGCTACGACGGCCAGCAGGCCCCCACCCTCAGTGCCAAGGGCGACGATGCGCTGGCCGAAGCCATCCTGGCCCTGGCCCGTGAACACGAGGTGCCAATCTACGAGAATGCCGAGCTGGTGCGCCTGCTGGCGCGCCTGGAGCTGGGCGAGCAGATCCCGGAGGCTTTGTACCTGACCATCGCCGAAATCATCGCGTTCGCCTGGCAACTGCGCGGTAAAGTCCCGTACGGCTTCGATGATTCACCGACAGACGAACGTGACGTGACAGAGGTGCTTGCGCGCCTGACTGGCCCGCCAGGCTGAGCCTCAGGGCCAGCACTATTTACCACTCCCCTGCCGAGCAGTCGGTCAATGCTGTGGTTTTCCCACCCCACGGAGACCCACATGCCCACCACGCACATCAATGCTGCTGGCGTGCAATTCGTACGCAACCACCTCGCCACCCTTCCCCGACCCGACCGCGAGGCCAAGCGGGCAATTGCTGCCTGGCTTGCCACCCAAGGGGTACACCAGGACCCAGACCTGATCGATGTCGTCACGCTGCATGTTCACCCTGAAGGCATCGCCAGTTACCAGGCCAAAGTCGTACAGCGCGTCAGCCTCACCCAAGCAGTGCTGATGAACTGGCAAGGCCAATCCAGCAACGACTTCTTCGGCGGGCTGTTCAGGCAACCCTGGGCCGGCACGTTGCCGGGCGATGGCCCGATCACGCTGGTCGACCACTTTCCCCCACAGCCCATTTACGACAACGGCGCCTGGTACGAGGTGTTCAATGGCCTGTTCAGGCGTACCACAC
Organism: Pseudomonas sp. OG7; assembly: GCF_014192825.1. Classification (NCBI taxonomy): domain Bacteria; kingdom Pseudomonadati; phylum Pseudomonadota; class Gammaproteobacteria; order Pseudomonadales; family Pseudomonadaceae; genus Pseudomonas; species Pseudomonas sp. OG7. The sequence goes on along the minus strand of NZ_JACHYK010000005.1, from coordinate 374,976 downwards.
CCGCCCGCTACGATCACTCCACGCTGCTCGACATCCGAGCCGAAACCTTGCAACACCATATCGAGGCAATAGACTTCCACACAGAATACAGGGCTTCACTCGACACCTACTGGCACGAACACCTGTCAACCTATCGACAGTGCTGCAAGCTCAACTTCATCGCGGCCTGCAACAAACAGATCGCGCAAGGCAGGCTGAGCGACGCCGCACGCAAGCTGGCCTGGCGGGCAGCCGAGCTGATCCCGCGCGGCGAAGGTTTACGCCTGAGCACGCTGAGCATCTACGGCTATACCGCCACCGACCTGCTGTACATCAACGACACCAAGACCGACCTGACCCTGCTCTACGCGCCGGGCAACAGTTCGCCACTGCTGGAGTTCGCCAGCGAAAACCTGCTGAAAGACTGGGTTGGCAAAACGTGCAAGGACGCCGCCGGGCGCCAGGCACTCAAGCAACACTTCCGCTTGGCCGACGGCCCACAGGGAATAGACTTCAGTGGCCTGGATACAGCACTGGAAGGCTTGGGCGTTTACCCGCGCAGCCATCGCCTGCCACCGGAGCATGGCTTTTTCAACGACGACGGTACATGGCCGCCACGCAAGTACGTCAACTATCGCCCAGGCAAGTACAACCCACGTATTACCGGCGATCTGTTCCAGGCCATGGCCGAGCGTCAGCGCCAACGCTGTTACGACGATGCCGATTTCCTCATTACCAGCAATGCGCAAATAACAAAATCCAGATGGGCCAGCTACCTGAACAGCACCCTCACCCTTGTGGCGCCGCTAACATTCGTGGTGCCGGGCCTGGCCCCGCTGCTTGCGCTGGGCGGTATAGCGCAACTTGCGCTTGGCCTTGACCAGGCCATCAACGGGAAAACCCTGAGCGAAAAACAGCAAGGGCTGGGCGATATCGCTTATGGCCTTTTGAATGCAACCCCCTTGGCCGCTGAGGCCATGATCAAAAGCACTGCGCTGTTTCGCTATCAGGAAGACGGCTTCGTTCTCCCGCGCAAAATCAATGATCAATGGGGATACCCCCTGAGTCCCGTAAGTCCGCCCCATTTGCCGGAGGTGGAAGTAGCCCCCTATTTTCACCGCCCGGCGCGCATAGCGCCCCTGGCGGACGCTGATGCCGTCGTGGCCAACTCGGTAAGGCGCTTTCCTCGGTACAACGGCGATGTGGACCAACTGATCGGCTACTACGAAGCAGTGCCCGACTATGCAGAAGTGCTCGACCTGGTCTACGACATGGAAGCCGATCTGTTCATCACCGAGGAAGGTGCCAATGAGGTAGAACCGGTTTACTACGAAGCCGAGCCCGGAACCGGTAACTTGCGCATCGTCAACCCTGAAGGGCGCCACGTAACAGACCAGATGCGCATGTCGTCCCTGCGAGCGCTGGGTATCGATGTGCAGCTTCCCGTACATTTACCAGTGTCCGTCCCGCCAGGTGCTCACCCGATCCCCAAGCTGATTTCATCGCTTTGGGTCGGCAATAAAACGCTCAGCGACGAGCTGCTTGGCACACTGGCTGCCAACGCACTAAAACTACGCGACAGTGCGTATCGATATCGGCTATTCCTGTCAAAAGCAAACCCCGAGGTCTTTGCGCAAAACCTGCGCATGCTAGAGGCAAGAGTTCCCGGTATGCAGGTATTAACACTGGAAGACCAGCCTTTCTTCACCGCTTTCGAACAAAGCCAGTACTTTGCCCAGTACCAAGCAGCAATCGATGGCAATGGCGGTGTAGCCACCAACTTCTCCTCAGCATCGGATGTATTGCGCTACCCGATGCTGCATGCTGAAGGCGGGTTGTATATGGATGTCGATGACCAACTGCTGGGTGCGGCTGCGAGTGCCGCTCATCACACTGCGGCTATCGATACCGTAGAATTGGTCGCCACCGATGACGGGCTGCTGTTACACCCACCCATGCAAAACGAGAAGCTGGGCATGAACACGCAGTTCAACACCAGCATGATCGGCAGCCACGCCGGCAACCCGACACTGCTGGCCATTTCCGAAGAAATGCATGCCCGCTATCTGGCCAATGCGGATTTCTACCAGGTACGTCCCACGCTGGCAGATGACCCTGCTGGCTTCTATCGCTACGCCAACCGGCTCAGCGAGCTGACCGGCCCGGGAATGTTCAATGCCGTGGTAGACCGGGTGCTGCCAGACCTCTACTGCCTGCGGCAGGTTCACAACCTGTACATGATGCCGCGCATCAACAGCTTCCTCTACGTTGACTTGGACGCTTTCAAGACGCTACAGCACCAGCGCCTGCCACTGTCCCGCGTGGCCAGAGTGGGTGGCATGCATTCCTGGGCAACTACCTGAAGCAGCACCTGAAAGAAAGGCGACATCATGGTCGCCTTTGTGCTTTCACCCGCTGCGGTGCAGTTTGCTCATCAGCTCCGCCTCGGCCTGGGTCAGGCCGCAGCTCTCGGTCAACTCCGCCACGCTTGCCCCCATGCCCACCAGCTTGGCGGCCTGAGAGAAGGTGACGTTGTTGGGGTCACGCTGTTCCAGCTGCTGAATCTTGTCGGGCAGTGGCGCCATCGCCACGCTCAGCTCGTGCAACGCCTCGCCCATGCGCACGGTACCGTTCTGGTAGTCGTCCAGGCGTTTGGCCAGGTCCTTGATGCGCTGGTCACGCAGCGCATCGCCTTCGGCCTGCTGCGAAGCCAGCTCGCGCTGGCGCTTGCTGTAGTTAAGGAAGAACCACAGGCTCAGCGCCCACAACAGCGCCAGGAAGATGACAGCACCCTGTAGGATCAACTCAGATATTCTCCAGCTCGGACCACTCTTCCTCGGTCATCATCTTGTCCAGCTCGACCAGAATCAGCAATTCGCCATTCTTGTTGCAGACGCCCTGAATGAACTTGGCCGACTCTTCGTTACCCACGTTTGGCGCGGTCTCGATTTCGGACTGGCGCAGGTACACCACCTCCGCCACGCTGTCGACCAGAATGCCGACCACTTGCTTGTCGGCCTCGATGATGACGATGCGGGTATTGTCAGTGACTTCGGTCGGCATCAGGCCAAAACGCTGGCGGGTGTCGATCACCGTCACCACGTTGCCGCGCAGGTTGATGATGCCCAGCACGTAGCTTGGCGCACCCGGCACCGGGGCGATCTCGGTGTAGCGCAACACTTCCTGTACCTGCATCACGTTGATGCCGTAGGACTCGTTGTCCAGACGGAAGGTAACCCACTGCAGGATCGGATCTTCGGAACCTTGTGCAGACGACTTTTTCATTCCCCTAGCCCTCAAAATCCGCCATTGGCGGTGTGTTCGGTCATTTTTGTTTAGCGTGCATCTGCTTGACCGCGCCGCTGGCGATCAGCTCGGCCAACGCGGCGACATCAAGCAGTGCACACATGTGTTCGATTACGGTGCCGGCCAGCCACGGGCGCTGGCCGCGCTGGCTGCGCCATTTGATTTCGGACGGGTCCAAACGCAACGAGCGGCTAACCTGGTGCACGGCCAACCCCCATTCGTAGCCCTGCACGGAAATCACGTAATTCAGGCCTTGGCGAAAATCATCGCGATAACGGTCGGGCATCACCCAACGCGCAGTGTCCAGCACCTTCAGGTTACCCGCCTGGCAGGTCAGGATGCCGAGAAACCAGTCGGGCTGGCCGAACAGCGGCGTCAACTCCTGGCCGGCCAGGTTGTAGATCGAGCCCAGGCACACCAACGGCACCGCCAGGGTCAGGCCAGCCACGTCGAACAGCAGGCATTCGAACGGCTCGGCGGCCCACACCGGACGGCCGTCGACGCTGGCTGGCGGCACCGGCAGGTCCGGTGCCGGCAAGTGCACATCCACCAGCGGAACCGCCAGCTCCACGGTCTGCTCTTCAACCAGTACCGGAATACTGGCCTCGGCGACTACCGCTTGTTCGACCACCGTCACCACAGGCGCTTCCACCGGCATGACGGCAGGCAGCACCGCCAGCTTTGGCTCGGCAAAAGGCCGCGGCGGGAAGCTTGCGGCAGTTTCGGCCGGCGCCGGCACGGTCGGTTGCCGGGCATCACGCGCCTGTTCCTCACGCACCGCTTCGGCGAAATCGTCCGTTACAACCGGCGGCTCGAACAGGCCTTCGGCCTCGGTAGCCTCCTGAAGCAGGCCATCGAGGTACGACTGCAAGGCCAACTGCGGGCGGGTGCCGGTTTTCTGTATCTGGGTCATCAGGCCACCTGCGCCGCAGTCTTGTAGGTCAACAGGTGTTTGAGCAGCGCCCGGTAGGCAACCAGCCCACGGCTCTTGCTGTCGAACTGCGAGGGCGTGACACCCTTGCGGCTGGCGTCACGCAGGCGCGTATCCACCGGGATGTAGCCTTGCCACACCTGCTGGCCGTAACTGTCACGCAACTGCTTGAGCGTGCCCAGCGAGGCCTGGGTACGGCGGTCGAACAGGGTTGGCACGATCTGATACGGCAGCGCCTGCTTGCGCGAGCGGTTGACCATGGCCAAGGTGCCGACCATGCGTTCCAGGCCCTTGACCGCGAGAAACTCGGTTTGCACCGGGATCACCAGCTGCTGGCTGGCGGCCAGGGCATTGACCATCAGCACGCCGAGCAAGGGTGGGCTGTCGATCAGGGCAAAGTCGAAATCCTGCCATAGCTGCGCCAGACTCTTGGCGATTACCAGACCCAGGCCGTTCTGCCCCGGCGACTGGCGCTCCAGCACGGCCAGCGCGGTGCTCGACGGCAACAGCGAGATGCGCTCGTCACTGGTGGGCAGCAGCAATTGCCCAGGCAAGCCCTCGGGTACCGCACCCTTGTGCAGGAACAGGTCGTAGCAGCTGTGCTCCAGAGCATCGGGGTTGTGCCCGAAATAGCTGGTCATCGAACCGTGCGGGTCGAGGTCGACGACGACCACGCGCTTGCCGGCCTCTGCCAGCAGGCCGGCCAGGGCGATGGTCGTGGTGGTCTTGCCGACGCCACCTTTTTGATTGGCTACTGCCCAGACTCTCATCGTGCGTTGCTTCCTCCCGGTATGGCCGCCTGCCCTGCCGGGAACGGTGTGAAATTCAGTGACGGAGAATTGACGAGTTACTGCCCCGCCACCGTTGCTGGCGTTGCAGGTGCACTTTGTGTGCCAGCGCGCCGTAGTGCAGCATCCGGCGTGGCATTGGCACTGCCCGAGCCAGTCAGGCTACGGCGCACTTCAAGGTTGCGCGATATCACCAGCACCACACGGCGGTTGCGCGCGCGGCCGTCGGCGGTGTCGTTGCTGGCCACCGGCTGGTACTCGCCATAGCCCACCGACGCCATGCGCGCCGGATTCACCCCTTCCATCGCCAGCAGGCGCACGATGCTCGCCGCCCGTGCCGACGACAGCTCCCAGTTGGTCGGGTACTGCGCGGTGCGGATTGGCAGGTTGTCGGTAAAGCCCTCGACGTGCACCGGGTTGGCGAACGGCTTGAGAATGTTGGCCACCTTTTCGATGATGGCAAACGCCTTGTCACTGGGCATGGCATCGCCGCTGCCGAACAGCAGCGACGAGTTCAGCTCGATCTCGATCCACAGCTCGTTGCCGCGCACGGTCATCTGATTGCTGTTGATCAGGTCGCCAAAGGCATCCCGTACATCCTCGCTGATGGTTTTCAGCGGGTCGACGTTGGTTGCCGCCAGGCCCGCCTCGGTCTGCTCGCTGTCCTTCACCAGCGGCTCTGCCGGGCGCACGCTCAACGGCTGCTCATCGCCGATGGGGATCGGCTTCATGCTGCGCTCAGGGTCATTGAAGACCCCGAGCAAAGCCTGGGAAATGACCTTGTACTTGCCCTCGTTGATCGAGGAAATCGAGTACATCACCACGAAAAAGGCGAACAGCAAGGTGATGAAGTCGGCATACGACACCAGCCAGCGTTCGTGGTTTTCGTGTTCCTCGGTATGACGGCGGCGACGCATGAGTTACTCCATGAAGCCTTGCAGCTTCAGCTCGATCGAGCGCGGGTTCTCACCCTCGGCAATCGACAGCAGACCTTCGAGCAGCATTTCGCGGTAGCGCGACTGGCGCATGACAATGGCCTTGAGCTTGTTGGCGACCGGCAGCAAGATCAGGTTGGCACTGGCCACACCGTAGATCGTGGCGACAAAGGCCACGGCAATACCATTGCCCAACTGCGACGGGTCGGCCAGGTTGCCCATGACGTGGATCAGGCCCATTACCGCACCAATGATGCCGATGGTCGGCGCATAGCCGCCCATGCTTTCGAACACCTTGGCGGCCTGGATATCACGGCTTTCCTGGGTCAAAAAGTCGACTTCAAGGATGCTGCGGATGGCTTCCGGCTCGGCGCCGTCCACCAGCAGTTGCAGGCCCTTGCGCGCATACGGGTCGGGCTCGCTGTCGGCCACCCCTTCCAGGCCCAGCAGGCCTTCCTTGCGTGCGGTCAGGCTCCAGTTCACCACGCGGTCAATGCCACCCGCCAGGTCGACCCGTGGCGGGAACAGGATCCAGCGCAAAATCTGCAAGGCACGCTTGAACGATGAAAGCGGCGACTGCAACAAAGCGGCCGCCAGGGTACCACCCAGCACAATCAGCCCCGCCGGGCCATTGATCAGGGCACCGACATGGCCGCCTTCGAGGAAGTTGCCACCGACGATGGCGACAAAGGCGAGGATCAGGCCGATCAGGCTGAGGACGTCCATCAGACGCAGGCCTCCACCAAGTGTTTGCCGATTTCGTCCAGGCTGTACACCGCGTCGGCCAGGTTGGCCTTGACGATGGCCATGGGCATGCCATAGATCACGCAGCTGGCTTCATCCTGGGCCCACACCGTGCTGCCGCCCTGCTTGAGCAGGCGTGCACCTTCACGGCCATCGGCGCCCATGCCGGTGAGCACCACCGACAGCACTTTGTCGCCATACGACTTGGCCGCCGAACCGAAGGTGATGTCCACGCATGGCTTGTAGTTCAAGCGCTCGTCACCAGGCAGGATCTTCACCGTACCACGGCCATCGATCATCATCTGCTTGCCACCCGGGGCCAGCAGGGCCAGGCCCGGACGCAGCATGTCGCCGTCCTCGGCCTCCTTGACGCTGATGCGGCACAGTTTGTCGAGGCGTTCGGCAAAGGCCTTGGTGAACGCCGCCGGCATGTGCTGGATCAGCACGATCGGCGCCGGGAAATTGGCCGGCAACTGGGTCAGCACCCGCTGCAGGGCCACCGGGCCACCCGTGGAGGTGCCGATGGCGACCAGTTTGTATGGCTTGCGCTTGGGGGCAGGCGAATGCGATGCCGCCGGGCCAGGGGCCGGGGCCGCCGCTCGGGCAGGCGCCGCAGCGCGGGCTGGCGTCGGGCTGGCAAAGCTGCTTGTCGGCACAGGGCTGCTGGCCGGCGTAGGCACAGCGACCGGCGCGGTGCGGGCATAGCTGCCCAGGCGACGGTTGCTGCGCGAGATGGTGTGCACCTTCTCGCACAGCATCTGCTTGACCTTTTCGGGGTTACGCGAGATGTCTTCGAAGTTTTTCGGCAGGTAATCCACCGCCCCGGCATCCAGGGCATCGAGGGTGACGCGGGCGCCTTCGTGGGTCAGCGAGGAGAACATCAACACTGGCGTCGGGCAGCGCTGCATGATGTGCCGCACTGCGGTAATGCCATCCATCATGGGCATTTCGTAGTCCATGGTGATGACATCGGGCTTGAGCGCCAGCGCCTGGTCGATTGCTTCCTTGCCGTTGGTCGCGGTACCCACTACCTGGATCGTCGGATCCGCCGAGAGGATTTCCGAGACGCGGCGGCGGAAGAAACCGGAATCATCCACCACCAGGACCTTGACTGCCATAAACACTCCATTAGGCGGCGCAGCCCGCCAGGGTGCGCCACCGAAATCAAATACGCCGCGCGGCGTAACGCTTGAGCATGCTCGGGACGTCGAGAATCAACGCAATGCGCCCGTCACCGGTGATGGTGGCCCCGGACATGCCCGGGGTGCCCTGCAGCATCTTGCCCAGCGGCTTGATGACCACTTCTTCCTGGCCAACCAGTTGATCGACGACAAACCCGATGCGCTGGGTGCCGACCGACAGGATCACCACATGGCCCTCGTGCTGCTCTTCGTGCACCTGGCCCTGGACCAGCCAGCGCTTGAGGTAGAACAGCGGCAGCGCCTTGTCACGCACAATCACCACTTCCTGGCCGTCGACCACATTGGTGCGCGACAGGTCGAGGTGGAAGATCTCGTTGACGTTGACCAGCGGGAAGGCGAACGCCTGGTTGCCCAGCATCACCATCAGGGTGGGCATGATCGCCAGGGTCAGTGGTACCTTGATGACGATCTTCGAGCCCTGGCCCTTGGCCGAGTAGATGTTGATCGAACCGTTGAGCTGGGAGATCTTGGTCTTCACCACGTCCATGCCCACGCCACGCCCGGACACGTCGGAAATCTCGGTCTTGGTCGAGAACCCTGGCGCGAAGATCAGGTTGTAGCAGTCCGACTCGCTCAAGCGCTCGGCGGCATCCTTGTCCATCAGGCCCTTTTCCACGGCCTTGGCACGCAGGATGTTAGGGTCCATGCCCTTGCCGTCGTCAGAAATCGACAGCAGGATGTGGTCGCCTTCCTGCTCGGCAGACAGCACCACGCGGCCCGTACGCGCCTTGCCAGACGCTTCACGCTCATCAGGCATCTCGACACCATGGTCGACAGCGTTGCGCACCAGGTGCACCAACGGGTCGGCCAGGGCCTCAACCAGGTTCTTGTCCAGGTCGGTCTCTTCGCCGACCAGCTCCAGGTTGATCTCTTTTTTCAGCTGGCGGGCCAGGTCGCGCACCAGCCGCGGGAAGCGGCCGAACACTTTCTTGATCGGCTGCATGCGGGTTTTCATCACCGCCGTCTGCAGGTCGGCAGTGACCACATCGAGGTTGGACACGGCCTTTGACATGGCCTCGTCGCCGCTGTTCAGGCCCAGGCGCACCAGGCGGTTACGCACCAGCACCAGTTCGCCGACCATGTTCATGATCTCGTCCAGGCGCGCAGTGTCCACACGCACGGTGGTTTCCGCTTCGCTGACAGCATGCTTGTCGGCGGCCGGGGCCGGCGCACGGGGTGCCGCTGCTGGCTTGCTGGCCGGCGCTGCAGCGGCAGGCTTGGCAACCGGCTGGCTGTCGGCCTTGGCTGCGGCAGGTGCTTGCACCTTGGCTGCAGCAGGCGCTTCGACTGCGGCAACTTCACCGCCGAACTTGCCCTTGCCATGCAGCTGGTCCAGCAACGCCTCGAACTCATGTTCGCTGATTTCGTCGCTGGTCGCTGCGGGGTTGCCCTCCACGGCGGGCGCCTTGGCGGCTGGCAATGCATCAGCCTGGAAGGTGCCCTTGCCATGCAACTGGTCGAGCAGCGATTCAAACTCGGCGTCGGTGATTTCATCACTGAGCGGTTCGGCAGACGCGGCTACCGGCGCGGCTGCCACCTCGGTGCTGAACTGGCCTTTGCCGTGCAACTGATCAAGCAGCGACTCGAACTCGGCATCGGTGATTTCGTCACCCTCGCCGCTGATGGTCTCGCCCTGCATCTGCTCGTCGGCCGCCGCTTGCGCCTTGACCGCATCGAGCGAGTCGAGCAACTGTTCAAACTCGCTGTCGGTGATGTCCTGGTCCTCGACCGGGGCTGCGGCGGGCGCCTCGGCAACCGGCTCGGGCACAGCAGCAGACGGCGCAGCCACTTCGGTGCCACCGGGCTCGGCCAGGCGTGACAACGCCGCCAGCAGCTCGGGGGTGGCCGGGGTCACTTCGGCGCGCTCGCGCACCTGGCCAAACATGCTGTTGACCGTATCCAGTGCCTCGAGCACCACGTCCATCAGTTCCGCATCGACCCGGCGCTCACCCTTGCGCAGGACGTCGAACACGTTCTCGGCAATATGGCAGCACTCCACCAGCTCGTTCAGCTGAAGGAAGCCGGCGCCCCCTTTAACAGTGTGGAAACCGCGAAAGATCGCATTGAGCAGGTCGGCATCGTCGGGCCGGCTTTCCAGCTCGACCAGTTGCTCGGACAGTTGCTCAAGAATTTCGCCGGCTTCTACCAGGAAATCCTGGAGGATTTCTTCATCGGCGCCGAAGCTCATCAAACGTGCTCCTTAAAAACCCAGGCTGGACAGCAGATCATCGACATCGTCCTGACCGGACACGACGTCTTCACGCTTATCGGCATGAATCTGCGGACCTTCACCCCGAGTCGGATGTTTTTCTGCATCTTTTTCTGCGCGCAGTTGATCGTGGTCATGTTTTATGCCGGCAAACCGGTCGACCTGGCTGGCCATCAACACCAGCTTGAGCAAGTTGCTTTCGACTTCGGTCACCAATGTGGTGACGCGTTTGATCACCTGACCGGTCAGGTCCTGATAGTCCTGAGCCAGCAGAATGTCATTGAGGTGGCCGGCGACCTTGCGGTTACCTTCGGCGCTGTGCGTCAGGAAACTGTCGACGCGCTTGACCAGATCACGGAATTCCGGCGCAGCCACTTCGCGGCGCATGAAGCGCTGCCAGTCGGTGCTCAGGGCCTTGGCCTCGCTGGCCAGGTCGTTGAGCACCGGGGTGCTTTCCTCGACCAGGTCCATGGTGCGGTTGGCCGCGCCCTCGGTCAGCTTGACCACGTACGACAGGCGCTCGGTGGCGTCGGTAATCTGCGACACCTCCTCGGCTTGCGGCATGGTCGGGTCGATCTGGAAGCTGACGATGGCGCTGTGCAGCTCGCGGGTCAGCTTGCCGACTTCCTGGTACAGGCCACGATCGCGGGTCTGGTTCAGCTCGTGAATCAGCTGCACCGCCTCGCCGAAGCGGCCGCGCTCCAGGCTTTCGACCAACTCCTGGGCATGTTTCTTCAGGGTCGATTCGAACTCGCCCAAAGAGGTTTGTGATGAATCCATGGCGCGCCCCCTGACGTGACTCAGCCGTTGACGCGTTCGAAGATCTTCTCGATCTTTTCTTTGAGCACCTGGGCGGTGAACGGCTTGACCACGTAACCATTGACGCCGGCCTGAGCCGCTTCGATGATCTGGTCGCGCTTGGCTTCAGCGGTCACCATCAGTACCGGCATGCTTTTCAGCTTGTCGCTGGCGCGCACTTTACGCAGCAGGTCGATGCCGGACATACCCGGCATGTTCCAGTCGGTCACCAGGAAGTCATAGTGGCCGTTTTCCAGCATCGGCAGCGCCGTGGTGCCGTCATCGGCTTCGTCGGTGTTGGTGAAGCCCAGGTCACGCAACAGGTTCTTGATGATCCGCCGCATCGTCGAAAAGTCGTCAACGATGAGGATTTTCATGTCTTTGTTCAAGTAGACCTCCAAGCAGTCTCAAACGCGCTCGGCCCCGAGCGCGCATTCAATCAATTCGGTGCAACATGGAAAACGCATGTGGAAAACGGCTGCAACGACAGCGGGCTCAACGTGCCCGCCATTCCCCCAGGCGGCTGCGCAGACGTGCGGCACACTGGCTGTGCAACTGGCTGACCCGCGATTCGCTGACACCCAGCACCTCACCGATTTCCTTGAGGTTCAGCTCTTCGTCGTAGTACAGCGCCAGCACCAGGCGCTCGCGCTCCGGCAGGTTGGCAATGGCTTCGGTCAGGGCAGCCTGGAAGCGCTCGTCCTCCAGGCCACGCGCAGGTTCGATATGGCCACTGGCACCATCCTCGTGAAGCCCTTCGTGCTCGCCGTCCTGCAACAGGTCGTCAAAGCTGAACAGTCGGCTGCCCAGGGTGTCGTTCAAGATCCCGTAGTAATCATCGAGACTCAACTGGAGTTCGGCAGCAACTTCATGATCTTTAGCGTCCCGGCCCGTTCTGGCCTCTACGGCACGCATCGCGTCACTGACCATACGGGTGTTGCGGTGCACCGAACGCGGTGCCCAGTCGCCTTTGCGAACCTCATCCAGCATGGCCCCGCGAATGCGGATGCCGGCGTAGGTTTCAAAGCTGGCACCCTTGCTGGCGTCATACTTGCTGGCCACTTCCAGCAGGCCGATCATGCCGGCCTGGATCAGATCCTCGACCTGCACATTGGCTGGCAACCGCGCCAGCAAGTGGTAGGCAATGCGCTTGACCAGCGGCGCATAACGCTCGATCAGCTCGCACTGGGCGTCTTTGGCCGCCCGGCTGTACATCTTGAAGCCGCTGGCGTTCATAGCACAGGTCCCGCGCTGGTGGGCTGCACCAGGCGCTCGACGAAAAACTCCAGATGGCCGCGCGGGTTGGCCGGCAGCGGCCAGCTGTCGACCTTCTGGGCAATCGCCTTGAAGGCCAGCGCGCACTTGGAGCGAGGGAAGGCTTCGTAGACGGCACGCTGCTTTTGCACCGCCTTGCGCACGCACTCGTCGTACGGCACGGCGCCTACGTACTGCAGGGCAACGTCAAGGAAGCGGTCGGTGACCTTGGTCAGCTTGGCGAACAGGTTGCGCCCTTCCTGCGGGCTCTGTGCCATGTTGGCCAGCACGCGGAAACGGTTCATGCCGTAATCGCGGTTCAGCAGTTTGATCAGGGCGTAAGCGTCGGTGATCGAGGTGGGTTCGTCGCACACCACCAGCAGAACTTCCTGGGCAGCGCGAACGAAGCTGACCACCGAGTCACCGATACCCGCAGCCGTGTCGATCACCAGCACGTCGAGATTGTCGCCGATTTCGCTGAACGCCTGGATCAGGCCCGCATGCTGGGCCGGGGCCAGGTGCACCATGCTCTGGGTGCCCGAGGCCGCCGGCACGATGCGCACACCGCCAGGGCCTTGCAGCATCACGTCACGCAGCTCGCAGCGCCCTTCGATGACATCGGCCAGGGTACGTTTGGGGGTAAGGCCCAGCAACACGTCGACGTTGGCCAGGCCCAGGTCGGCGTCAAGCAGCATGACCCTGCGGCCAAGCTCGGCCAGCGCCAGGGACAAGTTCACTGAAACGTTAGTCTTGCCGACGCCACCTTTGCCACCGGTCACGGCGATCACCTGTACGGGATGCATGCTACCCATGTCTGTTCTTTACCTTGTCTCGCTGGGACTCAGGCCACACGTGGGGCAATTCTGCGTACCCCTTGGCATAGCTACTTTGCACACGCTTCATGGTCAACCCGCTCGCCGTGGGTTGTGGTAGAGATCAGCGAACATGTCGGCCATGGCCTCTTCGCTGGGCTCGTCCTGCTGCTGCACATTGACTGCGCGGGAGACCAGTTGGTGACCACGCGGCAGGTGCAGGTCGTCAGGAATGCGCGGGCCATCGGTGAGGTAGGCCACGGGCAGTTCATGACTGATGGCAAGGCTCAACACGTCGCCAAGGCTTGCCGTTTCATCGAGCTTGGTCAGGATGCAGCCGGCCAGGCCACAGCGCTTGTAGCTGTGGTAGGCGGCGGTCAGCACCTGCTTCTGGCTGGTGGTGGCCAGCACCAGGTAGTTCTTCGCAGCAATGCCACGCCCGGCCAGGGTTTCCAGCTGCATGCGCAGCGCCGGGTCGCTGGCCTGCAGGCCGGCGGTATCGATCAGCACCACGCGCTTGCGCAGCAGTGGCTCCAGCGCCGCAGCCAGCGACTGGCCCGGGTCGACGTAGGTCACTGGCACGTTGAGGATGCGGCCCAGGGTCTTGAGCTGCTCCTGGGCGCCGATGCGGAAGCTGTCCATGCTCACCAGCGCCAGGTTCTGCGCGCCGTACTTGAGCACGTAGCGGGCGGCAAGCTTGGCCAGGGTGGTGGTCTTGCCCATGCCGGCCGGGCCAACCATGGCGATCACCCCGCCCTCTTCGATCGGCTCGATTTCCGGGATTTCGATCATGCGCGCCAGGTGCGCCAGCAGCATGCGCCAGGCCTGGCGTGGCTCTTCGATCTCGGTGGTGAGGTCCAGCAGTTCGCGGGCAATCGGGCCGGACAGGCCGATGCGCTGCAGGCGCCGCCACAGGTTGGCCTGCTGCGGCTTGCTGCCCTGCAACTGGGTCCAGGCCAGCGACCCGAGCTGCACTTCCAGCAACTCGCGCAGGCCCGACAGCTCGGAGCGCATGGCATCGAACAGGCGCGGGTCTACTGGCGCAGCGGCCGGGGCAGCAGTCGCCGCCTCGGGGGCATCGACGTGCGGCTCGATCAACGGCTCGGCGGCGGTCAGCGACTGCCCGGCGAACAATTGGCGGTTGTTGTCACTGCTGTCCTGGCGGTGGTCCAGCTCGGCCTGAGCGGTGGCGATGCGCGTGTGCGTCTTGCGCAGCTCTTCTTCCAGCTCGGCGTTGGGCACGCGTGGGGCCAGGGCGGACAGCTTGTAGTCCAGCGCGGCCGTCAGTTCGACACCACCGGCAATACGGCGGTTGCCAATGATCGCGGCATCGGCGCCCAGCTCATCACGGACCAGTTTCATGGCCTGACGCATATCGGCGGCGAAAAATCGCTTAACTTGCATTATCCACTACCTCAGCCGTTAGGGCCCACGGTGGCAACGATGGTGACTTGCTTGTTGTCAGGTATTTCCTGATACGCCAGAACATGCAAATTCGGTACAGCCAGGCGACCGAAACGCGACAGCATGGCGCGGATCGGGCCGGCGACCAGAAGAATGGCCGGCTGGCCCTGCATTTCCTGGCGCTGGGCCGCTTCGATCAGCGAACGTTGCAGCTTCTCGGCCATGCTAGGCTCCAGAAGAACACCCTCTTCCTGACCCTGCCCGGCCCTTTGCAGACTATTGAGCAAAATCTGTTCCAACCTTGGCTCCAGGGTAATCACTGGCAGCTCCGACTCAACGCCTACAATGCTTTGCACGATGGCGCGACACAATCCGACGCGCACTGCCGCTACCAGCGCGGCGGTATCTTGACTCTTGCCAGCGTTGTTCGCGATGGCTTCGGCAATACTGCGAATATCGCGCACCGGCACCTGTTCCGACAACAGCGCTTGCAGCACCTTCAGCAGGCCCGACAAGGAAATGACACCCGGCACCAGCTCTTCTGCAAGTTTAGGCGATGCCTTGGACAGCACCTGCAGCAGTTGCTGAACCTCTTCGTGGCCAATCAGCTCGTGGCAGTGCTTCTGCAGGATCTGGTTGAGGTGGGTGGCAACCACGGTACTTGCGTCAACCACGGTGTAGCCCAGCGACTGTGCCTGGGAACGCTGGCCGACGTCGATCCACACCGCCTCCAGACCAAACGCCGGGTCGCGCGCGGCAATGCCGTTCAGGGTGCCGAACACTTGCCCGGGGTTGATCGCCAGCTCCCGGTCCGGATAGATCTCCGCTTCGGCCAGGATCACCCCCATCAGGGTCAGGCGATAGGCGCTGGGCTGCAGGTCGAGGTTGTCACGAATGTGCACGGTGGGCATGAGGAAACCCAGGTCCTGCGACAGCTTCTTGCGTACACCCTTGATCCGTGCCAGCAACTGGCCGCCCTGGTTGCGGTCGACCAGCGGAATCAGCCGGTAGCCGACTTCCAGGCCGATCATGTCGATCGGCGTGACGTCATCCCAGCCCAGTTCCTTGGTCTCCAGCGCACGCTGAGGCGAGGGCAGCAGGTCCTGCTGGCGTTGCGCTTCCTGCTGCGCCTGCAACTTGGTCTTCTGTTGTTTCTTCCACACCAGGTAGGCGCCACCACCGGCCAACAAGCCGAGGCTGAGGAATGCCACGTGGGGCATGCCCGGCACCAGGCCCATGACGATCATCAGCGCGCCGGACACCGCCAGGGCCTTGGGCGAGTCGAACATCTGCCGGTTGATCAACTTGCCCATGTCCTCGGAGCCCGAGGCACGGGTGACCATGATCGCGGCGGCGGTGGACAACAGCAGTGATGGCAATTGCGCCACCAAACCGTCACCGATCGTCAACAGGGCGTACACCTTGCCGGCGTCACCGAAGCTCATGCCGTGCTGCAGCATGCCGATGAGCATGCCGCCGATCAGGTTGATGAACAGGATCAGCAAGCCAGCGATGGCGTCCCCACGGACGAATTTGCTGGCACCGTCCATCGAGCCGTAGAACTCGGCTTCTTGCGCCACCTCGGCACGGCGGTGTTTGGCCTGGGCCTGGTCGATCAGGCCGGCGTTGAGGTCGGCATCGATGGCCATCTGCTTGCCGGGCATGGCGTCGAGGGTGAAACGCGCACTCACTTCCGAGATACGCCCGGCACCCTTGGTCACCACCACGAAGTTGATGATCATGAGGATGGCGAACACCACGGCACCGACCACGTAGTTGCCGCCGATTACCACCTCACCGAAAGCCTGAATCACTTTACCGGCGGCGCCGTGACCCTCCTGGCCGTGCAACATGACCACACGCGTGGAGGCCACGTTCAGGGCCAGGCGCAACAGCGTGGCCACCAGCAGGATGGTCGGGAATGCGGCGAAGTCGAGCGGGCGCAGGGCGTACACGCACACCAGCAGCACGACGATCGACAACGCGATGTTGAAGGTGAAGAACACGTCGAGCAGGAACGGCGGAATCGGCAACATCATCATTGCCAACATCACCAGCAGCAACAGCGGCACACCCAGGTTGCCCCGGCCGAGCCCGGCCAGGTTGTTACGGGCGTTGCTGATTAACTGAGTGCGATCCACCGCGAGTCCTCTTGATGCAAAACTTTGACGCACAGGGGGCGCCTGGGCGTGGCTTTGCAAGAAGCCTTCCAACTTTGTATGCCTTGAGGGATTTAGCGCCTGTCAGACCGAGCGCCGCGCGGGCGGCGCTCGATTTCACAGGCACAGAATGCGTTGTGGCGAATACCTGTCAACTATCACGCCGCAGGTCCGGCGGGATCGGCAGGTCGTCTTTCAGCGGCTCTGGCCGTTTGCCCTTGCCCGCACGGTACTGGCGGATCTGGAACACATAGGCCAGCACCTGCGCTACCGCCAGGTAAAGGCCTGCGGGGATTTCCTGCTCAATTTCGGTCGAGTAATAGATCGCCCGCGCCAGTGCTGGCGACTCGAGGATCTGTACCTTGTGCTCCACGCCGATCTCGCGGATTTTCAAGGCAATGAAATCGGTACCCTTGGCCAGCAACAGGGGCGCCACTCCGCCCTTCTCCGGGTCGTATTGCAGGGCCACCGCGTAGTGCGTCGGGTTGGTGATGATCACGTCCGCATCCGGCACCGCCGCCATCATGCGCCGTTGCGAAGCCTCGCGCTGCAACTGGCGAATACGCTGTTTGACCTCGGGCTTGCCTTCGGTGTCCTTGTACTCGTCGCGCACCTCCTGCTTGGTCATCTTCAGCTTGTTGTGCGCCTGCCATAACTGGAACGGCACATCCGCCGCCGCAATCAGCAACAACCCGGCCGCCATCCACAGCGCGCTCCAGCCGACCACCTGAACACTGTGAATGATCGCTTGCTCCAAAGGCTCGTTGGCAATGGAGAGCAACGCCTGGCGGTCGTTGACCAACACCACTATCGCCACCACCAGAATCACGAAAAACTTTGCAAGCGCCTTCAACAGTTCGGTCAGGGCATTCACCGAGAACATGCGCTTGATCCCCGACAACGGGTTCATGCGGCTGAACTTCGGTTGCAACAGGCTGCCGGAAAACAGAAAACCACCCAAGGCGATGGGTGCGACAAAGGCGATCACGAACAACAGGATCAGTATCGGCTGTACCGCCCAGATGGCCATCTTGCCCGAGGCCAGAAGAAAGGCGCCCATGGCGCGCTCGTCGACGATGATGTCGCGGGTCAGGCTGAAGTTCATGTGCATCATGGCCAGCAAGGTCTCGGCCAGATGCCCACCAAACGCCAGCAAGCCACCTGCGCCAGCCAAGGTCACCGCCACGGTGTTCAACTCTTTGGAGCGCGCGATCTCGCCCTTCTCGCGGGCTGTGCGCTTGCGCTTTTCAGTGGGTTCTTCTGTCTTGTCCTGACCGCTCTCGCTTTCCGCCATGCTCAGCGCGCCCTCGCCAATTCACGCAGCCATTGCAGCGCTTCGCTGGCCAATGCCTGGTAGTGGGAGAGGATATCGGCCAGGCCGACCCAGAAAATGGCCATGCCCATGACCAAGGTCAACGGAAAGCCGATCGAGAAGATATTCAACTGCGGCGCCGCGCGGGTCATCACGCCAAAGGCGATGTTCACCACCAGCAGCGCAGCGATCACCGGCAGGATCAACAACAGACCGGCACCGAACACCCAGCCCATGCGCCCGGCCAGCTCCCAGAAGTGGTTGACCACCAGCGCACTCCCCACCGGCAAGGTGGTAAAGCTCTCGGTCAGCACCTCGAACACCACCAGGTGCCCGTTCATCAACAGGAACAGCACGCTCACCAGCATGGTCATGAACTGGCTGATTACCGTGACGTTGACGCCGTTGGCAGGGTCGACCATCGAGGCGAAGGCCATACCCATCTGCACCGCAACAATCTGCCCGGCAATCACGAAGGCCTGGAACAGCAGTTGCAAGGCCATGCCAAACAGCGCACCAACGATGATCTGCTCGAAGCACAGCAGCAAACCACGCAGGCTAAGCGGGTCGAATTCGGGCAGCGGCGGCAATGCCGGCACGATCACCACGGTAATCGCCACCGCCACGTACAGGCGCACCCGCGCCGGCAACATGCGGGTGCCGAAAATCGGCATGGTCATCAGCACCGCAGTTACCCTGAATAGCGGCAGGATGAAGGTGGCGACCCAGGTGCCGATCTGCGTATCGGTCAGTTCCAGCATCGCTGCGTCAACCAATCAGCTGCGGGATGCTGGTGTAGAGACTGGTGATGTACTCCATGAACTTCTGCACCAGCCACGGCCCGGCAATGATCAGCGTGATCAGCATTACCAGCAGGCGTGGCAGAAAGCTCAGGGTCTGCTCGTTGATCTGCGTGGCGGCCTGGAACATCGCCACCATCAGGCCCACCAACAGGCTCGGCACAACCAGCACCGCGACCAGTAAAGTGGTCAGCCACAGAGCATCACGGAACAGGTCGACAGCAACTTCAGGTGTCATCGGCGTCTCTCCTTGACGGCGTCAGACGCCGCCGAAACTGCTGGCCAGGGTGCCCATGATCAGCGCCCAGCCATCCACCAGCACGAACAGCATGATCTTGAACG
Organism: Pseudomonas sp. OG7; assembly: GCF_014192825.1. Classification (NCBI taxonomy): domain Bacteria; kingdom Pseudomonadati; phylum Pseudomonadota; class Gammaproteobacteria; order Pseudomonadales; family Pseudomonadaceae; genus Pseudomonas; species Pseudomonas sp. OG7. Next base: position 356,001 of record NZ_JACHYK010000005.1, on the reverse strand, counting down.
GCAGCGAGATGATCAGCGGCGACAGCATCATCATACCCATGGCCATCAGCACACTGGCCACCACCATGTCGATGATCAGGAACGGGATGAAGATCATGAAGCCGATCTGAAACGCGGTCTTCAACTCGGAGGTGACGAACGCCGGCACCAGAATGGTCAGTGGCACCTGATCGGGGCCGGCGATGTCGGTGCGCTTGGACAGGCGCATGAACAGGTCGAGGTCGCTTTGCCGGGTTTGCGCCAACATGAAGTCCTTGAGCGGCCCCTGGGCTTTTTCGATGGCCTGCTGGGCGGTCATCTGCTCCTTCAGGTACGGCTGCAGGGCATCCGTGTTCACCCGGTCGAACACCGGCGCCATGATGAACAGGGTCAGGAACAGCGCCATGCCGTTGAGCAACTGGTTCGAGGGCGTCTGCTGCAGGCCCAGGGCCTGGCGCAGGATCGAGAACACGATGATGATGCGGGTGAAGCTGGTCATCAGGATGACGAACGCCGGGATGAAGCTCAGCGCAGTCATGATCAGCAGGATTTGCAGGCTGACCGAATACTCCTGCTGCCCGTCCGGGGTATTGGACAGGGTAATGGCCGGGATCGACAGCGGGTCGGCAGCCAGGGCCAGCGGCGCAGCCAGCAGCAGCGCCAGAGTCAACAACGTACGCAGCGCGCCGCTCATCACTTGTTGTCCTTAGGGTTTTTGCCCATCAGCTCCATCAGCCGCTGAGCAAACTCCGGCGTCGCCTGACGAGCGCCATCCGGCACATCCACGGGTTCGGCCATAACATGCAGGGCCTCGATGCTGCCCGGGGTATGGCCGATCAGGATCTGCTCCTTCCCCACCTGCACCAGCAACAGGCGGTCACGCGGGCCAATGGCCCGGCTGCCGACAATCTCGATCACCTGCCCGCCCTTCACTGCCGTGCTCTGCAGGCGCCGCAGCATCCAGGCCAGGAAGAAGATCAGGCCCACCACCAGCAACAGGCCGAAAACCATCTGCGCCAGCTGCCCGCCGAGGCTGCCAGGCGGTGTCGCCGGGGTAGCTGCCGGCGTGGCCGCGGCCAGGCACGCGCTACTGGCCAGCAGCACCGCCAACGCCGCAAGGGCGCGCATTGTGCCCTTCACTCAGCGCAGCTTCTTGATACGTTCGCTGGGGCTGATCACGTCGGTCAGGCGGATGCCGAACTTCTCGTTGACCACCACCACTTCGCCATGGGCGATCAGCGTACCGTTCACCAGCACGTCGAGCGGCTCGCCGGCCAGGCGATCGAGTTCGATCACCGAACCCTGGTTCAACTGCAACAGGTTACGGATATTGATCTCGGTGCTGCCCACTTCCATGGAAATGTTAACCGGGATGTCCAGGATCACGTCCAGGTTCGGGCCTTCGAGGCTGACGTTTTCGTTCGGCTTCTGCGAGCTGGCGAACTCTTCCATCGGCAGGCGGCCCGGGCCGCTGGTGCTGCCAGTGTCACCGCCCAGCAGTGCATCGATATCGGCCTGGCCGGCCGCGCCGGTTTCTTCCAGGGCCGCAGCCCACTCGTCGGCCAGCGCCTGGTCCTCTGGGGAGGTGATCTCGTTTTCGTTAGCCATGGTTTCCTCGACAGGCATTCAATTCGTTATGAGCGACCGGCACGCCGTCAGCGGCGCTCGATCGGGTCGATGATCTGCAGGGCCAGGTTGCCCTTGTGCGAACCCAGCCGCGCCTTGAACGCCGGCACGCCATTGGCGCGCAACACCAGGTGCTCGGGCAGCTCCACCGGGATCACGTCGCCAGGCTGCATGTGCAGGATGTCGCGCAGCTTCAACTGGCGCCGGGCGACCGTGGCGGTCATGGGCACCGCCACGTCCAGCACGTCTTCGCGCAGGGCCTTGACCCAGCGCTCGTCCTGGTCGTCCAGGTCGGACTGGAAACCGGCGTCGAGCATTTCGCGCACCGGCTCGATCATCGAGTACGGCATGGTTACGTGCAGGTCGCCGCCGCCGCCGTCCAGCTCGATGTGGAAAGTGGACACCACCACCGCCTCGCTGGGGCCGACAATGTTGGCCATGGCCGGGTTGACCTCGGAGTTCATGTACTCGAAGGTGACCGGCATGATGGCCTGCCAGGCTTCCTTGAGGTCGACGAAGCACTGGTCCAGCACCATGCGCACCACGCGCAGCTCGGTCGGCGTGAATTCACGGCCTTCGATCTTGGCGTGGCGGCCATCGCCGCCGAAGAAGTTGTCCACCAGCTTGAACACCAGCTTGGCGTCGAGGATGAACAGCGAGGTGCCACGCAGCGGCTTGATCTTGACCAGGTTGAGGCTGGTGGGCACGTACAGCGAGTGCACGTATTCGCCGAACTTCATCACCTGCACACCGCCCACGGCCACGTCGGCAGAACGGCGCAGCAGGTTGAACATGCTGATACGGGTGTAACGGGCGAAGCGCTCGTTGATCATTTCAAGGGTCGGCATGCGACCCCGTACGATACGGTCCTGACTGGTCAGGTCGTAGCTTTTGATACTGCCAGGCTCGGATGCACTCTCGGTCTGCACCAGCCCGTCGTCGACGCCGTGCAACAGGGCATCGATTTCATCCTGGGACAGCAGGTCCTGTACGGCCATTGCGGACTCCTACTGCAATACGAAATTGGTGAACAGCAACTGGTCAATGACCGGCTTGCCGACTTCCTTCTGAGCCACTTCCTGCACCACCGCAGTGGCCTTCTGACGCAGCATCTCCTGCCCGACCGGGCTGCTGGCCAGGGTGTCGAAGCCTTGTCCGGAGAACATCATCACCAGGTTGTTGCGAATCACCGGCATGTGCACCTTCAGCGCATCCAGGTCGGCCTGGTTGCGCGCCTGCAGGGTGATGCTCAACTGCATGTAGCGCTGGCGGCCGTTCTGGTTGAAATTGACCACGAAGGCCGGGGTCAGCGCCTCGTAGATGGCCGCAGGCTTGACGTTGCTGGCCGCAGGCTCGGCGGCCGGGGCCGACTCGCTCTTGTGCATGATGAACCAGGTAGCGCCCACCGAAAGGCCGATCGCGAGCAACAGGCCGGCGACAGCCAGCAGGATCAGCTTGAGTTTGCCTTTAGTGGCGGGGTCTTTGACTGCTTCGCTCTTCGCCATGCCAATAATCCGTCGTCCATCGGGGGTTCAAGGGAGGATTGCTTGGCTTGAGCAAGTGTTATGCCAGTTTTGGCTTGAGAAAGAGTGGGGCCGGCATGGGTTCGTCTTGGGAGGTGTGTCGCCTGCGAGATCGAGCGCCGCGCGGGCGGCGCTCGATCTCACAGGCACCCGAAGAACCAAGGCGTGCCCCTGCATCAGGCGTAGTAATCGACCGCACTGTCACCAATAACGACCTGTTGCTCCACAGGACGGGCGCTGTCTACAACCTCACCCCCACCCTGCTCCCCCCGCCGCGCGGCCACGCCGGACAGGTTACTGCCCTGCGCCTGCCCCTGCTGCTGTTGCTGCCCGCGCGACTGGTCGGCGACGTTGACATCCGGTTGGGCCAGCCCCTGCTGGGCAAACAGCTCGCGCAGGCGGTGTACCTGGCTGTCGAGGGCGTCACGCACACCGGCGTGGCCACTGATGAAGGTGACCTGGGTCGACTGGTCCGCCGCAACATTGACGCGAATGTCCAAGCGGCCCAGCTCTGCGGGCTCCAGCTGGATGTCTGCAGATTTCAGGTTCTGGCTGGACAGGTACATGACCCGGTTGACCAAACCTTCCGCCCACGCACCCTGGTTCATCGGCAACGGCTGGTGCAACGGGCTGGCGCTGGCCGGCACGGCGCTGGCGGTCTTGGCCGTGGCAGCCTGGGTCAGGCTGGCCAGGCGGTTGGCGAAGTCATCGACACGGGTGTCGCTGCTGGCGCTCTTGGTGTCCTTCAGGCCATCCTCCAGCAAGGCACCAAAGGCCTTGTCGCCAGACTCTCCCGCCTCACCCTCGGCACTCTCGATCAGATTCGCCAAGGTATTGACGGCTACCCGGCCCTCCTCCCCCTGCGCCTGGGAAGGGTCAAGGGCATGCGCCGATGTAGCCCCCTTGGCTTGAGCACTCTGCTCCAGCGCCAGGCGCAAGGTTGGCAGGTTGGCCAGAGGGTCTGCATCCGGGTCGAAAGCCTCTTCGGCGGAAGGCTCCTCGGGCAGCGCGCCAACCTGCGCCGTGGCGGCCTGCAGCACCGGCGCTACCGCCTCGGCCTGGGCCTGGATCAGTTGCGCACCGGGCTGGGCGTCAGTGACCTGGCCGGCCACCAGGTTGGCATCACGCACCCCGGTATCGGCCTGGGACGCATCGTCTGCTGGCAATTTGTTGCCGTCATCGGCAACAGCCGTTTTGTCAGCCGGGTCTTTCTTGCCGTGCGCTGGCGCCTCAGGTTTGTCCTTGGGCTTTGCCTGGGCGACTTTGTCGTCCTGCGAGGCTGCCTTGTCACGCCCCTGCCGTGCCATCACCTGGCCAAAGCCGTCGCCCTTGTCGCCCAGCGCCTGCAGCGGTTTGTCCGCCTGTGCGGTGGCAGAGCGCGAGGCACTGGCAATGGCGTTGGCTTGCAACAAAGGGTTGGGTGCGACAGGCATCGAGCGGTCTCCGCGCCAGAAACAAAAGAATAATCCGCCCAGAAACAGGCAAGACTCGCGCCAAGTTGTGTATCAGCCTGCTGAAATACGTTGCTGCTCACCACGGTAGAAGCGCTGCACCTCGACGAACTCCTGGTCGATACGGCTGATCAAGTCTTCGATACCGTACAGCGGGGGGCGCCGTGCACGCTCTTCCAGCTGCTGACACAGGCCGGCCAGGGCAATAGCCCCCATGTTGCTGCTGCTACCCTTGAAGCTGTGGGCGGCCGCACCCAGCTCTTCGGCGCTTTTGGCCGCGTGTAACTGGCCCAGCCGCCGCTCGGAATCGTCGAGAAACGTCTGCACCAACTGCAGGTAGCCATCCTCCATGACCTCACGCAGGTCACTGAGTACCTTGTGGTCAATATGCATGTCAGTCACTTGCTCACTCCTTGATCAAGCCAGATTATGCCCGAGCCAGCCAGTGGCTCACCATACGAACGCCACATGCGCGCAACGCCCGCCTTCACTCCAGCGCGCATCGCTGGCCAACCGCCGCACCAGGTTCAGGCCACGCCCGCTCAGCCCCTGGTCCAGCGAAGGCCGCGACAGTACCCGCTGCACATCGAAACCCGCACCGCTGTCGCGGACCTCGATACTCAGACGCCCGCCATCGGCAAGCGGTTCAACCTTGAAATCGATGCGCACAAAGCCGTCTGTCAGCACGCCCAGGCGCCGGGCGCGCTCCTGATAATAGTCGGCAAAACCCTGCACATCGCGTTTGAGCTGCGAGTCCAGCCCTAGCACACCATGCTCCAGAGCATTGGAATACAACTCGCTGAGGACGCTGTGCAAGCTGCCGGTACGCGCACGAAGCCCATGAATCTCCTGCAACAACTGCACCAGGTAAGGAATCGGGTTAAAGCACTTCAGGCTCTCGCCCCGCACTTCGAAGCCCAGCGACCAGTCCTGCGGGCTGAAGCGACCGCTATCAGCGTAGATCATCGGTGCCGGCACCCGCTCTTCGGCGCCGAACATGCGGATGTCACACAAACTGATGTCGTCGCGCGGGTGCCCGCCAAAGCGCGCCAGGGCCTGCATCACTTCGTCGAACAACCGCACCGGGTCGCGGTTGTCGGCCAGCACCGCCAGCAGGCGCTGCACACCGAACAGGCGCTCCTGATCGTCCGCCGTGTCGAGCACGCCGTCCGACAGCAGCAACAGGCGCTCACCCGGCGCCAAGGGAAGCACCTCGGTGCTGTCATCAAAACGCTCGGCAGCCAGAATACCCAGCGGCAGATGCCGCGAGCTCAGCGCTGACAGCACCTGGCCATCCACCGACAGCCGATAGCCATCGGGCATACCGCCATTCCACACCTCCACCGAGCCGCGCTGCACATTGAGGTTGAGCAGCATCGCGCAACAGAACATGTCCACCGGCAGGATGCGTTTGAGCTTGGCGTTCATCTCGCGCAGGATCGGCGCCATGCCGTAACCCTTGGCGGTCATGCCGTAGAACACCTCGGCCAGCGGCATGGCGCCAACCGCCGCTGGCAGGCCATGGCCGGTAAAGTCGCCCAGCAGCACGCGCATGTCACCGCCCGGGGTGAACGCAGCCAGCATCAGGTCACCGTTGAACAGCGCATACGGCGACTGCAGGTAGCGGATGTTGGGCGCAGAAAGGCAACCGGAGTGGGCCACCTTGTCGAAAACAGCCTTGGCCACCCGCTGCTCGTTGAGCAGGTGATGATGGTGCCGGGTGATCTGGTCACGCTGCTCAAGCACAGTGGCTTGCAACCGGCGCAACCGGTCCATGGCGCGGATCTTGGCAGCGAGGATCACCGCGCTGTAGGGCTTGGCCATGAAGTCATCGCCACCCGCCTCCAGGCAGCGCACCAAGCCTTCCTCTTCGTTCAGCGACGTCAGGAAAATGATCGGCACCAGCGCCTCGCCGGCCAGGGCCTTGATCTGCCGCGCCGCCTCGAAGCCGTCCATTACCGGCATCAGCGCGTCCAGCAACACCAGCTGTGGGCTGCGCTCCTGAAACAGCGCCACTGCCTGCTCGCCGTTTTCCGCGGTGAATACCTGGTGGCCCTGGCGACGGACAATCTGCGCCAGCAGCAGGCGGTCGGCGGCACCGTCCTCGGCGACCAGCACGGTCAACGGCTGTTCGGCCGGCATGTCGGCGCTCAACTGATATCGAAGAGTTTTTCGAAATTAGAGATGGCGAGTATCTTGCGCACGTCGGAGCTGGCATGCACCACCCGCACATCCGACTCATCGCCACCCGCATGGTCGCGCAGCAACAGCAGCATGCCGAGCGCGGAGCTGTCGAGGTAGGTGGTGTCTTTCAGGTCGACGATCACCGAATCGGGGCGATCGGGCTGGCGTTCGTAGGCGTCTCGAAATTCCTGATGCTTGCCGAAATCGAAGCGCCCCTTGATCTTGATCGTCAGCTTTTTCCCATCCTGCGAAAAATCAGTCTCGACTGCCATGCTAGCGATTCCTTCGATGATGGCGGATGCAACTCCATTAAGGTTTAGCAGGCGATGCCAGGGGTGGCAAGAATGCTGTTTCCACAAGGCCGCTCCTACAGGGGGCAGCGCAAGGCTTTGGCTAAAGGTTTTGTCGGGGCAAACGCTGCGACAGCTCATCCAGCAACCGCTGCTCACGCTTGTCTTCGGCTCGCCGGGCCTCATCCCTGTAGCGCTGCACCAGCTTGCGCAATCCCTCCACCCGGGCATAGGCCTGCTGCCAGGTACCACGGGCGTTGTTGAGGTTGTTCTGGTGCCACACCAGGCTCTGACGCTGCTGGGTCATGGCCGTTTCCAGCTGCCCCAGAAAACGCTGGTAGTTGACCAGCCAGCTGCCATTCACGCCTTGCCCGCCACGGTTGATCCACTGCAGCTGGTAGTCCTCGCGAAAACGCTCCAGCTCGGCCAACTTGGCCTGAGCCGTGGCCACCTGCTGCTGAAAGTGCCCAACGCGCTGAGCGGCCTTGCGCTCGGCCTCCTCGGCCATGTCCACCACTGGCGCCAAGCGCGCTGCGCGTCCGGGCAGCGCCATGGCCTATCAGCCTGCCGGGGGCGTGAAAATCGCCCCCAGCTGTTCGCGGCTCTGTGCCATGCCCACGTTTTCACTCAGCCCTTGGCGCAAGAATTCCACCAGCTTTGATTGCAAGGCAATGGCCAGGTCGGTTTCCGGATCGCCGCCGGCCACATAGGCACCCACGCTAATCAGGTCGCGGCTTTGCGACAGGCGCGACCACAGCTGCTTGAACTTCTGCGCCTGGCGCAAGTGGTCGGCATCGACAACCTGGGGCATCACCCGGCTGATGGACGCTTCGATGTCGATGGCCGGGTAATGGCCTTCCTCGGCCAACCGGCGCGACAGCACAAAGTGACCGTCGAGCACGCCCCGGGCCGAGTCGGCGATCGGGTCCTGCTGGTCGTCGCCCTCTGACAGCACGGTATAGAACGCCGTGATCGATCCACCGCCCGGCTCGCCATTGCCCGCCCGCTCCACCAGCTTGGGCAGCTTGGCGAACACCGATGGCGGGTAACCGCGAGTGGCCGGCGGTTCGCCGATGGCCAGGGCGATTTCCCGCTGGGCCTGGGCGAAACGGGTCAAGGAGTCCATCAACAACAGCACATTCTTGCCCTTGTCGCGGAAGTACTCGGCGATGCGCGTGCAGTACATGGCCGCGCGCAGACGCATCAGCGGCGCATCGTCTGCCGGCGACGCCACCACCACCGAGCGCTTGAGGCCCTCTTCACCGAGGATATGCTCGATGAACTCCTTCACTTCGCGGCCCCGCTCACCGATCAGCCCGACCACGATGATTTCGGCTTCGGTGAAGCGGGTCATCATGCCCAGCAACACCGATTTACCCACGCCGGTACCGGCAAACAGGCCCAGCCGCTGGCCACGGCCAACGGTAAGCAGACCATTGATACTGCGAATACCCACGTCCAGCGGCTTGCTGATCGGGTCGCGGTTGAGCGGGTTGATCACCGGGCCGTCCATCGGCACCCAGTCCTCGGCCTTCATCCCGCCCTTGCCATCCAGCGCGCGACCGGCACCGTCGAGCACGCGGCCGAGCATGCTCATGCCCATGGGCAGACGTCCGCCGTCGTCCAGCGGCACCACCCGCGCCCCCGGCGCAATACCGACGATGCTGCCCACCGGCATAAGGAACACCTTGGGCCCGGCAAAGCCCATGACTTCGGCCTCGACCTGCACCGGGTGGTAACTGTCGTCGTTGATCACCAGGCAGCGGCTGCCCACCGCGGCACGCAGGCCTTCGGCCTCCAGGGTGAGCCCGACCATGCGCAGCAGGCGGCCTTCGACGACGGGCTGGGCCGGCAGCGCGATGGCCTCGGCATAACTGCCCAGGCGCTTGCCGAAGCTGGTGCGTTCAAGGCGCATCAGGGGTATCCACCGGGCTGGCCGGATCTACCGCCATATCTGGCGCTGCCGGGTGCAGTGCATGGTCGTGCAACTGGTCGAACAGTTGTGCCACGGCTTTTTCGATGCGTGTTTCCATGGTTGCATCGATACGGCTGTGAAGCGTCTCGATACGGCAACCACCTGGCAGCAGTGCACTGTCTTCCAGCAGCCGCCAGCTTTCCTCATGGCGTTCGCGCAAGGCCTTGGCCAGCTCGAAATCCTGCGGGTTGAGGTGGATGCGGATATTGTCCGCCCCCATGGGCAGCAGCTTGAGCGCTTCGCGCAACACTTGGGTGATCTGACTGGAATCGCTGCGCAGCTCGCGGCCGATCACCTGGCGAGTCATGTGGGCCACCAGATGCACCAGTGTTTTCTCGATCTGCGTGTCCTGCTCGGCGATCGGCTCCATCAGGTTGGCCATCAGCCGCTCAAGGCTGTCCAGCTTGGTCTTCAAGGCCTCTTCGGCCTCCTGGCGGACTTTGAGCTGGGTGCTGTGAAAACCTTCACGCTCACCGGTGGCAAAACCCTCGTTGTAGGCCTCTTGCCGGATCGCTTCGAGTTCTTCCAGGGTCAGCGGCTGGACTTCTTCCAGCGGCACTTCCTCGACTTCCTCGATGACCTCGGGTTCAGGCTCAGGCTCCGGTTCGGGCTCCGGTTCCGGGTCGAAGCTGGGCAGCGCCCACACGTCCACGCCCTCAAGGTCGCGGGCGCGGATCAGGTCGCTGGGGTGATGTTCTTTGGTGGACATGTTTTCAGGTACTCAAAACCCTATTCAATAGGGAGACGGGTTTGACCCCTGTGGGAGCGGGCTTGTCCCGCGAAGCAGGCGCCGCGGTGTATGGCACCGGCGTTGCCGGTGTTCGCGGGGCAAGCCCGCTCCCACAAGGCCCCTCAAGGCCCGCAAGCGACTTAGATCATTTCCTCGGCGCCTTTGCCGCCGAGCACGATCTCGCCAGCCTCGGCCATACGCCGGGCAATAGTAAGGATTTCCTTCTGTGCCGTTTCCACGTCGCTGACCCGTACCGGCCCCTTGGCCTCCAGGTCGTCGCGCAGCAGCTCCGAAGCACGTTTGGACATGTTCTTGAAGATCTTGTCCTTGACCCGCTCGTCGGCGCCCTTGAGCGACACCACCAGCACGTCGGACGACACTTCACGCAACAGCGCCTGGATACCGCGATCGTCGACGTCGGCCAGGTTGTTGAAGACGAACATCAAGTCCTCGATCTGCTCCGACAGGTCGCTGTCGATTTCGCGGATCGCGTCCATCAGTGCACCTTCCACCGAGCTGTCGAGGAAGTTCATGATGTCGGCAGCACGCTTGATGCCGCCCAGGGTGGTGCGTGCTGCGTTGGAGTTGCCCGAGAACTGCTTCTCGAGGATCTGGTTCAGCTCCTTCAACGCCGCAGGCTGCACGGTGTTCAGCGACGACACGCGCAGGACGATGTCCAGGCGCACCTTGTGGTCGAAGTTGCTCAGCACTTCACCGGCCTGGTCCGGATCGAGGTAGGCCACCACGATGGCCTGGATCTGCGGGTGCTCGTAGCGGATCACGTCCGCGACAGCACGCGGCTCCATCCACTTCAGGCTGTCCAGGCCGCTGGTGTTGCCACCGAGCAGGATGCGGTCGACCAGGCCATTGGCCTTGTCCTCGCCCAATGCCTGGTTGAGCATCTTGCGGATGTAGGCATCGGAACCCACGCCCAGACTGGTCTGGTCGCCGACGATGTCGACGAACTCGCTCATCACCTGCTCCACCTGGTCACGGTGCACATTGCCCATCTGCGCCATGGCCACACCCACCCGCTGCACCTCCTTGGGCCCCATGTGCCGCAGCACCTGGGCCGCATCGGTCTCGCCCAGCGAGAGCAGAAGGATCGCCGCCTTGTCGACGCGGCTCAGCTTGGCGGTAACGGCTCGGTTATCACTCATCGGCGTTGATCCACTCTTTCACGACCTGGGCAACGCGGCCCGGATCTTCGGCCACCAGGCCTTTGATTGCGTTGAGCTGTGCCTCGTAACCCTCGCTCGGGCTAGGCAGCAGAATGCTTGTCGGGCCACCCAGACTGACGCGGTCGTTGGCCAGTTCGCCATCCAGACCCATCATGCCGCCCAGCTCCATGTCGCTGTCCGGGGCAGCCTGCTTGCCGCCCCCTGTAATGTTGTTCAACACAGGCCGCAGCACACCGAACACCAGCACCAGGATGAACACTACGCCCAACACCTGCTTGACGATGTCCCAGAACCACGGCTGCTGATAGAAGGCGATATCGGCAATTTCTTCGCCACGGTCGGCGGCGAACGGTACGTTGATCACCGTCACGCTGTCGCCACGGCTGGCATCGAAGCCGACCGCATCCTGCACCAGGCGGGTAAAGCGCGCCAGGTCCTCGGCACCCCACGGCGCGCGCGTGCTGTCGCCAGTGGCCGGGTCGATCTTGACCTGATCGTCTACCACCACGGCCACCGACAGGCGGGTCATGCGCCCCTGCTGCTGGCGGGTGTGGCTGATGGAACGGTCCAGTTCGAAGTTCTTGGTGCTTTGCTGGCGTTTGTCCGACGGGTACGGCGCGAGCATCGGCTGACCGGTGGCCGGGTCCATGATCTGCTGGCCGTTGGCATCCACCAGCGGCTGGCCAGGCTGGATGGCCGCAGCCGGGGTGGCAGCGCCACCGGTGGTTTGCGGGGCCGAGGCCGCGCCAGGTGGCTGGTTGCTCAGTGCACCGGGCACACCTTGCGGGCCTTGGCTGCTGGCGCGCTGCTCGTCGACGGATTGCTCGCTGCGCAGCGCTGGCTGGTCTGGGTTGAACTGCTCGGAGGTGGACTCCACCGCACTGAAGTCCAGGTCCGCCGACACTTCGGCCTTGTAGCGGTCGTTGCCCAGCACTGGCTGCAGGATGTTGTGCACACGCTGGGTGAGCATGCTTTCCACCCGGCGGCTGTAGTCGAACTGCTTGCCGGCCTGGGTGAGCGCGGAGTCCTGGATCTGTTCGGACAGCAGGTTGCCCTTCTGGTCGACCACGGTGACCTGCGACTTGTCCAGCTCTGGCACGCTGGTGGCGACCAGGTTGACGATGGCCATCACCTGCCCGGCTTCCAGGGCACGGCCCGGGTACAGCTCGACCAGTACCGAGGCACTGGGCTTGCGCTCGTCACGCACGAACACCGAACTTTTCGGGATAGCCAGGTGCACGCGCGCACCCTTGACATTGTTCAGGCTGGAAACGGTACGCGCCAGCTCACCTTCCAGGCTGCGGCGGTAGCGGGTGGCCTCCATGAACTGGCTGGTACCCAGGCCCTGCTCCTTGTCGAGCAGCTCGAAACCCACGTTGCCGTCGCTCGGCGCCACCCCGGCGGCGGCCAGCTTCAGGCGCGCACGGGAGAGATCGTCGGCTTTGACCAGCAGAGCACCCGAGTTGGGCTCCACGTTGTAAGGGATGTCAGCAGCGGCCAGGGTGTCCATGACCTGCTTGGTGTCCATGCCCGACAGGCTGCCGTACAACGGACGATAATCGGGTTGTTGCGACCACAGCACCACGGCAAAGCCGATCGCCACGCTGGCCGCCAGGCCGACCATGAGGCCGATCTGCCGCAGCATGGGCATCTGTGCGATGTTTTCCAGGAACGACATACCGGGCAGCGGACGCTTGGCCGCTGGTGCGCCAGTCTTGGCAGGGGGGTTGTCGACGACTGCTTCAGCCATGGTTTACATCCGTCCTCAAACCGGCATCTGCATGATGTCCTGGTACGCCTGGACCAACTTGTTGCGCACCTGGGTCAGGGCCTGCATCGAAACGCTGGCCTTTTGCGACGCGATCATCACGTCCGTCAGGTCGACGCCGCTCTTGCCGATTTCGAAGGCATTGGCCAGCTGGGTCGAGGCCTGCTGCGTCTCATGCACCTTGCCGATGGCCTGGCCGAGCATGTCGGCAAAGGTACTTTGCCCCGGCGCCAGCTCCGGGGCAGCAGTGACCTTCGGCAACGACATGGCATCGGCCTGCATGGCCCGCATGTCCAGCATCAGACGATTGAATTCAACACCTTGGCTCATGACCCTTCTCTCTCCTGCGGCCGCATTTTTTTGACGCTCATGCGGCGAATAGCCTACGTAAAGCAACAAAGGTGCCAGCCTTGGCAACCCAGCCCTTCTGGTTTTTGACAGGGTCGCCGTGGAGGCGGCCCGTCACCCGAACAGGCTGGCCTCTACATCGAACCCGGCATCACGCATCTGTGCCAGCTTGTAGCGCAGGGTGCGAGGGCTGATCCCAAGGCGTTCGGCCGCCTCTTTGCGCCGGCCGCGCTCGGCGCGCAAGGTGTCGATGATCATCTGGTACTCGTGGCGGCGCATGTCATCACCCAGCCCGCCGGCCTCAACAACCACTTCAGGCGAGGGCACGGTGCCGGCCGACAATGGAATGGCGCCTTCCAGACAAAAATCCGCCGCCTCGATCACCCCACCCTGCTGCAGGATCAGCGCCCGCTGCAGGGCGTTGTCCAATTCGCGCACGTTACCTGGCCAGGCGTGCGCCTGCAGGCAAGCCCGGGCCGCAGGCGAGAGGCGTACCGGAGCATGCTTCATCTTGGCCACATGCCGCGCCAACAGGCGCTCGGCCAGCTGCAGGATGTCGCCCGGGCGTTCACGCAGCGGGCGCCAGGCCAGCGGGAACACCGACAAGCGGTAATACAGGTCTTCGCGGAAGCGCCCGGCCGCCACCTCGCCTGCCAGGTCACGGTTGGTGGTGGCCAGCACACGAATGTCGAGGCTGATCGGCTTGCGCCCGCCTACCCGCTCCACCTCGCGCTCCTGCAGCACACGCAGCAGCTTGGCCTGTAAAGCCATGGGCATTTCCGAGATTTCGTCGAGCAACAAGGTGCCGCCTTCGGCCTGTTCGAACTTGCCTGCCTGGGCAGCGATAGCGCCGGTGAAGGCGCCCTTCTCGTGACCAAACAGAGTAGCCTCGAGCATATTGTCGGGAATCGCCGCGCAGTTGATCGCGACGAAGGGCTGCGCGGCACGGGGCGACTGCTGGTGAATGTAGCGCGCCAGCACTTCCTTGCCAGTACCGGACTCGCCGGAAATCAGCACGGTCGAGTCACTGCGCGCCACCCGGGCGGCCAACTCCAGCAACTGGCGGCTGGCCGGCTCGCAGGCGACCGGGCCTTCTTCGCCGCTCACGCGCCCGGCGGCATGCCGCTCGACCAGGCTGAGCAACGCCTTGGGCTCGAAGGGCTTGACCAGGTAGTCGGCAGCGCCCTGGCGCATCGCCTCGACCGCACGCTCGACGGCGGCGTGTGCAGTCATCAGCAACACCGGCAACTGCGGTTGCTGGCGGCGCAGCTGGCTGAGCAACTGGTGCCCGTCCATGCCGGGCATGTTCACGTCACTGACCACCAGGCTGAAAGCGTCTTCCAGCACAGCCTCCAGCGCTTCTTCGGCACTGCCCACCGCCTGGTAAGCGAAACCGCCGATTTCCAGGGTATCGCCCAGCGCCTGGCGCAATACGCGATCGTCCTCGACCAGCAGCACCTTGATTGCCATCACACCCCCTCCGCCAACTGCCCGTCGATCAAGGGCAGCTCTACCCGCACGCAAGTACCACGGCCCACTTTCGAGCGCAGGCTGATCCTGCCCTGGTGTGCGCGCACCACGGCCTTGACCACGGCCAGGCCCAAACCGGTACCGGTGGCCTTGGTGGTCAGGAACGGCTCACCCAGGCGGCCGAGCAAATCGGCCTCGATACCGCTGCCAGCATCGCTGACGCACAGGTGCAAGGTACGTTCACGGCGGTACAGGTGCACCTTCAGCCGTGCCTGCCCGTCGCCGGCCTGCAGGGCATTCTCGACCAAGTTGAGCATGGCCCCCACCAGGGTGTCGCGGTTGCACAGCAGCTCACCCAGGTGGCTGTCACACTGCCAGCGCACGGCATGCCCCTGCACATGCACCTGGGCCGCCTGCTGCAGTGCCTGGAACAAGGCTTTCGGGGTTACCCGATCAAGCAGCGGCAGCTCGCCACGGGCAAACACCAGCATGTCGCGCACCTGGTGCTCCAGTTCGTGCAAGCGTTCCTTCAGGGTGCCGGCAAAGCGCTGGCGGGTTTCTGCGCTCAGCTGTTGCTCGCTATCGGCCAGATGACTGGCGTACAGCATGGCTGCCGACAGCGGCGTACGGATTTGATGCGCCAGCGAAGCAACCATGCGCCCCAACGACGACAACCGCTCATGGCGCGCCAACTGGTCTTGCAGGCGACGGGTTTCAGTCAGGTCATTGAGCAGCACCAGTTGGCCGGGCTCGGCGTCCAGCGAACGGGTCGCGATCGACAGGCGACGGCCGTCGCGCAACGAGACTTCGTGGCCATCGTCCTTGCGCGGTGCAAAGCTGCGGGCAATCACCTGGCGCCACAGCTGGCCGATCAACGGCTCACCAAGCAACTCGCAGGCAGCCGGGTTGGCTTCACGCACCAGGCCCTGGCCGTCGATCACGATCACCCCGCCGGGCAGCAGGTCCAGCAGGTTTTGCAGGCGGTTGGCCAGACGTTCCTTTTCGCTGAGTTCTTCGATGCGCTGGGCACTGACCACCGCCAGCTCGCCCTTGAGCTCACTGACCCGGGCTTCGAGCAGGCTGTAGGACTGGCTCAGCTGGCTGGACACCTGATTGAACAAGGCGAAGGCTTGCTCGACACCCTGGCGGCTTTCCTGCTCCACCGGGGTTTGCCCCTTCTGGTCGGGGGCTAGGGATACGTGGGCGGCCTGGGGCATCGTGCTCTCTCGCGTGGCTGACCGTCATAAAAACGGTATGGTGCCAGCGTTGTAGCAATAGCCGTGCCGGGGATGGGGAATTAGGTTGACTGTGGAGGCCTCTTCGCTGGTTTACCCGCGAAGAGGCCGGACCAGGCGACGTCAGTCCTCTGCCTGATCCTCGCCGCCCTGGCGGCTCATGCCGTACTTGCGCATCTTCTCGACCAGGGTGGTCCGGCGAATGCGCAAACGCTCAGCCGCGCGCGCAACGATACCGTTGGCATCGTCCAGCGCCTGTTGGATCAGGCCCTGCTCCAGGCTACCGAGGTAGTCTTTCAGGTCGAGCCCTTCGGGCGGCAGCATGGCATGGTTGCTGAAGTTCGGCGTATGGCCATTGATCGCCACGCGCTCTTCCAGGTCGCTGCGCAGGCTGTCGACCATCTGCTCGTCTTCATCGTCGACGTAGCGGAACTTCTTCGGCAACTCGGACACGCCAATCACCCCGTACGGGTGCATGATCGCCATGCGCTCGACCAGGTTGGCCAGCTCACGCACGTTACCCGGCCAGCCGTGACGGCACAGCGACATGATCGAGGCAGAGTTGAAGCGGATGGAACCGCGCTTCTCGTGCTCCATGCGCGAGATCAGCTCGTTCATCAGCAGCGGGATATCTTCCACCCGCTCACGCAGCGGCGCCATTTCGATGGGGAACACGTTCAGGCGGTAATACAGGTCTTCACGGAAGGTGCCGTCCTCGATCATGGTCTCGAGGTTCTTGTGCGTCGCGGCGATGATGCGCACATCGATGCTCTGGGTCTTGTTGCTACCTACACGCTCGAACGTACGCTCCTGCAGCACACGTAGCAGCTTGACCTGCATCGGCAGCGGCATGTCGCCGATTTCGTCAAGGAACAGGGTACCGCCGTTGGCCAGCTCGAAACGCCCGGCACGGCTGGTGATCGCACCGGTAAAGGCCCCCTTCTCGTGGCCGAACAGCTCGCTTTCCAGCAACTCGGCCGGGATCGCGCCACAGTTGACCGGCACGAACGGCGCTTCGCGGCGCTTGGAGTGGTAGTGCAGGTTGCGCGCCACCACCTCCTTGCCCGTGCCCGACTCACCCAGGATCAACACACTGGCATCGGTGTCAGCCACTTGCTGCATCATCTGCCGCACATGCTGGATGGCACGACTGGTGCCGACCAGGCTGCGGAACAGGTTGGGTTCGCGCTGGCGGCCACGCTCACGCGCCTGGTCGTACATTTCACGGTAGACCTGGGCACGGTGCAGCGAATCCAGCAGCTGGCTGTAGCTTGGCGGCATTTCCAGGTTGGAAAGCACGCGACGGCGAAGGTCTTCTGGCAGCTCGGCAGAAGAAATTTCACCTAAAAGCAGAACCGGAAGGAACTCATCCCAGGCAGCCACTGTCTTAAGTAGCCCAAGGAGATTGCCCGAGGCGTTCACGGTGCCGACAAGCACACACAACACTTCGCGACTTGAAGACAACGGCTCGACGACTTGCTGCCAGTCCAGGCTTGAGCAAGCGAGGTTTTCTTCGCCGAGAAAATTGAGCACCACCGCCAGGTCACGGCGGCGTGCGCTGTCGTCGTCGATCAGCAGAATCTTGGTTTCACGCCACATGCAATAGCAACTTCCCTAGTCATATCGGCGCCCTGCGGGCGTGCTCGACATCATTCCGACTGAATGGTCAGTGTTCGGACGTCTGAAATTCGAAAACAGCCACTAGTAAAGTCAAAAAACACCGATCAGTCAAATTAATGGCGCTCGGCTTTTTGCAACATCGGTGGTCAGGTGAACAAATGGTATACCTTTGCCGCGTTCTTCGCCTGACGGATTTTCGTCATTTCATCGACCAAGGATTGACGCTCGCCACTTGCAACCTCGATTAGTTGGCGGTACACGGCCAGCAATTGCTCGAGGCTGGCACTGACATCCGCCTCGTTGCCTTTGGCTTCGGACACCATGTCACCAATGCGCAGGCGGCATTCCAGGTCCAACTCCCCCACCGCTTCCCAGTTGCGTTCGGCCAGCGCCGCCAGCAGCATGTCCCGGGTTTGTTCGATGCGGGCGATTACTTCGCTCATGTCATGCTCCTTTATCAGGAAGCCGACGACTGATCGCCGATTGCGTCCCAACCTTCCTTCACAGTGATCAGCAGGCGCGCGACCTCGTCGATGATGGCCGGGTCACCCTTGAGATTGGCTTCGGTCAGGCGGCGGCTCATGTAGACATACAGGCTATCCAGCTCAGCCAGGTTGTCAGCATGGTTTTCCAGGTCCAGCCCTTCACGCAGCCCACCGATGATGTCGATGGCCTTGCCGAGCAGAATACCGCGCTGCGCGATGTCATTACGCGCGATGGCACCTTTGGCCTGGGCCATACGATCAAGACCGCCCTGCATGAGCATCTGTACCAGCCGGTGCGGACTGGCTTCGGACGTCTGCGCCACGCCGTTGACTTTCTGGTATTGACGAAGGGCCAACATCGGGTTCATGGATCTACCTCGTTGCAGCGAAAAGGTTGCTTGTACCTCTGTATCGCCTGAGCGTCAAAAAACTTTAGTGTCAACGCAAAAAGCCCGGAGCGACACGAGGCGCTGCCGGGCTTGTGCGTGGCAAAACGCGAGAACGATCAGGAGTTCTTGGCCTGCGCGTTGATAGCGTCGAAAACCGATTTGATCTGGTCGGCCTGGGCATTGAGCTTGGCCACAGCGGTGTCCATTGCCACCCACTTCTTGGTCAGCGACTCGGTCAAAGCCTCGGTCCGGCGATCCAGCGCGGTCTGCTGGTCTGCCAGGTTCTTCGCCACCTTATCCAGGTTGCTTTTGCGCGTGGCCAGGCTGCCGTCCGTGGAGTTGTACGGATCGATGGCCTTGTTCATGCGCTCGATCAACCCATTGGAGCCAGTGAACAACTCCTGAACTTCGGAGCCCAGCTTCTTGTCGTTCATCGCCGCGGTGAACTTGGTCGAGTTGAATTCGAGGGTACCATCTTTCGTGGTGTTGATACCCAGCTGGCTCAGGGTCGTCAACTGGTCGCCCGCCCCCACCTCGGACAGCACCTTGCGAATATCGTTGACCAGCGAACGGGTAGTCGGGTCGTTGCTCAACGGGCCGAGCGACAGGTTGTCATCTTCGTCACGCGTGGAGGTTGTCAGCGCAGTAATGGTTTTCTGCAACGTGTTGTAGGCATCGACGAACGACTGAATCGACTTCTTCAGGCCATCATTGTCCTGCGACACCGAGACGTTGGTTGGCACGCCGTCGGTGCCCGACCTGGCGCTGACGCCCGTCAGCTCCAGCGTGATGCCACTGATGGCATCGGTGATGGTGTTCTTCTTGCTGGTGACCACCAGGCCGTCGATGGTCAGCTCGGCATCCTGCGCCTTGGCGGTAATGAACCCGGCGCCGGTATCCGACATCTGCTGAGTACCGTCGATCTCAAGCTCAGGGACACCACTGACCATCAGGTCGGTATTGGCACCGGTGGTGGTGGAGCTGAACACCAGCCGCGCACCGTCCTTGCCGTTCACGATGTTGGCAGAGATACCCTGGACACCCAGCTCTTTGTTGATCTGGTCGCGCACGGACTGCAACGACGCGCCATCTTCAACTTCAAGCTCATAGATGTTGCCATTCTGCTCAATGGTCAGCGTACCGCCCGTCACCGTTGCAGCCGCACCGCCGGCAATCGGGGCACTGGCCACTTTCGAGCCGGTCGCCAGCTTGTTGACCACAATGTCGTAGCTGCCTGCCACCGCCGTGTTGCCAGCGGTCACCTTGACCACTGACTCATTGGCCGACTTGGCGGCGTATGCATTGAACGCAGGGCTGGTGGAGCTGTTCAACTTCGCCATGGCGTCCTGAAACGCCGTCAGGGCACTGCGAAGCGAGCCCACACCGGAAATCATCGCGGTATTGTTGCTGGTCTGCCGAGTGATCTGCGCCTTCTTGGCTGCAGTGTCGGCATTGACCAACGCCGCGACCATTTCGGTGATATTCAGCCCCGTACCTTGACCGATACTGGAAACCAGGGTGCCCGCCATACAGTTATCCCTCTTTGTTGACCGTCAGCACCTGCTCCTGCAAGCCCGACGTGATTCCTGCCTTAGCACATTCTCCGCCGATCAGACCTTGGCGTCGAACAAAATACTGTTTACATCGCTCAGGTTATGCGCAATCCGCAAAGCCTCTTCAGAAGGCAATTGGCGGATCAGCTCGCCGGTTTCACTGGCGATGACCTTGACGACGATCTTTCCGGATTCTTCGTCCGTGGAGAATTCCAGGTTGCGTCGGGTGGAGCTGAGAAACTTTTCGATTTCCGAAACAGCGTTTTTCACTTTTTCGGCATCATTGCTGTGCTCGGCAGCACTGATGGCATTGGGTACCAGCGTGTCACTGCCGCTACGCGACGCTTGCTCGGTGCGCTCAACCGGTTTTTCGCCAGCCTGTTCAGCGGGGCGGGATGCCGGATAGGACAGATTCAGCTTGACGCTCATGTCCATGTCTACCACCTCATAACGAAAAGGCGGGGAAGCGCCTTAAACTGCGCTCCCCCGCCGATCACCATCAGCGATTACTGAAGCAGCTTCAGTACGGCGGATGGCAGTTGGTTGGCCTGGGCCAGAATCGAAGTGGAAGCTTGCTGCAGGGTCTGCTGCTTGGTCAGCTGGGCAGTTTCAGCGGCGAAGTCGGTGTCCTGTACACGGCCACGGGCGGCTTCGGCGTTTTCGTTGATGTTCTGCAGGTTGTTGATGGTGCTGGTCAGACGGTTCTGAACGGCACCCAGGTCGGCACGGGTGCTGTTGATCGCGTTCAGTGCGTCGTCGATGGCGCTCAGGGCGGCGGTGAAGGTGGCTTCGGCAGCGGCGCTGTCGGCACCGGTGATGCTCATGCCACTCAGGCCGCTCAGCGCGCCAGTGGTGTTCATGGCATCGCTCAGGCTGATGGTGATCTGGTTGTCGCTACCGGTGTTGGAGCCAACCTGGAAGGTCATGTCGCTGGCGGTACCGTCCAGCAGGTTCTTGCCGTTCAGCTGGGTCGAACCGGCGATACGGTCGATCTCTTTGAGCATCGACTGGAATTCTTTATCCAGTGCGTCGCGGTCTGCTTCGCTGTTGTTGTCGTTTCGCGACTGAACAGCCAGTTCACGCATACGCTGCAGGATGTTGGTCTGCTCTTGCATCGCGCCTTCAGCAGTCTGGGCGATGGAGATGGCGTCGTTGGCGTTCTTGATCGCCATGGTCTGGCCACGGATCTGCGAAGTCATGCGGGTAGCGATCTGCAGGCCGGCAGCGTCGTCTTTGGCGCTGTTGATTTTCAGGCCGGAGGACAGACGGGTCATCGAGGTGCCCAGTGCATCGGAAGCCCGGTTCAGGTTCTTCTGAACGCCCAGGGAGGTGGTGTTGGTGTTTACAGTCAAAGCCATGACGAATTCCTCGTTGGATTGGGTACTACGGCTTCCGGCCTTGGCAATTCGCCGGAGGTGGCACAGAGAACCTTCGTAATAGTTATCGTCGTCAGGGCGGCTTGCTTTAGCGGAATTTCAAAAAAAATTGCTGGCATCGTGCCAGTCCAATGAAATCAAGGAGTTGACGCCAATTTACAGGCGTCACAGTAATGCAGGATAGAAAGTAAAACGCCGTCAGATGATGACGGCGTTATTGGAGGCGACGAACGGTCAGTCACAGCGTTCGATTATGGCCGAGCCCCACGACAAGCCCACCCCGAAGCCACTCAGCGCCACGCGCTTGCAGCTGGAGCCAAGTACGTGCTTTTCCAGCAGCAGCGGTATGCTGGACGACACGGTATTGCCCGTCTCGACCATATCCTTGACGAACTTCTGCTTGTGCTCGCCTTCATCGAAGCGCGACGATACGGCATCGACGATCGCCGCGCTGCCCTGGTGCAGGCAATACAGGTCGATATCCTCGGCCTGGAGTGCGCTGGCTTCAAGCAGCTGCTGCAAGTGCGCCGGCACCTTGACCAAGGCAAAGTTGTAGACCTGGCGACCATTCATGAAGAACTTGCCATCGGTGGTACGCAGATGCTCGGCCCCCGCGCCATCGCTGCCGAACAACGATTTGCCCAATTGCCAGGCAGCGTCCTCGCCCATCCAGGTGGCGGTAGCGGCGTCACCGAACAGCATGGTGGTATTGCGATCTTCCGGGTCGACAATCTTCGAGTAAGGGTCTGCAGTGATCAGCAGGCCATTCTTAAGGCCTGCGGCCTCCATGAAACCTTTCATGGCATACAAGCCATACACATAGCCCGAGCAGCCCAGGGAAATGTCAAAGGCCGCGACGGCTGTGGACAGCCCGAGCTTGTGCTGAACGATCGCCGCAGTGTGCGGCAGCCCTTCGGCATCGCCGTTCTGGGTGACCACGATCACGGCATCGATGGCAGCAGGATCCAGCGACGGGTTGGCGGCAAACAATGCTTGGGCTGCCTCGACACAAAGATCGGATGTTTCCTGGTTGGCATCCTTGCGCGGCAAGAAGGTGGAACCGATCTTGCCGAAAATGAACTCTTGATCCTTGCCGAATTTCGCACCTTGGGCGTAGTTGTCTACACCATTCACAGGTACGTAACTGGCGATGCTTTTAATGCCAATCATTGTGGCTTCCCGGTTGACATGGCGGATAGTGCGGGATCGGGCCTGAAATTGGCCTCGTCAGGCCATCGACGTGGCTGCCCGCTGACTTGATAGATTAAAGATGCACGTTTCGACTGCCAAGTCACGGTTATACGACCAAAGCTGCGAATGCCGCAATGCCGGGGCTGCTTTCGCGTGGCGCTCACGCAGCCGGACGACCTCATACCCACACAACCCTACGGTCACGCGCCCTCGAAAGGTGCCTTTTTCACAATCGCCTGCAGCAAGTGTACTGCCGAACCCAGCTTGGCATTGCTGGTAAACGCGGTTGACTGAATATCCACGACGGTGAAACCGCCAAGCGCGAACAGATTGGTAAGCGCCGCCACCGAGAAGAAGTTGATATGCTCATGCCAGTGCCGCTTTTGCTCAGCGCAAACCTGATCGTTGCCAACCATCACCGCCTCGTGGGGTAACTCCACGTACAGCAGCGTATCGTCGTGCATGCAGTCGCGTATCTGCGCAAGTGTGTCCGTTGGATAAGGAACATGCTCCAGCACATGCCGGCACACGATCAGGTCGTAAGTGCGTCCTCGCACTTCGTCCCTGGTCACGCTGCGGGTACCGGGCACGGTGGTTTTTTTGTCGATATCGTAGATATCGGTCGAGTAGCCCTGCCCTTTGAACGGTGTATTGGAGCCATCACCTCCGCCCCAGTCCAGGACCTGCGTGGGCGCAATATGCCGAAGAATGTAAGAACGGGTCAGGCCAAGCAGCTCGCTGGGCGCGCTCAGCGCTTTGTTGCGCTCCCTGAAGCCCGGCTCATAGTGTTCTCGCAAATCTTCATAAGCCTTGCCGTAGTAACCATCATAGAGGCGCTGCATTTCCCGGTCCGAAAACCGGATATCCAGAAACAGGAATTCACACTCCGCGCAATGCAGGGTATTGCACACGCAGTAGGCCGTGCCCTGAGGGATACTGTTCAACCCCCAGCTGGCATCGATGACTGCAGGCGCCCAGCCCAGTGCCCGATGCGACACAAACGGCATCAGCACTGCCGGGGACTGAGACAACTGCGCTGATCCACAGCAAACGCATCGGGTGGCAACGCGTTCGCGTGCACAGGCGGGAAACACATCGTTGATCATGAAGTCAGACCTAGCACGTCCAGGTAAAAATGGGATTATTGCGCCTCGGCCAGCTCAACCGGGCAGCCCTCTAAATTGCCGCATCCCTGATCGACTGCTGCAAACCATGGCGCAGTTGCAACCCGAGTTCCGAGCGCGCCTTGTCGATGCAGGGTACATACCGGTTCCGGAAACTTCCCGGGGTAGCCTGAGCAGCTGCAATGTGCACCGTTTTTTGGGGGGACAGCACGTCACGCACCTGGTGAGCGAGCTCAGCGATTGTCACCGCCTCGTCCGAGCCGACGTTGTAAGCAGTGCCCGCGCGCCCTTGGCGCAGCATCACATCCAGCCAGTGAGCCAGATCACGCTGATCCATGTAGGACCGCACAGGCGTTCCATCCCCGCTGACGCAAATGGCGGGCGACTCAAGGGCATCGCGGATGAAGTTGCCTATCGCGAAGTGCACATCGCGCGGCAGGTCCCTGCCGACAAACGCGAAACAGCGGGCGATGATCACCTCCAGACCAAACTGGTGCTGGTACAGGATGCACAGATGCTCGGCGCAGCGTTTGGCAACGCTGTAGGCATGGGCAGGCTCCAGCGGGTCGGGCAACCCATGGTAATCCTCGGGGATCTGCTCCAGCCCCTGCGGCTGGGGGCCGTACACACCGCCGGAACTGGTCATCAACAAGCGCGGGATACGCTGCCTGACAGAATAATCCAGCACATGACGGGTCCCCTCGACGATCTGGGTATACCGCTGCAATGGGCTGAGCTGAGCCCCGGCTGTCGAGTCGGCTGCCGCATGCAACACATGCGTGAAGCCGCCCGTTTCAGGAAACGACGCAGGCTGCAGAATGTCGCCCTGCTGCAGCCGCAGCCACGCCAGGCCGGAAAACTCAGGATGCCTGGCCAGAAAGGCCTCTGGCGCTCGGCTCAATACCGTGACCAACGGCACCTGCAAACCTGCATTGGCGATGCCCAGCCAGTGGCGTAGCAGCGCCTTGCCAAAAAAGCCGGTACCGCCGGTCAATAGCAGGTTCATCAGTTCGGCACTGCGTACAAGACCGACTCGAACGTGTTCGGGCAGTGTTGCCGGATATGGAACCGGTAATCGGAGCAAAACTCGAACAGCAACTCCGGCAGCTCCCACAAATCCTGAGGGTTGTGGTACAGGGACACAATCAGTACCGGGCGGCAACGCCGAATGATCTGTTCAGCACCACGCAACACCTGGGCCTCAGCGCCCTCGACATCCAGCTTGATCAGGTCGACCGGCGCACTTGGCAGCATCTGGTCCAGCGCAACGGCTGCAATCGATACGCCCCCACCTTGCTGGCTGATAGAGCAAGCCTCACCTTGGCCAGCATTGAACGTAAGAATGCTGTAATGCTCAGCGGCCGCCAATGGCAAACAAATTGCGCGGGTATCTTCAGCCCCAATGCGTTGCACCAAGCGGGTGAAATTTTCAGGGTCAGGCTCAAGCAGAAACGCTCGGCTGCAGGAGATTTCGGGCCAGGCAATCAATTCTTCATAGCTGTCACCGTCATAGGCACCACAGTCCACGTAGGTGATATCGCGCCCCTGCAAGGCCGGCAACGTCAGCGCGTTGATGTAACGCTCCTCCTCCGACAGAAAGCTGGCGTACTCAAGGTCAACCCCGAGCCGGAATGCGCACATCCGATAAAGAACCTGCTTGCTTTCGTTATCAGCCAGCTTGTCTGCCACGCGCCCGATACGTTCCATGGCGTCCAGCAGGTAATTACGGCTACTCAGCCAGAACCGCCACCCCAAGGCCGCAGCGAACTGTTCGTACAACTCCCAAGGCATCAATGGCTTGGCGAAGCCTGCCTCGGCAACGATCGACAACAACTCATCGTAAGGCGCATCGCGGTTGAAAATACCGAGTGCAAGTTGCGCTTCGGGCGCCTGGCGGGCCAGCGCCTGCCAGTTCAATACGGGCAACCCCTGGGCCGTATCGATGCGTGGCGATGTCTCTACAAAGCCGGCAACCGCAATACCTTGCTGCTGTGCGGCGGTGGCCAGGCTACGACCGAAGTTCCCGGCGCCGAAGATCCACAACGGCCGCTGTGGATCAATGCGCGCCGGTACCACGTCAGCTGCCCGGTCACGCAGTGCAATGAAGTCTTGGAAGCGATCTATCTTCTCAGCCATTACATACCCCTTTTATCGGTGTTGGGGACGGCACGCAGCGCTGCAGCTTCTGCACGAATCTGCGCCATGGTTTCCGGCTCCAGGAACGGGTGCATGTCATCGAGCTCCGGGGTGACGAAAGCACCGTTGGCATCGACCCGCGACTTGATACGCGGCACGAACTCCTGCCGAGGGTCGACGTGCAGGTCGATCAGCATCGGGCCATCACTTTCCAGAAGTGCATCGAGACGCGCCAGGTCGCCCTGCGTAGCGATGCTCTCGGCGCGCAGGCCATAAGCGCTGGCCACGGCAGTGAAGTCGGGGAAATCCACGCCCGATTCGGGCGTGGCGCCGATCACCCGGCCAAAGAAGTTTTCGTGTGTTTGCCAGATCGAGAGGTAACCGCGATTGTTGAGCACGATTACGATCACATTGACGCCGATGGTCTTGAGCGTTTGCAGTTCCTGAATGTTCATCTGCAGGCTGCCGTCGCCCGCAAAGCAGATCACGCGGCGTGCACCTTCCGCTTTGGCTGCCGTCGCCGCACCAATGGCCGCAGGCAGGTCATAGCCCATCGACGCGGAGCCCGAGTTGCTGAACAGGCGCTGGCCCTTTTGCAAGGCGCCGATCTGGAATGGCAGGATGCAGGCTGACGCATTGCCACATACCACGATGTCATCCGCACGCATCTGCGCAAAAATGCGCTGCACCATCAGGTACGGGTTCAAAGGCCCATCGGCTTTTTGCGTGTGCTCCGCCGATGCCGGATAGGTACGCCCTATGTGCTGGCACCATTGCACCCACGGCGCAAAACTCTGCAGGGTGGCCTTTGCCAGCTCTTGCTCGAAAACATCGAGGAAGTCTGCCAGGTCGGCGGTAACGCCGAAGTCCGGGCGCACGGTGGGCTTGTTCAGTTCGGCGGCGTCGATATCGACCTGAGCCACCCAAGCGTGCTTGGCGAATGCCTGCCAGTTATAACTGGTTTGTCGCACATTCAGGCGCGACCCCAGCACCAGCACAAAATCAGCCGCCTGCAAGCAGAAATTGCCGGCACGGGTCCCGATAGTGCCAGGGCGACCGGCGAACAGCGGGTGGTCGGACGCGATCAGATCATGGGTCCAGGCGGTCGCCAGGGGGATGCCGTAGCGCTCCACCAGCGCCAGTAGCCGTTGCTCGGTACGTGAAAGGCGTACGCCGGTGCCGCCCAGCACAACTGGGCGGTGCGATTGCAACAGCTTGCCGACGATATCACGGCAGGCGGCGCGCAAATCCTCGGCACGCGGCGGCTGGATCAACGATGGCGCCGGGATATCGAGTGGCACTTGGGATTGCTGGATATCCAGTGGAATATCGAGCCAGACAGGCCCGGGGCGACCGCCCACGGCTTCGGCGAATGCCTTGGGCAGCATGACCTCCACATCCTGCTCCGAACGCACGATCTGCGCGTACTTGCACACCGGGCTGGCCATGGCGATGGTCGGCCCCTCCTGGTCACCCAGTTGGCGCAGGCCAGGCACATCCTGGAAAGACACACAGGTCTCGCGCTTGATCTGGCCGGACAGCACGATCATGGGAATGGAGTCGGTGAACGCCCCATGCACCCCGTTGAGCGCGTTGATAGAGCCCGGGCCGGTCGTCAACATCACCACGGCCGGCTTGCCGGTGATGCGCGCATAACCCTCGGCGGCCATGGCACAAGCCTGCTCATGGTGCATGAACGTGCAGCGCAGTTGCTCATGGCCACCCAAGGCCTGGTTGAGGAACATGGCACCGCCGCCGGTGACGGTGAAAACCTGTTCAACCCCTTGCTGAACCAGCCATTGCGCAATTTGCTGAGATACAGTCGCCATCATCACAGCCCTCGGCCCAGGATCAGTTCTTTCAGTGCCGGAGTTTCACTGTAAGGCCCGTCAATGTGGTCGATGGTCAGGCGTTCGTTTGCCTTGATCGGCTGCAGCAGCGTTTCACCGTTCATCACTTCCCGGCAGGACAGCTGCCCTTTGTGCAGCGGGATGGCAAGGTAGAAGTCCTTTTCAAACTCGTCCCGGTTCAGCACGTAGCCTGGCGACAGGTCCCGACGTGCATAGGCACCGCGCACGAGTGCGTTGAGGTACTCGGTTTCCTTGCGCGAAATGATGCGTCGAGTGCCGCTGACACCCCCGCACATTTCCTTGGCCTTGTGGAACGCCTTGTACCAGGTATCGCACTGTTCAGGGAGCGAGCAGTAGTTGGAAACCGGCACCCCTTGGTACTGGATATCAATGTGCCGTTCCCAGGTACGTACACCTTTGCCGTAGGAAATGAGCATGGAAGAGTGCCAGTCGTGGTACTCATGGGTCGACAAGCCAATGACATGCCCAGGGTAACGGTTGCGCAGGTAGTCGATCTGGTCGAGCTGCAGTTCGTCGTCCTCGCTGGGGTACAGCGAAACGCAATGGTTAATGGCCAGCGGGATATCACGCTTTTCGAAGTAGCGGACGATATCGTCCAGGTCTTTTTCCGATGCACCACCTGTGGAAATGATGGTTGGCCGGCGGGTAGACGCGATTTTCTCGATAAGCGGCCAGTCGTTCATGTCGGAACTGGCGATCTTGATGATCGGCATGTCGAATTCGACGCACAGGTCAACCGAGGCTTCGTCGAACGGCGTCGCCATGGGAATGCAGCTCAGGTTGCGGACTTCTTCCACCATGCGGGCAAACTCCGCCTTGGTCAGGCGGGTGTCCTCGGTCTTCTTCACATAGCGAAGGTCTGCAGTCCCTTTGAAGTCAGGATGGATGAACTCGTCGACATCGCGGAACTGCAGCTTGATGGCAGCCTTGACGTTGTTGTAACGCGCAATCGTGCCGTGGTCGCGGACAATTTTCAGGCCGCGCTCCAGCTTGCCCCAATGATTGTTGGCGAGCTCCAGTACGAACAGGTTTTCAAACAGATCTTTGTCACGCTGACTAATGGTTTTCACCGGATACTCCCCTGGTTGCCGTGGGCCAGGTCGATGTGGCGCCAAGGCATGCTGTGTTCTGTGTATGGCTGATGCCGGCATTGCACGCCGCCTTGGGACGTACCTGGCGGCTATTGGAATAGTTGACTCTCTATCGGTGTCTGGTCTGCCCTCAACCTGGCAGCCAGGCGTCAAGCCATTGGCGTGCATAGCCTTCATCCAGCATGTGCCGTGCCAGCACCTGCTCGCGCAACGCTTGCGCGCCCTTCACACTGGCTGCAGGCTCGGCAAGGTGCGCCTGGATAGCACTGACCCAGTCCCCGGCCGTGTTCCTGACCCTGGTCACGGGCAACCCTTGATAGGGCAATACGTCACTGCACACCACCGGATAACCGCAGGCGGCATATTCCAGAAGCCGCACATTGCTGCGACACGCGTCGAGCCAGCCATCGCCAAGCGGGGCCAACGCCAGATCGAGCCCCAGCGACATGAGTTTCTGCGGGTAGTCATCGTAAGGCACCGGGCCATGTATCTCGCGCAAGTAGGGCCGTAGCGGGGGCGGGCATTCACCCAGGCAGACCCAATCCACATCCGCGTGCAAGGCCTGAACAATCTCCAGCATCAGGCGTTGAACGCTGGTGCCGAACTGATCACCCACCCACCCGATACGTGGGCGGCTACCCGGCTGCCGTTGAGTGGCCAACGCCCCCCAACGCGCCGGGTGCAGACGATCCGGCATGACACGAATATCGGCACAGAAGCCTTGCAGTGCTTCGGCCAAGGCAGGGGTTGGCACCACCAGCCGGTCTACAACGCCGGCAGACCACCGCAGCGCACCTGCAAGATCGTCGTCAGCCAGGCCAGGCGAGTCGGCATTCACTTCGCCCACCTTGAACGCGCGGCTGAACCGGGCATTGCTACGCAACGCGTCAATCTGGGCCTCGCTGGCCGGCCGCCGCATCACCCAGCTGTCGGGCTGCAACCGCTCCAGCTCAGCAGGCAGATACGGCCGCAAAGCCAGCCGGACATCCGCCAGGCCGGCGATACTCATGGACAACGCCGGGTCGACAACCCGACTGCGCGCAGTGCCGGCAAGTTCGCCCGGCATACTCAGCAGCACAGGCAACGGGCGCCAGCTCAAGGGGTTCCACGACAGGCCCGGGTCAGTCTCAAGCTCAAAACCAGCACCCTGCAAAGACAGGTTGCGGTTGTAGGCCGGATCGCGGGCGATGACAGGCAGCCATTTGCCATACAACGCGTCCTGTTCGGCTTCGACCGCTTCGGCAGGCACGAGCTCGCCCTGCCCTTCGCACACCAGCACAGCATGCGGCGTCCACACCGTGAGATAACCGGCCTGGCGCGCCTTGAGGCAAAGATCGAGACTGGCACCGGTGCGCTGCGCCAGGCCTTCGTCCATTCCACCCACCTCCAGGTAAAGCGCCCGGCGAATCAGCAGACAAGCGCCAGACACGGCACTCACGTTCTGGTCCAGCTCAAGCCGGCGCATGTACCCCTCATCGTGCGGCAGCCCGGAAAACGCCGAGTTGCCAGGGCCATTCAAGCCCAGCACCTGCACAGCCTGTTCGACCATGCCATTGGGGTGCATCAACCGCGCGCCGACGATGCCTACTTCCGGGCGTTGCCCGTGATTGAGCAACGCGTCCAGCCAGTCATCGTGCACGATCACGGTATCCTCGTGCAGCAGCACCAGGTACTCGCCCTGCGCATGCCTGGCCGCCAGATTACAGGCAGTGGCATGGTCACGTACCGACGCATCACTCAGTACGCTGAGCCGGTTTTGCTCCCGCGCCACAAGGCCATCCAGCCAGGCACGGGTAGCCGGGCTGCTGCCATCGTTAACCAGCAGAATCTCGAAGTGGGGGTAACGGGTTTTTTCAATCAACGCATGCACGCAGCGCTGTACGTGATCGAGACGCCCATTGCACGGCACGACCAACGAAACCAATGGCTGCTCGGCGTGCCCATAATCAATGCGATGAATGCCTGGCCGATGCATGCACACCTGCGCCTGGGTATAGCCGCGCCGCTGCAAATGGCGCAGCAGCACCGCCTGTTCCTGAGGGCTGTGGATAGGCGCTTCGCTGGGTGATATGCACACGGGTTCGCTGACATGAGCCAGCCCGTCGAGGCCATCGGCATCTTCGATCAGGTGCAACAGCAACGCGAGCTCGGCCGCCCCCGCGCAGGCCAGGTCGAAACCGCCCGCCTCGAGGAATACCTCGCGGCGATAGAACCAATTCCGCGCCAGTTGGGCCGGGCTGGCCAGCAGCATGTCGAGATTGAAGTCGGGGCGCAGCAGCGCCTGCCGGGTACCCTGTGGCGTGGTCACCAGCTCATCGGCATACACCGCACGCACCTGGTCGCCCTCAAGCAACTCCAGCGCGAGTATCAACAACCCGAACGGTGTGAACGTGGTGCCTGCACGCACAAAGCAGAGCCACTGCCCGGTGCCTTGTTGCAAGACCAGTTGGTTAAGCGTGGCAAGCTCGCAATCGGCAGGCACATGGACGGCGAGCTGCTGGTACATCTGCCCTTGCAGGCTTTGGCGCGTGGCCTCGACCGCAGCTGGCGGGCCGTCTGGGAGGATGACGAAATCGAACGTGGGCAAGTCCATGCGCCTGTCTTCCAGACGCTGGGCGATCAACGCCGCCTGTGCGTCAGTAGGGCGACGGGAGCGCAGCCACTGGGCAACCTGTGCATCTGGCCCACCTGCTGCCCCCTGCATGGCGTCTGGTTGCAGGTCGGTGCAAGGCATGGCCTGGGTCTGCTCGATGAAACTGGCCAACTGGTCCCAGAACCGGCCCTGCAAGTCAGCATACTTTTGCTGGACGATGGGCAAGCTCGATCTGGCATGCTCGATAGCCTCGGGCGCGTCTTCGAAGGCCAGGCCATCTGTGCCGAATTCGCCAATCCCAAGCGGTGTGCCATCAAAGAAGGGCGACTTGAGTACCACGGCCGGGCAACCACACAACATGGCTTCCAGCGCAGTTGCAGTGGAAGAAAAGCAATAAATACCTTCACTACGCCGGAACAGCTCGGCCATTTCCCGAGGGGTGGCTGGCCATTTGTTGGTAATGAGCGTGCACCGCGCCGCCAGCTCGGGATGTTCCTGAAGCGCAAGGGTATGGCGCCCAGGGTAGATCAGCCAACCTTTGCGATGGCTGTCATAGGCGTTGTCAAGGTTGTTGAACAGCGATGTATCGATCGGTGGCAGGAACAATATACGCTCAGCCCCAGCGCCCTTGGGCAACAGATGCTCTCCATAGGCAAAGATCATCTCCGAGTCGGCAAACTCCGTATCCCCTGCGATCAACCCCGGTACGTTGAGCAGGTAACGCACGACCGACCTTGCCTTGGTCGGGTTGCCTGACACCACTTCCGGGTACACCACGATAGGCTGGCGACCCGCCTGCTCATGCTGTTGCCTCAGTTCATTGGTGAGCAGCGGCGTGTGCCACATCGGGTTGGTCGTGGAGCTGTACAGGTAGGCGTCCTGGCCGCACCGGTTCAGCAAGTGACACAACATGTGCATCACCCGGATACCGGCTGAGTTATGCCGATAGGCGGGCGCAACGATGTAATACGGGCGCGGCGACGCAACGTGCAATGGTGGATAGTGCTGAGTGCTCACGAGTTGCATCCTGGATGTGGCATGGACGGGCGTGCGCCGCTGGCTCGGGCGAACAACCTGCGGCAGCGCCCGGCAATTCGTTCACACGCAAAGGCGCTCATCAGCGCAGCCTCCGCACATAGGCTTCGATGCTGCCGGCCACATGCTCGAGGTGGTCTTCGCCAAGCCCGGGCCACAGGCCGACCCAGAAGGTGTCCTTCATGATCTTGTCGGTCACCGTCAGGTCACTGGCTACCCGGTATTGCTGGTCTTTCATGTAGGGCTGTCGGGTAAGGTTGCCGGCGAACAGCAGGCGAGTACCCACCTTCTGCGCATCGAGATGACGCAAAAGGTCCAGCCGCTCGACACCACAACCATCACGCAATGTCAGCGGAAAACCAAACCAGGACGGGTCACTGTTGGGCGTGGCGTGCGGCAGGATCAGTTGGTCTACACACCCGGACAAGCGCTCGCTGAGCCAGGCAAAGTTGCGCTTGCGTGCAGCGATGAAATCATCCACCCGGTCCATCTGTGCCAACGCGCAGGCAGCCTGCATGTCGGTGATCTTCAGGTTGTAGCCCAAGTGGGAATAGGTGTACTTGTGGTCGTAACCTTGCGGCAGGTCGCCCAGCTGCCAGCAGAAACGCTTGCTGCAGGTATTGTCTTCACCTGGCCCGCAATAGCAGTCACGTCCCCAGTCACGGAACGATTCGACGATACGCTTGAGCAGCGGAGAATCGGTGAAAACCGCCCCGCCCTCGCCCATGGTGATATGGTGGGCCGGATAGAAACTGAGCGTACCCAGGTCGCCGAAGCTGCCCACCTGGCGGCCATCATAGGTGGCACCCAGCGCATCGCAGCAGTCCTCGATCAGCCACAAGCCGTAGCGGTCGCACAGTTCTCGCACCACGGCCAGGTTGAACGGGTTACCCAGCGTGTGGGCCAACATGATCGCCTTGGTCCGCGGGCTGATCGCCGCCTCGATCAAGGCCGGGTCGACGTTATACGTACCCATCTCGATATCGACGAAGACCGGCACGGCACCGAACTGCAGGATCGGGTTGACGGTGGTAGGGAAGCCCGCTGCCACGCCAATGACCTCGTCCCCCTTGCGAATGGCACGATCCCCCAGGCGCGGCGACGTCAAGGCGGAAAACGCCAACAGGTTCGCCGAAGAGCCGGAGTTGGCGGTGAGCACGCCACGCCGCCCCAGGTAACGTGCCAGGCGTTTTTCGAATGCCTGGTTGAAGCGCCCGGTGGTCAACCAGCCGTCAAGTACCGCTTCCGTCATGGCCTGTAGTTCGGGTGCACCAATGACTTTGCCAGAGGGCGGAACCGCATGCTGGCCAGGTACAAAACCGGGCGCGGCCAGTTCCAGCTCGGCGTAACGGCCAACGAGCTCGGTAATTTGCTGGCGCAACTGCTGCGCCGTTTGATCAGTCATTGAACTCACCTTCGTGTGCCGCTATTTGCGTGCGGCAGTATTGCTGCATGTCTTGGCCATCGCGCCAGGCGTGATGCCATTCAAGGGTGTGACGCAACGATTGCTTCAGGCCCCATTTGGGCCGCCAGCCCAACGATTGACGAGCCCTGGAGGAGTCGAGGGTCAACAAGCCTGCTTCATGGGGCTGCACGCGCGCCTCGACAGACCAGCCCGCCTCGCCTGGCCACAACTGCGCCATGGCATGTACCAACTCACCCACGGTTGCCGTCCCGCTACTGTCAGGGCCGAAATTCCAGGCCTCTGCCACATCCTGGCCACGCTCGATCAACGCCTGGGCCAATAGCAGGTAGCCGTGAAGCGGATCGAGTACGTGTTGCCACGGGCGCACGGCATCGGGATAGCGCAAGATCACCGATTCCCCGGCTTCCCAGGCACGCAGGATATCGGGCAGCAACCGGTCTGCTGACCAGTCACCGCCACCGATCACGTTGCCCGCACGCGCGGTCGCAAGCGCCACACCGCGCTCGCGCAGGAACGACTCGCGCCACGAGGCGCAAAGCAGCTCGACGCACGCCTTGCTGCTGCTATAGGGGTCATGCCCCCCCAAGGCATCCTGCTCACGGTATGGCCATTGCCACTCGCGGTTCTCGTAGCATTTGTCGCTGGTGACCACCAGCACGGCACGCACCGTGTCGCACTGCCGCACGGCTTCAAGCAGGTTGAGCGTGCCGGTAACGTTGGTGGCGTACGTTTGCGCCGGGCTGCGATAGGATTCGCGCACCAGCGGCTGCGCGGCCAGGTGCAAGACAACCTCCGGGCGAAATGCCGCCACACTGCGCAGCAACCGGTCAGCATCACGAATATCGGCAAACTCGCCAGACACGCACTCGGCTAGCCGGGCGCTGTCATAAAGCGAGGGCGCGGTATCGGGGGCCAGGGAGTAGCCATACACTTCGGCGCCCATCTCGCGCAGGCAAAGGGCTAGCCAGCCGCCTTTGAAGCCGCTGTGCCCCGTCAGGAAAACCCGACGCCCCGACCAGAAGCTACGGCTCATGACCAAATGCGCCATTGTGCTTCATCGGCCTTCCAGCGCTCTTCCAGGTAACTGCGATCACGCAGCGTGTCCATGGCCTGCCAGAAGCCACGGTGCACATGGGTCATCAGCTGGCCATCCTGCGCCAGGGCACGCATGGGCTCGTATTCCCATGTGGTGACGTCGCCCTCGATGTAGTCGAAGACCCCGGGCTCAAGCACGAAGAAGCCGCCATTGATCCAGCCACCATCACCCAGTGGTTTTTCCTGGAAGCCATGCACCTGCTCGCCCCGCACATCCAGCGCGCCGTAACGCCCGGGGGGCTGAACGGCAGTGACCGTGGCCAGTTTGCCATGGCGGTTGTGGAAATCGATCAAGGCTGGCAGGTCCACATCGGCAACGCCGTCGCCGTAAGTCAGGCAGAAGGTTTCGTCGCCAACGTAATCGCGTACCCGCTTGAGGCGCCCGCCAGTTGCCGTATTCTCGCCAGTGTCCACCAGCGTGACCCGCCAAGGCTCGGCATGCCGGTTATGGATATGCATCTGGTTTTCCGACATGTCGAAGGTGACATCTGACATGTGCAGGAAATAGTTCGCGAAGTATTCCTTGATCACATAGCCCTTGTAACCGAGGCAAATCACGAAATCGTTGATCCCGTAATGGGAGTAGATTTTCATGATGTGCCAAATGATGGGCTTGCCACCAATTTCGATCATCGGTTTCGGGCGCAGATGCGACTCTTCACTGATACGGGTACCCAGGCCTCCGGCCAGGATGACTGCTTTCATTGTCGACACACCTTGACAGGCTGACGCCCATAGCGGGCTGACAAAATACTGACCAATTCAGTAAGTTGCCGTTATCTAGCAAAAAGATTGCCAATCAGCCTGACCGGGCAAGGTAAATGCGCGTGCAGCGGGAGATACCGCTCAAGTGTGGAGCCGGCCTTGATCGGCCGGGCTCGCGGGTATTGTCGAAACAGGCAGGACAGGGCTGCGACGTCAGCTTGCAGCCCTGTCAATAATCCGCCTCGGCCTACTTGACCTGTTCCAGCCAAGCTAATGGCGTCACTGCCTGCTCGCTGAAGGCCGAGGGCCAGCGTTCGAACAGCACCTGCGCCAACGCATGATCCGCTTCAGGCTGGGCGCTGAGCAACAGCCTGGCCTGCGGCGTCCAGACCACCAGTTGCCCGGCCTCGACAACGGCCCGGCACAGGTCGATATCGGCACCGTGGACAACCTGCAAGCCCGCGCAATGCTCGAACACCTCCTTGCTCACCATCAGGCAGTCGGCACTGACCGCCTGACAACCGCGCACTGCCAATGGCCACCGGGCTTCAGCACACGCTTGCGGCTTCAGGCCCAGCCAGGGCGAAGCCACCTGCGGCCCCAGCAGCAAGGCGTAACCCGCATGCAGAAGCGCAGTATCGCCCCCCTCGAGGCAGGCTCCGACCACACCCACTTCCGGACGCTGAGCCTCATTGAGCAGCGCCTCGATCCAGGCCGGGGTAATGACCTGGCTGCGCGCAGACACCAGCACCAGGTAGGCCCCTCGTGCCTGGCTAGCCGCCAGGTTCAGCCAACTGCTGCGCGACTCGCCTGGCTGGCCGACCAGCACATGCACCTTGCCGGCGAACGGCTGCAACGCCGCAACCTCGTGCTCGGCACACACCACCACCACTTCGTAGCGCGGGTAACGGGTACGCTGCAGCACGCTACGCAGGCAATCCTGCAGCTGCGCGGCATCGCCTTCACTTGCCACAAGCACGCTTACCAACGGCGTGGAGGAATGCCGGTAGTCGATGGACAATCCATCATTCGCCTGTATCTTCACCTGTGCGCGATAACCCAGTTGCGTCAGGTGTCGGCCAACCACCTTGGCAGCTTCCTCATCCAGTGCACTGCCGCCCTGCTCACCGATTAACAGGTATTCGGCCATGTGCGCCAGGCTGCTCAAGCCTTGGGCCTCTACCAGACGCAGCAGCAGGTCGAGCTCCAGCGCTTCACGGCAGGTTTCACTGTACCCACCCAGATCCAGCACCGCCTGGCGGCGCACCAGCCAATGCCGAGACATCAACCCAGGCTGGCTGCGCAACAGATCGAGGTCTGCACCTGGGCGTTCGACCCTGTGCAAACGCCCTTCACCGTCGCGCTGTACTTCATTGGCGGCGATGGCCTGGCAGGCAGGTGCATCGACAAGCTCCACCGACAGGCGCAACAGGCCTCCGGCAAGCAGCACATCGCCGGCACTCAGCAGCATCAGCCAGGCGCTTGGCAACTGACGCACCGCCTGGTTCAGGTGTGTCACCCAATTGCTGTCACTGACCTGTATGAAATGCAGCGTGTCGCGCGGCGTGGTGATGGCCGGTGGCTTGCCAGCCTTGAGCACCAGCAGCTTGAAGTTGCGTATGCCGCTGGCCAGCAGGCTGTCGAACGTGGCCTGAAGCGCTTGATCGTCGTTTTCCAGGTCGAGAACCACAAAGGCGATCTGCTCGGCCGGGTGCTTGCCCAGGTAGCGGAGAACGCGCTGGCGTCCAGCCTCATCCGGTGTAGCAGCCGAGATGGCCTCGATCACCTGACCCGACGGGGTGCCCTGCAAACGGCACTGTTCATCAATACCCGGGACCTGTTCGAGGCGTGCAAGCCAATCCGTCAGCTCACGGACATGCGCAGCTTCTTCTGCCCTGTCCAGCGTGGACAACAGCCGATGGCAGACTTCGCGATTGAACAGGCTCAACGCCAAGGCCTGCCAGTAGCGGTGGCTCAAGCTTTCTGCGGTATCGTTGGGCTGCTCCTGCAACAAGTCACGCTGCTGCACCCAGATCCCTTCCAGCGCACGTTGCTGCTGCGGGCTGGTCGGCCATGCGTGGCAAAGAAACTCAAGCTCGGTCAACCGCGCAAACAGTGCACCGTTGTAATAGGGCAGCTGTACGTCCTGATGCGGCTCGAACAACCGCTCGGGGTCATCGATCACACTGCGCCAGCTGGATGTGAAGATCAACGACGCCGCACCCAGATCGTAGGTGTTGCGCACAAGCCGGTTGAGGGCCGTGAAGCCTTGTTCGTCACCCCATAGCCGATACAGCCCGGCATCCCACTGGCGCAAGCCGCGTACCAGCTGCGTCAGGCGCTCTTCACGCTCCACCGGGCTGTAGCCGGCGGGCTCATGCTCACTCACCACATCGGTCTGGGCCAGGTGTGCAACCGGCCCTTGCGCCAACACGGCAAGGGACATTGCCACACGCACGGCAGGCGCATCCAGGCTGTCTGGCAACGCCGCCAGCACGGCTTGCAAAGTCGACACACGCATGACGGCACGCCAGGCCTGCTGCCCCGCCTGAGCGTACTGCAACAGCCTGGCTGTAGCGGTTTCGGCAATGGCAGATGCAAATGCCGAGCCTACGCGGTAGTACTCGACCTTGCCACTCCCCGGCCTGTAGCCCAACAACTGGCCTTGCGCAGCCACCACCCCAGGTTGCGCGTGCAGGCACGCCGCCGCAGTATCCAGAGCCGGGGCCAGCACGAAGTCGGTATCCAGCGCCAGCACCACATAAGCCGTGGCAAGCCCTTCCAGGCATTCTGCGAGGGCCTGAGCGAACCCGGCCGAGCTCGACCCAGCCGGCAAGTCA
This sequence comes from Pseudomonas sp. OG7, assembly GCF_014192825.1. NCBI lineage: Bacteria > Pseudomonadati > Pseudomonadota > Gammaproteobacteria > Pseudomonadales > Pseudomonadaceae > Pseudomonas > Pseudomonas sp. OG7. The sequence continues at coordinate 317,711 of NZ_JACHYK010000005.1, read as the reverse complement.
AACGCCACACAGGGGACGCAAGCCTGCTGGTAGTAGTGCTGCGCGCGGGCGCGGCTGTGCGCCTGATGCTCGCCCAGCAAAACAACGGTCACATCATTGCGCGAGCCGATTGCGGTATCGATCATATAGCACCTGTCCAATTGTCAATCAGGCGCGGGCATCGCCCCACGCCAACGTTCAGTCTGCCAACCAGGCGTTGGCCCAATGCTGCAAATGGTGCGGCATCAGCATGTAGTCACGCAGCACTTCCGCGCGCAGGGCATCGCCTTGGCGGTAGCTGGCCTGCGGGTCAGCCAGGTGCATGCGAATCGCATCCAGCCATTGCTCGGCGGTGTTGTCCTTGACCCGGGTACATGGCAGGTAGCCGGCGTAGGCCTTGGTGTCGCTACAGACCACCGGAAAACCACACGCCCCGTACTCCAGCAAGCGCAGGTTGCTCTTGCAGTCGTTGAACAGGTTCTGCTCCAACGGCGCCAGCGCCAGGTCGAGGTTGAGGCTGGCGAGCTTGCGCGGGTAATCAGCCAGTTGAACCGCCTTGTGAAACTCTTTCACATAGGGGCGCAAGGGGTCCGGACACATACCGAAGAAGACCCAGTCAACCTCGTTGGCAAGCGCCTTCACAACGTCTTGCAACAGCTCCAGATCACCACGATGGCTCGTGCCACCCGCCCACCCGACGCGCGGCCGGATACTGGTCTGACGCTGGCTGGAAAGCCCAGCCCAGAGCGCGGCAGACAACATGTTGGGCACGACGCGGATGTCCTTGTGCATGCTGGATAGCGCATCGGCCAGTGGCTCGGTCGAACACACCAGCCGATCACACTGCCCGATGCCTTGGGCCACCAACTCGGCAAGGTTGCTAGGCAGGTTGCGGGCATGGTCGTTCTTTTTCGGCGGATCGATGATGTAGTCGTCCAGCTCGTAGATCATCCGCGCCTTCGAAAAGCGTTTGAACTGCGCCATTTCCCGGATGTTGCCCGGCATGTAACGACACTGCAGGATCATCACATCGGGCTTTTCGCGCTCGAGCTCGATAATACCCGGGGAGACGTGGTTGACCCGCCCCTGGATCCAGCCCGCCCGCTCAAGCTCGGTGAACGGCTGGATGACCCGGTAGTGCCCCACTGCCGTGGTATTGACCGGCAACGCCAGCACGGACGGCATGGCACGGGCAATGAAAGGGTCCCAGCCACTGCGCAGGCCTGGCTCCAGGTTGAAATTGGCGAACTTGAGGCTCAGGTTGTCGTTGTAGGCTGGGTCCCGCGCAATGCGGCTCAGCCAACGGTCGTAAGCAACGTCCCGGTCGGCCCTGGCAAGCTCGTCAGCCAGCTCGGCAGCTTCACCACCCGGGAGCCTCATGACACGAGCAAACGGTGTCCCGACCGACAGGAAACCTTTTTCACGCGCACGCAGGCAGAGGTCAACGTCAAACAAGGCGACCCGGAAGGCCGAGGTATCCAGCCCCTCAAGCTCCTCGAACAGCGCCCGGCGAATGAGCAGGCAGTCCAGGCTCAGTGCGCTCCAGTTCTGTACCAGTTGCTGGCGCCCCATGTAACCTTCGGCTGACAGGATTCTGCCCGGGAACGGGCTACCCGCTGTACCGCCGCCAAGGCCGAGCACCAGGCCGGAAGACACCAGCTCGCCGTTGCTGCCACACAGCGCCGGCCCCACCAGGCCGACCTCGGGACGCTGCGCCTGGCTCATCAAGGTACTGAGCCAACGCGGTTCGAAAAGCGCACACTCCGGTGCGAGCAATAGCAAATACTCTCCCTGCGCATGGCGACTGGCCTGGTCGAGCATCGCCGCCCTGCCCTGCGCCTGCACATCGATGACGCGCAACTGGTCACTGCCCAGGCCACGCATCGCCGCCAACCACTCGGTGACAGCCCCCGGCTCGTCGCCATTGGCGATGACCAGCGCTTCGAACGGGCTGTATTCGGTGTACTGGAACAGCGACTCGACGCAACGCCTGAGCGCGTTCAGGTTGGCCCCTGCGGGGATCAGTACCGATACACTTGCCTGCTGCTCATGCAGATAGGTCACACGCGTGACCAAGCTGCCAGCAGTGCCCTCCACCAAGGCATCGACGCCTATACGACGCAGGTGTGCCTCGACCACACGCGCCGCCTCCGCCTGCCCTGCCGGCTCGCTCATCCAGTCTGCGTACCCCGACTGGCAATGCACCAGCATCTGCGCGACGTGCTCTATCACATGCAAGCCATGAGCCTCGACCATTCGCCACAGCAGATCCTGTGGCGCCAGGCTCTCGAACCGGGTATCGAACCCTTCCAGCGCCAGCAGTGCTGTACGCTTGAATGCCAGGGTACGGCCCACATAGGGCACGCTGCGCATCAGGTCGAGGTTGAAGTCCGGCTTGAAAACCGGGTTGCCGGGCGCCAGGGCACCAAAGGTGTCTTCATCGGTGTACAGGCACGTGCTCTCGTCGCGCAGTGCCATGCGCTCGGCCATGACCACCAGCGCATGCGGCCGCAGGCGATCACCGGCACGCAACAGCAGCACCCAGTCGGCGACGTGTGTGCCTGCCAGCCACTGATTGAGTTGAGCGTAGCCACTGCCGCTCAAGGCCAGGTATTGCACGCCTGGCGCGTCAAACCTGTCGAAGCCATCCGGCACCAGCACCAATACCTGGCTGGCGGCATAGGATTGTGCAGCCAGGCAATCCAGGGTGGCGCGCAGTGCGCTTTCATCGCCCTCGCGACAGGTTACGATCGGGACGATGGCGGGCTGTACCGGCCACTGCTCGACCCGCTTTGGCAGCAACCGCAACTGCCCGTCAGACAGGTTGCGGCAAGCCAGCCATTCGGCATAGAGCTCGGTAAAGCTGAGGGCGTTGCTGCCTACCTGCTGCGAGAAATTGGCGACCTGGCCGGCATGGAAGCGGCGGATGTCCAACTCCTCCCAGGCTGAGTCGGCCCCTGGGTCGTAAGCCTCCAGCGGCAGGTAACGCACCCAGCCATTGGCCGGCGCCGACTCGCCGGTGCGCGCCGCCAGCATCTGCTGCAGCCACTCGGTTTCACGCTTGTAGGCCTCGGTCATGCTCGAGTGATGACTGAGCCGGCCTGGGTGAATGCGCTCCACACTCAGTATGCGCTCCAGGCTCGCCAGGTGCCCGCGGCGCAGCAGGCAGGCGTACAAGGCCAGGTCCAACCGTGCGGCGAACCCTTGACCACCCTGTACCAGTTGCGGCAAGTATTCCAGCACCTGAGCACGACGGAACAGCACATGGCTGATGCCACCAAACAGGTTAGGGACGTTCTCGGCGATGCTGGCCAGCAAGTCCGTACCGACAAGCACGGCACTTTGCGGGGCGATCACACTGTTGAGCGCACGGGAAGGCAAGAGGATGTCATCAGCCGACCAGAGCAGACGCTGACCGATCACCATGCTGAGCTGAGGCCATTGCGTCAAAACCTGCGCTTGCCGGCTGATGCAACTGTCGAGCAACAGGTCGTCATCACACAGGAACTTCACCAACTCCCCGTTGGCCTGCTCCAAGCACGCTTGCAGGTTACGTGCAAACCCCAAGCGGACAGGGTTGCGCGTATAGCGCAAGGGCACCGCAGCACCGTTGCCCAGCGCCTGGCAGATAGCCTCGATCTCGGCGCCGGCGCTGTCATCGCAAATGACGACTTCCAGGTTGGGGTAGTCCTGGCCAAGCGCACTGACCAAGGTTGCTTGAAAAAAATCGGCATTGAAGGCAGGAATGGCGATACTGACGAGTGGCTGCTCTGACACGATGACGACCTTGCTGGAGAGGCGGTGCGCTTGGGAATAGGCGGGCGTTCAACCTGGGCGACACAAGGGCAAGCCGGCCGGTCGTTATCAACCCAGGCCGGCGTGCCCGTGCGTCATGACGGGCAAACGCCCGCGAGGATCAGATGTAATTGACCAGCGAGAGACCGGCAATCTTGGCGTAGGCCTGCAACGAGGCCTGCAACATGTTGGATTGCATCTGAAGGCGAATCATCACCTCAGCCGGATCGCTCTCACGAATCGAGCTCTGGGTCTTGGCGTTTTCGCCACTCAGGGCCTCATTGGTTTCCACTTGCACATCGATTGCCTGACCGCGGCCGCCGATCGACGAAATGGAGGAACTGACCTGATTGGTGGCGCTGGCGATGTTGCCAATCGCCGAGTCCAGCGATGCCAGGAAGTTCTGCCTGGCCACGGGGTCGTTGTCGACCGGGGTGGCCAGCGCCGCGCGCAACTGGCTGATGGTATCGAGGACGTTCTGGGTCTGGTGCGTGTCGACCTTGATACCAAAGCTGTCGCCTGCGCTGGGCGTGTCCGAAAGCGTGAACTCGACCCCCATGGCGGTCGCTGTGTTGCCACTGAGCGTGCCCTTGGAAATCGGTTTGCTGTCGGCGCTCACGGGGGAGGCATAAAGCTCGAATTCGGTAGCACTGGTGAACTTGAGTACCGCCCCCTCAGGGAACGCAGACTTGTATTTCTCAGCATCGGTGATGGTAGCGCCGGTCACCTGGGCAGACGAGCTGTTGCCCGCACTGCGGGTGCCGGAGATTTCATCCGCCTTGGAGCTCAGGCTGAAGACATGGCCGGCAATGGCCGCGTCGGGGTCGGCGGCGTCGCCGTCCTTGAAGGTGATGTCCAGACGCAGGTCAACACCACGGAAATTGACCGTGGTGTTCTTGCCATTGGGGTCGAAGGTGCCCCCCTGGCTGGCTTCCAGCGTCACGTCCTTGCCGTCCGCATCGGTGATCTTGAACTGGGTGCTGCTGGTGAACTCAATGGTGTACGGCTCGCCGCTGCGGAAGCGGTCGTTGTACGTTGCGCTGCCGCTCACCTGGCCATTGGACAAGTTGATCCGGCCATCGTCGGTGGCCGGCGACACAAGGCTGGTTTCGCTGCGGCTGGTATTGAGCGCTTGCTCGAAGGCATCGTAGCCAGTTTCGTTGGCCGCCAGGGTGAGCATGTCACCCACTTGCAGGTTCAGTTTGCCTTGGTCGCCCTGGTAGGTATAAGTGCCATCAGCGTTGCGCACATAAGGCGGTGTATCGCCTTTGGACCCCGAGAACAGGTACGCACCGCTTTCATCCTTGCTGTTCATCAACGAGAACAGCTGGTCCTCCAGCGACGCCAGCTCGGTGGCATTGGCCTTGCGGTCTGCATCGGTGAAACCGGCGTTACCCGAGCTGACGGCCAGCTCGTTGACGCGCTGCAAGATGGTGCCAATCGCATTCAGCGTGCTTTCTGCGGTGCCCAGGGCGTTGCGCACATTGGTGACGTTGCGGGTGTACTGGTCGAGCATGTTCTGTTGCTGCTGCAGTTGCAGCAGACGTGCCGCACCTACCGGATCGTCAGCCCCGCGACGTACCCGAATGCCGTCAGAGGCCTCTTGCCGAGTCTTGTCGAGGTTGGAGAAGCTGCGCTGGTAATTGGCGCTGTTGCTGCTGTAGAACTGCGAAGTGGAAATGCGCATGTCTACGCCTCCTTAAAGAGCATTGATCAAGGTGGTGAAGGTTTCCTGTGCCGCCTTGATAATCTGCGACGACGCGGTGTAGTACTGCTGGAACTTGACCAGGTTGCCGACCTCTTCATCGACCGACACGCCGGAAAGGCTGTTGCGGCTGTCCAGCGCAGAGCTGTGCAGCGCATTGGTGGCATCACTGTCCATTTCCGCCTGGCCAGCTTTTCCGCCAACGTTTGAAACCAGCTTGGCATAGGCATCGGTAAAGCTGATGCCCTTACCGTTGGCCCCGACTTCGACCGTGGATTTGGTCTGGAGGTCGATCACCGACTGGGCGTTGCGGTTGTCGGCCGAGCCAGCCCCCGTCAACGACACGGTGTAGCTGTCGCCGTTCTGTGGCGCGCCGGAAACGCTCATTTCGAAGGTGAAGCTGCTACCGGTCGCATTGCCGCTGCCATCGACCATCGGCACCGACAGCTTCAGCTTGTTCTCCTGGCCCGGCACGATGGTGCCGCTGCCGATTTCGGTACCCTTGGCGTCGTACAGCTTGTAAGCCTGGGGCGAAGTGGTTTCGTCACCGAACACCAGCTTGACCGGGGTGGAATTCTTCAGGCCTGCCTGCAACTGCGAACGCTGCGTGGCATCGTAGATATCCAGCTGCGAGGTCAAGGTCGGCTGGGTGATCACCCCGGTGCCCTTGTTGCCGGCACCGTTGGTGGCGGTCAGGGGTGACGCCAGGGCCAGGCGTTTGGGGTCGGTGAGGACCGTCTCGATATTGGCGGCCGCGTTGCGAGTGGGTGTGATCTTGAAGCTGTCGCCAGCGCTCAAACCGCCGCCGTTGAGCGACAAGGTAAAGCCATCAATGACCGGCGGTGGCGTGTCGTTAAGGTCGTAGCTGCCCATTTCGGTGCCTTCCGGCAGCTTGCGCACGCTGTAGCCTGTGGCGCTGGTGAAGGTCACCTGGTAATCGCTGGTAGTCAGTTTGCCGGTGTCCTTGATGCTGACATCCAGGTTGCCGGACCCGATGCTGTTGCCGAGTTTGGCCACGCTGCGCTCACTCATGGCCTTGGCGCTGTTGATGTCACCGAACAGGGTGGCGCCAAAGTTGCCATCCTTGTCGATACCCTGGGCCAACTGGCTATTGATCTGGTCTGCCAACACCAGGGCCACGCGCCCCAGCTCGTTAAGCGCAGGGTCGAGGGTTTCACTGCGGTAGCGGATCAACCCACCCAGCTCGCCTCCGGTGGCACTGCTGGTGATGTCCATCTTGGTCGAGCCGCGGTTGAGCACCAGGCTCAAACGGCCCGGGTCGCTCGCCGTAGGCTCCACACCCACCGTCTGGGTGGTGTTGCCCAGCACCAGCGCCTGGCCGTTCTTGAGATAGACATCGTAGGTGCCGTCACGCTCGACCACATCCGTGCCGATCAGCTTATTCAACTCACGCACCGCACCATCACGCTGGTCCAGCAAGTCGTTGGGCTGACCGGAAACAGCGCCCACCCGGGCGATTTGCTCGTTCAACCCGGCGATGGTCTTGGTCAGGTTGTTGATCTGGTCGGTAATCGCCGTCATGTTGCTGTTGATATTGCTCAGTTGCTGATTCAACTGCGACGACAAGGTATTGAAACGCTTGGCCAGCGACTGGGCGCTGGTCAGCAATAGCTGACGCGACGCGTCTTCGGTTGGCTTGGACGCCGCATCCTGCATGGAGGTGAAAAAGCTCTGCAGCGCAGCCGTAATACCGGTATCGCTACTGGACAGCGAAGTATCCAGCGGCGTGATCTGATCCAGGTACGAGGACGCCTCACTGCTCAGCGAGGTGGTGGTACGCAGCTGGTTCTCGATGAACGCGTTGTACACCCGGCGCACGTCCGCCAACGTAGTGCCCGTGCCAATGAACACCTGGCCGACTTGTTGCCCGCCCTTGGTCTTTTGCACGTTCTGTTGGCGCGAGTAGCTTTCGACATCGGCGTTGGCGATGTTGTTACCGAGGGTGTACATCCCCGACTGCGCGGCACCCAGCCCCGACATACCAATGTTGATCAGACTCGCCATGGTTCCATACCCTTAAAGTTTTGTTGCGGTACCGAGCATTGCGTAGTGCTCGTACGACTTCATCTGTCTTGCGATCTGCGAGATCTTGCTGGCGTAATTCGGGTCGGTGGCATACCCGGCCTTTTGCAACTCTTGCACGAACTGTTCTGGTTTATCGGCGGCCTTCACCGCATCTTGATAGCGTGAATTGTTCTGCAGCAGGCTGACCAGGTCGTGGAAGCTGTCCTGATAGGAATCGTACGAACGGAACGCCGCCGTCTCCTTGACGAACTGGCCATCACGGTACTCGCTGGTAATCGCCCTCGCCTCGCCGCCGTCCCAGTTGCCAGTGGCCTTGATACCGAAAAGGTTGTGGCTGCTGCTGCCGTCGGTGTTGCGCATGACCGACTTGCCCCACCCGGTTTCCAGTGCGGCCTGGGCCACCAGGTAGCGTGGGTCGATACCAATGCGCTTGGCCGCCTGTTCGGCCATCGGCAGCATGGTGGCGACGAATTCATCGCTGTCGCCAAAGGCTTTGTTCGGCGCCAGCGGCGGCTGGGCCACGGCGCGGCCGACGATGCGCAGGCCGTTGTCCGGCACGGCGAAGGCCTTGGCCACTTGCTGGCCGTCACGGGCAGGCACAGTGGCGGTGTTGGCAGTGGCCGCCGACGGCACGATGCCGGCCAGCAAGCGGTCGGTGAGTTTGCTCGGCAGTGCCAGGCGCCGTGAATTGAGTGCTGCGACGTCGTTGCGGGTCGCGGTCGACTGGGCGGCATGCACCGGCTCGGCCACCTTGTTGCCCCACAACGCCGGGGCATTGCCCTCGGTACGTGGAAACGGGCTGGTGCTGGCCGGGCTGGCCTTGTTCTTCGACAGCTGACGCACCAGCACATCCTGCAGCCCGATACCGCCACCTTCGCGCGACATGCTCACAGCCAGTTGCTGGTCATACATGTCACGGTACTGCTTCACCGTTTCGGTGTTCATCGGGTTGTCGTCGGCCAGCACGTCGCTGGCCTTGCGCGAGGCCTTGAGCATTTCGCTGATGAACAGCGACTCGAACTCCTGGGCGACCTTGCGCACGTTGGCATCGCTGTCGCGGTCGCCATGCTTGAGCGAGCTCAGGCGATTGAGGTCGGTGTAGGCACCGCTGTCGGCGCTGCCGGAAACCAGGCTTTTGCTGTTCATCCGCGCCGTCCTCAGATCACAATCAGGTCGGCCTGCAAGGCGCCGGCCTGTTTCAGGGCTTCGAGGATCGCCATCAGGTCGCCAGGCGCTGCGCCCACCTGGTTCACCGCACGGACGATTTCATCCAGCGTGGTGCCCGGCCCGAACTTGAACATGGGCTTGGCTTCCTGCTCGGCATTGACCCGCGAACGCGGCACCACGGCGGTCTGGCCGTTGGAGAACGGCCCGGGCTGGCTGACGATCGGGTCTTCGGTAATGGTCACGGTCAGGCTGCCGTGGGTGACCGCCGCTGGCGACACCTTGACGTTCTGGCCGATGACGATGGTGCCGGTGCGCGAGTTGATGATTACCTTGGCCACGGCCTGGCCCGGGTCGATTTCGAGGTTTTCCAGGATCGACAGGTAATCCACGCGCTGGCTTGGGTCCATCGGGGCACTGACGCGCACCGAACCACCGTCCACGGCCTGTGCCACACCAGGGCCGAGCAGGTCGTTGACCTTGTCGACGATACGCTTGGCGGTGGTGAAGTCGGGGCGATTGAGGTTCAGGGTCAGGGTATTACCCTGGTTGAAGCCGCTCGGCACCGCACGCTCGACACTGGCACCACCCGGAATACGGCCGGCCGACGGAACGTTGACGGTGATCTTCGAGCCGTCACGGCCTTCTGCATCAAAGCCGCCGACGACCAGGTTGCCTTGGGCAATGGCGTAGACGTTGCCATCGATACCCTTGAGCGGGGTCATCAGCAGGCTGCCGCCGCGCAGGCTCTTCGAGTTACCGATCGAGGAAACGGTAATGTCCACCACCTGGCCAGGCTTGGCGAACGCCGGCAGGTCGGCATGCACCGACACCGCCGCAACGTTTTTCAGCTGCACGTTGCCGGAGCCGGCCGGCACCTTGATGCCGAACTGCGACAGCATGTTGTTGAAGGTTTGCAGGGTGAATGGCGTCTGGGTGGTCTGGTCACCCGTGCCGTTCAGCCCCACCACCAAGCCGTAACCGATCAACTGGTTGGAACGCACGCCAGAGATGCTGGCGATATCCTTCAGGCGCTCGGCCTGGGCAGCGAACGCACAGGACAAGAGCAGAGTTGTGGCAATCAGCTGCCTCACGTTGAACATGGTCATCCGTACTCAGAAAGGCCAAAGCGGGCTGATGAAGAAGCGGTCCAGCCACCCGGGCTGGCTGGCATCGGCGAACGAGCCGGTACCGGAATAGGTGATGCGCGCGTCGGCCACACGGGTGGACGGCACGGTGTTGTCAGTGGCGATATCGTCAGCGCGGATCATGCCGGCAATACGCACCAGCTCTTCGCCTGTGTTCAGGGTCAGCCACTTCTCGCCACGCACGGCGATGATGCCGTTGGGCAGCACTTCGGCCACAGTGACGGTGATGGAGCCGGTCAGGGTGTTGCCCTGGGTAGCCTTGCTATCTCCCTTGGTGGTGCGCTCGCCGTTGTAGCCGGCCTCCAGTGACAGATCACCGCCGCCAAACGGGTTGTTGGTGTTTGGCGTAGTGCCGAACAGCGAAGTCAGGCCGATATTGGCGTTGCTGTTTTTCTGGATCTGCGAACCGGCGTTCTTGCTGGCGGACGTGCGCTCGTTCAGCGTGATGGTGATGATGTCACCCACCCGGAACGCCTTGCGATCGCTATACAGGTTCTGCTCGAAACCGGCCTGGTAGATCGAACCGTTGTTGGCCGCTGCCGGCAACGGGGTGCGCGGCAGGACCGGCGCATAGTACGGGTCGTTGGGCTTGGGCGTCGGGCCGACGCAACCTGCCAGCAACACCGCCCCCCCCAGGGCGAACACGGACAACAGACGATTCATGATGCATACCTCACGGGTGTAACGAAGCGACAGGGCTTAGAGCTGTTGGGTCACGAACGACAGCATCTGGTCGGCGGTGGAGATGACCTTGGAGTTCATCTCGTAGGCACGCTGGGTGGTGATCATGTTCACCAACTCTTCCACCGTGCTGACGTTGGAGTTTTCCAGCGTCTGCTGCAGGGTAGTGCCGAAGCCGTTGAGGCCTGGGGTGCCGACCTGCGGCGCACCACTGGCAGCGGTTTCCAGGAACAGGTTGTTACCCATTGCCTGCAGGCCAGCCGGGTTGATGAAGTCGGCGGTCTGAATGTTGCCGATAACCTGCGCAGCCGGGTTGCCGGCGGTGGTGATCGACACGGTGCCGTCCTGGCCGACCGTGAAGGTCTGGGCGTCGTTCGGGACCACGATGGCAGGCTCCAGCGCCAGGCCATCGGCGTTGACGATCTGGCCGTCGGAGTTCAGGTGGAACGTACCGTCGCGGGTGTAGGAGACGGTGCCGTCAGGTTGCAGGATCTGGAAGAAGCCACGGCCATTGACGGCCATGTCCAACGGGTTTTCCGTGGTCTGCAAGCTGCCGGTCTGGAAGTTTTTCTGCGTGCCGACAATGCGCACACCGGTACCGACCTGCAGGCCCGACGGCAGCTCGCTGTCCTGGGTAGACTGCGCACCTGGCTGACGCTTGATCTGGTACAGCAGGTCCTGGAATTCGGCACGATCACGCTTGAAGCCGGTGGTCGAGACGTTGGCCAGGTTGTTGGAGATGACCGTCAGGTTGGTGTCCTGTGCGGACAGGCCGGTTTTAGCGACCCAGAGAGCCGGAAGCATTTAGTGTTCTCCTCGTGCGCCTGATTTACGGCACCCGTTCAAATGTGGTTAGCCGAGTTGCAAAACACGCGCCATGGCTTCATCGCCTTCCTTGGCCGCGTTCATCATCTTGACGTGCAGTTCGAACTGACGGGACAGCGCCAGTACAGAAGTCATTTCCTCGACAGCGTTGACGTTGCTGCCTTGCAAAAAGCCCGATACCACCCGCACGTTGATGTCGGCATCGGCGGGTTGGCCAGACGTGGTGTGAATCAGCCCGTCCTGGCCTTTGGTCAGGCCTTTGGTGTCGGGGTTGACCAGCTTGATGCGGTCGACCTCTGCCATCACGCGTGGGTCTTCACCCATGGAGCGGATGCTGATGGTGCCATCGGAGCCGACTTCGACCTTTTGCTCAGGCGGGATGGCAATAGGGCCGCCGTTGCCGAGCACAGGCATGCCGTTGCCAGCACGCAACACCCCGAGGGCGTCGATGTTCAGGCTACCGGTACGCACATACGCTTCACTGCCATCTGGCGCTTGCACGGCGATGAAACCATTACCGCTCACGGTCACATCCAGGTCGCGGCCGGTTTCCACCATCGGGCCTTCACTGAAATCGGTGCCCGGGCGCTCGGTCATGGCAAAGGCACGCGCCGGAAAGCTGTCACCGAACACCGGCATCGAACGCGCCTGCTCCAGGTCACGCTGAAAACCATTGGTAGAAATGTTGGCCAGGTTGTTGGCATGCGCCTTCTGCGCCAGCGCGTTCTGGCTGGCCCCGGTCATGGCCACATAAAGCATCTTGTCCACAATCATCCTCCGTTGCACTGGCGGCCGTTTGCCGTTCGCCGTTGCTCTACAGGGGCTAAAGCAAGTTCCGAACCAACTTGCCAAAAGCACGAAAAAGCCCGTGAATACGGGCAATTGGGCAAGCCCAGGCGGCGACAGCCGCCGGTTATCCGGCGCTGCTTTGCCGCTGGCGGCAAAACGGGTTCATCTACAGGCAACCCCGTGCCTACGGCAGGTCACGGCAACGCGCATTGTTGTAAGGCCCGGCAAAGCGCCTCCAGCCCTCACCTGGCGACCACTGCGAACACACCAGACGCCCATCCACCAGGCTTTCCCATCGCCAGTAAGGCGCTGGCGCCGCCTGCAGCTGACCAAGACAGCAGGCAACCAGCATTGCGACAAACAGCCTTTTCATCACCCCTCCTGCAAAAACGACGAACCCCTTCACGAGAAAGGGGTTCGCCTGTACGCACTCAAACAATCACGATCAAGTCATCTGAATGATGGTCTGCATGACGGTACTTTCGGTCGAAATGGTCTTGGCGTTCGCCTGGTAGTAGCTCTGCGCCTTGATCAGATCAACCAGCTCCTGCGTCAGGTTGACGTTGGAGCCTTCCAGCGAGTTGGACTCGATCGCGCCCAAGGTACCGGTTTTCGGCGAGTCGATACCCGGAATGCCCGAGTTGTAGGTCTCGGTCCAACGGGTACTGCCGATTTGCTGCAGCCCCTGCTCGTTGGCGAAACTCGCCAGCGCTACCTGACCAATGGCGCGCGACTGGCCATTGCTGAAGGAGGCGAACAATACACCCGTCGCGTCGATGCTCAGGTTGGACAGGATGCCCGTGGCATAACCGTCTTGGGACTGAGACATACGCGCCGTTTCAGTGTTGTAGGAGGTGGTGCTGGCCATCGACATTTTCATGCCGGCAGCATCGCCCACCGCACCGTTGGCACTCCAGTTACCCGAAGCATCTTCGGCTGCTGGCACCCAGCCAATCATGCTGAAGGTATTGTTGACGACCGTGAACGAGGTGCCCGCTGGGTGCCCGGTGTTGTCGGCTGTCATCGAGTTGACCGAGCCATCGCTGTTGAATGCGATCGTGCCCACCAGCGGCTCTGTGCTGCCCGGATTGAAAGGGTTGCGCCCGTCAACGAGGGTGTACATGGTCCACTCGTTGGTACCGGTCTTGCGATAGAACTGCTCCATGGTGTGTTCGTTGCCCTGGCTGTCATACACCTTGGTCGGGAACGAGCGGGTATAGGTCGTATCGTCGGAAGGGTCGAACGGCTTGTTCGCCACCAAGGCAGGCGAGGTGACACCCAGCGACTGGTCGGTACCTGCCGCACCACTGGCAACCCAGTCACCATTGGCATCCTGAGTGGCCGGCACCCAGCCGGTCATGGCAAACGCGCCATTGCTGACCGTGAACGAAGCACCACTTGGCACGCCCGTGGTGTCAGCCACCATGGAGCTGATGGTGCCATCACTGTTGTAGTTGATGGTGCCGGCCAGCGGGGTGGTACTGGCCGGGTCGAACGGGTTGCGACCGTCGACCAGCGTGTACATGGTCCATTCGTTGGTGTCGGTCTTGCGGTAGTACTGCTGCACTTCGTGCTGAACACCGTTAGCATCCAGCACGGTACTGGTGCTGGAGCGCTGATAAGTGCTTGGGTCCGCCGGGTCGAATGCAGCCATGGACGGCGGCTTGGTGTTGTCATACACCAGGAAAGGAATCGAGGCCGCCGAGGAGTTCAGGTTGATGCCCTGGTCGATCAACGAGGTCGGCTTGGGCTGCAATGCCGACGTATCGATCTTCAGGTCGGTCAGGACGCCTTTCTGGATCTTGCCGGTGGCATCCGCCATGTAACCTTGCAGGCGCAGGCCATCGGAGGTTTCGACGAAGTTGTCCTTGCTTGGCTGGAAGGAGCCCGCCCGGGTGTATACCTTCGAGCCGTTGTCAGACAGCACGAAGAAGCCCTGCCCCTGGATGCCCATGTCCAGCACGTTGCCCGTGGTGTTTACATCACCTTGGGTGAACTGCTGAGAAATGGCCGCCAGCCGCACACCATTGCCCACCTGATTCTTGCCCACACCCAGGCGGTTGGCGCCTGCATACACATCCGCGAACTCGGCGCGCGAGGACTTGAAGCCCGTGGTATTGACGTTGGCGATGTTGTTGCCGGTGACATCCAGCTGCTTGTTGGCTGCGTACAGACCGCTAAGGCCGATATTGAAAGACATGAATTCGCTCCTTTTGCCGCTCTAGCGGGCCTTAGATACCGATGGTTTGCACGTCGGAGAGGGAGACCTTGCCTACACCGGCAAGGTTGAGCACCATTTCGCCCGAGGCACTGAAGCTGACACTGGTGACCTTGGCCGGCAACAGCGTGCTCATTTGCACCGCCTTGCCATCGACTGTGGTGCTTGCAGTGAAGGTATAAGTGCCCGGGTCCACTTTCTCGCCACTGTTGTTGGTACCGTCCCAGATGAAGTCGGCGTAACCGGCTTTCTGCTCACCCAACTCGATGGTCTTGACCGTGTTGCCGTCCTTATCCTTGATGGTGATCTTCGCTTCACTGATGGCCTGGGGTACAACGAACTGGGCATTGAAGCTTTCAGCGGTGTCAACCACGGCCTTGTCGTTCTGAACCACCACCGACCGCCCTACCAGCGACGATGCCTGAAGCGCCTGGGACGAAGCCATGGCACTGGTGATGGCGCTGACCGAGTCGTTCAGCGAGGTAATACCTTCCAGGCTGCTGAACTGCGCCAGCTGGGCAACGAACTCGCCGTTATCCTGCGGGTCCAGCGGGTTCTGGTGCTGCATCTGGGTGACAAGCAACTGCAGGAAAGCATCTTTGCCGAGCGAATCGGTGCCAGTCTTGGATGCAGTGTCCGTGGTCTTTTTGGTGCTGGTGCCCACGCCCGACGCCGACAGCACGTCATTGAGGTTCACACCGTTAGTATCGATTGCCATGGTCCGAATTCCTTATCACTGCCCCAGGGTCAGCACTTTCTGCATCATGGTCTTGGCCGTGTTCATCAGTTCGGCATTGGTCTGGAACGCGCGGCTGGCAGAGATCATGTCAGCCATCTCCTCGACCACGTTGACGTTCGGGTAGTAGACGTAGCCGTCCTTGTTCGCCGCCGGGTGGTTTGGCTCGTAACGTGCCTCGAGGGTGCTCTGGTCTTCGACGATGCCTTTTACCTGCACGCCCTGCCCTGCTTCACCCTGGTCTTCGAACAGCGACTGGCTGCTGCCGGCCTGTGCGTCCTGGAAGGTGGTAGCGAACACCGGATGGCGGGCGCGGTAGGTCTGGTCGATGCTCGAAGACACGGTCTCGGCGTTGGCAATGTTGGACGCAACGGTATTCAGGCGCGTGTTCTGCGCGCTCATACCGCTACCGGCAATGTTGAAAACACTGGAAAGGGACATGGTCATTCTCCCCGCAGGGCGGAAACCAGCCCTTTGAATTTACTGTTGAGCAAGGTGAAACTGGCCTGGAAGCCAATGGCGTTTTCGGTGTAGTTCGATTGCTCGATCTGCGCGTCCACGGTGTTCTGGTCGATCGACGGCTGCAGCGGTGTGCGGTACTTGAGGGTATCGTCAGCGGCAATGGCGAGGCCTTCGGCTTCGATGTGCCGGCTGTTGGTACGGTCCATGGCGAAGCGGCCGCTTTGCTGCTTGCTGGTTTCGGCGGCGAGCACCGAAGAAAAGTCCATGTCACGCGCCTTGTAGTTGGGCGTGTCGGCGTTGGCGATGTTGTTGGCCAGCACTTCAGCGCGCTGGGCGCGGAAGCCCAGTGCCTTTTCGTGAATGCCAAGCGCCTTGTCGAAGCTGATGCTCATGTCGGGGAAACCTTCAGAGGTTGACCGGAATGTCGTTGAGCAAGGTATAGCAAGGGCTGTGCCAACGCGTGAAAAGCCCGAAAACACAGGCTTTCGAGGTACGGTGGTGTCAGGGTGATGCCAGAAAAGCGGCAAAGGCCTTCCGCCTTGGGCGGCGAAAGCGGCAATTGCCGGGTGGCAAAAGCGGCAAATCAAAAATTTGACGTCAGTCTTTCCCCTGTACCGGCCTCTTCGCGGGCGCGCCCACGAAGAGGCCGGTACAGGCCAACAAAAAGGCCGGCAACTTTCGCTGCCGGCCTTCGTGCTTACTTGGCCTGGTAGATGATCCCCGGGCTGCACTGCACCATCTGGTAATGATCCGGCAACCCGTTCAGGGCTTCCGAGGCGCCGAGGAACAGGTAGCCACCCGGCTTCAGGGTGCTGTGAATGCGCAGCAGGATGTCCTTCTTCACCTGCGCCGAGAAGTAGATCAGCACGTTGCGACAGAACACGATGTCGAACTTGCCCAGGCTAGCATAGCTGTCGAGCAGGTTGAACGAGCGGAACTCGACGCGGCTGCGAATGGCCGGCTTCACCGCCCAGCGCCCTGGCCCCTTGGGGTCGAAGTAGCGCTGCAGGCGCTCCTGCGACAGGCCACGGGCAATGGCCAGGCTGTCGTACTCACCGGTCTTGCAGTTGGTGAGCATGGTGCCTGACAGGTCGGTGGCCACAATCTGCGCCCCCATCTTCAGCTGGCCCAGGTTGCTGCGCTCGAACTCGTCGATGGCCATCGAGATGGAATATGGCTCCTGCCCCGACGAACAGGCCGCCGACCACATGCGCAGGCGCTGGCCTGGGTTGTTGCGGATGAACTCGGGAATCACCTTGTTCTTCAGCACTTCGAACGGGTAGGTATCGCGAAACCACAGGGTCTCGTTGGTGGTCATGGCATCCACCACCTGCTCGCGCAAACCGCCGCGCGGCTGGGCCTGGATACGCTGTACCAGCTCGCCCAGGCTCTTGATGCCCTGTTGTTCCATCAGCTTGTTGAGACGGCTGGAAACCAGGTACTGCTTATTCTCGCCCAGCAGGATGCCACAGGCTTTCTCCAGGAATACCCGGAACTGTTCGAAATCCAAATTACCCGTAGACACTACTGCCGCCTCTTTTCAATCACTGGTGCCGGGGGCCTGCCCCCGGCTGCTTCAATGCGCTGCCTTGATCCGGTCGACCACCCGCTGGGCCAGGTCGTCCGGCTTGAACTTGGCCAGGAAGTCATCGGCGCCGACCTTCTTGACCATTGCCTGGTTGAACACCCCGGAGAGCGAAGTATGCAGGCAGATGTGCAATTTTTGCATGCGCGGGTCGCTGCGGATCTCCGCCGTTAGCGTATAGCCGTCCATTTCCGGCATTTCAATGTCGGAGATCATCATCAGGAACTCTTCTTCCGGCTTTTTGCCCTCATCCACCAACTGACGCAGGTAGTTCAGAGCCTGACGGCCATCGTTGAGCGCAACCACCTCGACCCCTACGGTCTGCAGGCAGCGGCTGACCTGCTTGCGCGCCACCGACGAATCGTCGACGGTCAGCACCCGCATCAGCACGGCCTTGTCCTGCACTTCGGCGTCGATCACCCCGGCCGATACCGATTCCGACGATGGCGACACTTCGGCCAGCACCTTCTCCACATCGATGATCTCGACCATCCGGTTGTCTACCCGGGTGACCGCCGTCAGGTAGTGGTCACGGCCAGTTCCCTTGGGTGGCGGATGGATCTCTTCCCAGTTCATGTTGACGATGCGCTCCACCGAGTGCACCAGGAAGCCCTGGGTCTTGGTGTTGTACTCGGTGATGATCACGAAGCTGTTGCGCGTGTCTTCCTGCAGCGGCCGCAACCCGGTGGCCATCGACAGGTCGAGAATCGGGATGGTCGCCCCGCGAATGTTGGCAACGCCACGCACCACCGGGTGCGCCTTGGGCAGCAGGGTCAGCGCAGGGCACTGCAGCACTTCCCTGACCTTGAACACGTTGATGCCGTAAAGCTGCTCGCCATTGAGGCGAAACAGCAGCAATTCCAGGCGATTCTGCCCCACCAGCTGTGTGCGCTGGTTGACCGAATCCATAACACCCGCCATGCCAGACTCCTTAATCTTTCAGCCTTTCGTTGCAACTCAGGTAGCGAGTCGGCACGGGCTTTGCTTTTTTGAGCGTCATGCACACGAAAACGACATTTTTCCGACGATTGACGCGCCTGCTGACCGGCTTGCTGGCCACGCTGTGCCTGCTGGCGCCCGGCGTTCGTACGTTAGCGGACGCGTTCACCTTGCCTGAACAACTTATCGGTGTCACCCAAGGGTTTCTTGAATTCACGGTAGAAGATTACCTGGCCACCACCCAGACCCCTGGTCGCTATGAGATACAGGTCAACCCGCTGGACCCGCGCCTGCGCATGCCATTGTGCAGCCAGCCGCTGGACGCCTCGCTGGAAAGCCCCGCCCTGCCGCTAGGCCGGGTAACGGTACGGGTCCGCTGCGACAGCGCAGCCCCGTGGACAGTGTTCGTACCGGCTACCGTGCGGCTGTTCCGCGACGTGGTGGTGGTAACCCGCCCGCTCAAGCGCGACAACACGGTTGGCGAAGGCGACGTGGCCCTGCGCGAGCGCGATGTCGGCACCCTTGGCCAGGGCTTTCTGACTGAACTGGACCAGGCAGTGGGCATGAAGATGCTGCGCCCCACGGTGATCGACCAGGTGCTGACCCCGCAGCATCTGGAACAGGCCGAGGTGGTCCGCAAGGGTGACCAGGTGGTAATCATTGCCCGCAGCGGCAGCCTGAGCGTGCGCATGCCGGGCGAGGCCCTGAGCAAGGGCGGCCTGAGCGAGCAGATACGGGTACGCAACCTCAACTCCAAGCGAGTGGTGAAGGCCAGGGTGACCGGCCCCGGCCAAGTCGAGGTCAGTATGTAGGCCGGCCACCAGATTAGGCTGGCAGTGAGGAACCGCTTTTCCTAAACTGTGTCAGAACACGGGTTCGCGAGCTTGCTGACAGGCGGCGATGCATTTGTGCCTAAAGTTTCTATCGGGTTGGCCGAAAACAAGGCAAGCGTCCAAATACCCAGAGGTTTCTGATCATGGTCATCGACTTCAGTCGTTTGAATAACTCGCCGTCCGTCACGGGCGGTGTGCGCGGCAACTCCGCGTCGGGCAGCGCCGAAAAACCGGCAGTCAGCCAGGAAGCGGCCAGCGCCACCAGCGTCAGCGGAGAAGCGGTGCACCTCAGCCAAGAGGCCCAGCAGTTGCAGAAGATCAGCGACAAGCTGCGCGACGAGCCCGTGGTCAACAGCGCCCGCGTGGCCCAGTTGAAACAGGCGATCGCCGACGGCAGCTACCAGGTCGATGCCGGCCGGGTCGCCAGCAAACTGCTCGATTTCGAAGCCCAGCGCTGACCGTACGGCGCGCTGACTTCACGGACGCTAGAAAAGCCAAGAGTTAGCCATGCACGACATCACCTTGCTGCAATTGATCGAAGACGACATTGCCCCGATGCAGGAACTGCTCGACCTCCTGCAAAAGGAGTCTGTAGCCCTGCATGGCCGCGATATGGCCCCGCTGGAAAATATTCTGGCCCGCAAGCAGTCATTGATCGTGTTGCTCGAGCAGCAAGGCCTGCGGCGCAACAACCTGCTTACCAGCCTCGGCCTGAGCGCAGACCGCGCCGGTGTGGAGGCTGTGGCGGCACAATCGCTCAACGGTGAATTGATCCTGCAACAACTCGACGTGATCAGCCAGTTGATGCAAGCCTGCCAACAGCTTAACGAGACCAATGGCCGGATCATCCAGGTGCAGCAACACGTCACCAGCAACCAGATCCGGATCCTCATGGGCGGCGATTCGCCGTCGCTGTACGACAGCCGCGGCAGCACCTCGCCGCTGGCCAAGCCACGGGCCCTCAGCCAAGTGTGATTTTTTCTATCAAGGCACGGAACATACTGGCAAAATGCCGTTAATTGCGTGTGTCGCTTTTGCCTGGAGAACGATAAGCCGTGTTCAATGAATCCGATGCCCCGCAACCGCCAAAGGTGCTGAGCACCCCCTTGGAGATTGCGGCCAACTTACGGCAGCTGCAGGAAAGCCACGACCCCCTCATCATCACCTTCCACGACCGTAGCCAGCGCTTTCAGAGCTATGTGGTGCACGTGGACCGTGAAAGCAACACCCTGGCCCTGGACGAAATGATCCCCCGCGATGGTGAGAAGTTCATCGAGAACGGCGAGCACTTCCGCATCGAAGGTTTCCACGATGGCGTGCGCATCGCCTGGGAATGCAACCACACGCTGAAGATTACCGAAGTCGACGGCCACCGCTGCTACAGCGGCCCCATGCCAGAAGAGATGACCTACCACCAGCGCCGCAATGCCTTCCGCGCCGCGCTGAAGTTGTCGCAACTGGTCGATATCATCCTCGACGGCGCCCACCTGAAGGGCAACGGGGCCCTGCGCGGCAAACTGCTGGATATCTCGGCTACCGGCTGCAAACTGCGCTTTGAAGGCAATGTCGAAGACCGCCTGCAACTGGGCCAGGTGTACGAGCGTTTCAAGGCGGGCAACCCGCTGGGCCTGGTGGACACCATGGTCGAACTGCGCCACCTGCACTATGAAGAGCGCATCAACACCACCTTTGCCGGCGTACGCTTCCATAACCTGAGCGGGCAGGCACAGCGCAAGATCGAGAGCTTTGTATACCAGCTGCAGCGTGAGGCGCGGCGATTCGACAAGGACGACTACTGATCGTCGGCTAGCTGTTAAGCAAAAACGCCACCTGCTGAGGTGGCGTTTTCATTTGTGCTCTTCCTGCCCCGCGAAGAGGCCGGTACTGGCTTACACCGACTTGCTGACCGCCTCCGGTTCAGCTGCCTGTTGCTCAGCCCCTTTGTCTTCATCCTCGGTATCTTCAGCCGCTACCGGCGCCTGCATCATGTCCTGCACGGTCTGCTCATCCACCCGTGGGTCCAGCGCTGCCGACAACGGCGAACCGGCCGCCGGCATCGCCACGTGGCCCAGCGGCGCATCCTGAACCTGGTGCAGCCCGGTAACCGCTTTCGGCCGAATGCGCCACACCAGCACCAAGGCGAAGAACACAAAGAACGCGTACAGCATCTGTGCGCCCAGCACCTTCATCAGCACGCCCGCCGCCAGGGGCCCGATGCACGCACCCACACCGTAGGTCACCAGCAGCATGGCGGTCAGCGACACCCGCCGCTCGCTTTCCACGTGGTCGTTGGAAAACGCCACCGCCAGCGGGTACAGGCAGAACTGCAGCAACGAAATCAAAAAGCCGATACCGAACAGCAACTCCAGCGGCACACTGGGCAGTATCGCCAAGGGCGCAGCGGCCAACGCCAGGCCTATTGCCACGCTGCGAATCAGCACCGCCCGGTCGTAACGATCAGACAACCAGCCCAGTGGCCACTGCACCAAAAGGCCAGCAAAAATGCAGCTACCCATGAACAGGCCGACCTGCTCGGTCGTCATCCCCTGGCTGGAGGCATACAAGGGCGCCAGGCCGTAGAACGAGCCGACGATCAATCCCGAGCCCAATACCGTACTGAGCGATTGCGGCACACGCTTGATGAAGAACTTCGGCTCCATCGGCGCCGGGCGCAAGGGCGCCGGGTGAATGCGCCGGGTCATCGCCACCGGCACCAGGCACAAGGCAAAGCACATCGCCACAAGCATCAGCAGCTCCGGGCCGAGCGCGGGGTGCACCACCAAGATCAGCTGGCCAAGCACCAGCCCCAGGTACGATGCGATCATGTAGCCGCTGAACACCGCGCCACGGTGCTTCACATCAGCCTGCTCGTTGAGCCAGCTCTCGATGACCATGTATTGGCACATCATGCCCAGGCCCACGATCATGCGCAGCCCGACCCAGGCCGGCAGCCAGCTGGTCAGGCCATGGCCGAGCACCGCCGCACCGACGATGCCGGCGCAGGTGGCGTAGGCGCGAATGTGCCCTACCCGGCCGATCAGCCGGTGGCCGACCTTGCCGCCCACCGCCAGGCCAAAATAGTTGGCCGCCATCAACGCGCCCACCCACAGGCTGTCGACGTGGTCGGCCGCCAGGCGCAACGCCAGGTAGGTACTGAGCAGACCCGAGCCGATCAACATCATCAGCGCGGCGAAATACAACGACTGAAACGGCTTCCATACATTTCGCATACGTCCCGCAATGCTCCCTGGTCAGGTGGCGGTAGGTGCTAGCAGCATAAGGGCAAACGCCGGTCCTTGCAGGCCCCCGACTGCAAAATGGTGCAGCCGGGGCGTGTCCGGTGCAGGTCGTGTCGCGATCAGGCCTGTGCCGCCAGAACCCGGCGCTCCCACGGGGTGATTTCGTCGAAGAAATCGGTCAGCTCCAAGGTCTTGCTGGCGATGTAGCCTTCGATGAACTCACTGCCGAACAGTTCCCGCGCCAGCGCGCTGCGCTTGAGCCGCTCCAGCGCCGCATGGAGGGTGCATGGCAAGCTCAAGTGCTCCGGCACTTCGAACTCGCCCTGGATCGCCGGCGAAGGTTGCAGGCGCTGCTCGATGCCGTGCAACCCCGCGGCCAGGGAGGCGGCGATGGCCAGGTAGGGGTTGGCGTCAGCGCCGGGCAAGCGGTTTTCCACCCGCCGCGCTACCGCTGCACTGGCCGGGATGCGCAAGCCTGCTGCACGGTTGTCCTCGGACCAGCAGGCGTTGTTCGGCGACGCATAGGGGTGGCACAGCCGCTGGTACGAGTTGACGTTGGGCGCAAACAGCGCAGTGAAGTCGGCCATGCATGCCTGCAGGCCGCCGATGAAATGGTGGAAGGTATCGGTAGGCTGGCCCTGCTCATCGCTGAACACGTTACGCCCGCTGCCGGTATCGACCAGGCTCTGGTGAATATGCATGGAACTGCCAGGCGTGCGCGCCAGCGGTTTGGCCATGCACACCACGGTCAGCCCGTGCTTGAGTGCCACTTCCTTGAGCAGGTGTTTGAACAGGAAGGTCTGGTCGGCCAGCAGCAGCGGGTCGCCATGTAGCAAGTTGATCTCGAACTGGCTGACGCCCATTTCGTGCATGAAGGTGTCGCGCGGCAGGCCGAGCGCGGCCATGCACTGGTACACCTCATTGAAGAACGGGCGCAGGCCGTTGTTGGAACTGACACTGAACGCCGAATGGCCCAGCTCGCGGCGGCCGTCGGTGCCCAGCGGTGGCTGGAACGGCTGCTGCGGGTCACTGTTGGGGGCAAACACGAAGAACTCAAGCTCGGTCGCCACTACCGGTGCCAGACCCAACGCTGCGTAGCGGGCGATCACGGCCTTCAGCTGGCCCCGGGTGGACAGTGCCGAGGGCCGGCCATCCAGTTCATTGGCATCGCAGATGGCCAGGGCGCGACCGTCATCGCTCCAGGGCAAGCGATGAACCTGGCTGGGTTCCGCTACCAACGCCAGGTCGCCGTCGTCGCTGCCGTAGAACTTCGCCGGCGGGTAGCCGCCCATGATGCATTGCAGCAGCACCCCACGGGCCATCTGTAGGCGGCGGCCTTCGAGAAAGCCTTCGGCGGTCATCACCTTGCCGCGTGGGACGCCGTTGAGGTCGGGGGTGACGCATTCGATTTCATCGATGCCCTGGAGCTGAGCGATGCTCATGACGCTTGTCCTTGTTGTTGTAGGCTGACAACAACATAGGCTGGGGGTGTTTAAAATATCAAGCAGCCTCTCGAACGCCTGGGGCCTCTTCTATTCGCGCAAGGTCATGCCATTGGCCGGCAACGGCAAGGCTGTCTTGTAGCGCACCTGTTTCAAGGCAAAACTCGAGCGGATATTCGCCACACCCGGCAACCGCGTGAGGTAATCGAGAAACCGCTCCAGCGCCTGGATACTCGGCAGCAGTACCCGCAACAGGTAGTCCGGGTCGCCCGTCATCAGGTAGCACTCCATCACCTCGGGCCGTTCGGCAATTTCTTCCTCGAAGCGGTGCAGCGACTGCTCTACCTGTTTTTCCAGGCTGACATGGATGAACACATTCACATCCAGCCCCAACGCCTCGGGCGACAACAAGGTCACCTGCTGGCGGATCACCCCCAGCTCTTCCATGGCCCGCACCCGGTTGAAACAGGGCGTGGGCGACAGGTTGACCGAGCGTGCCAGCTCGGCGTTGGTGATGCGGGCGTTTTCCTGCAGGCTGTTGAGAATGCCGATATCGGTACGATCGAGTTTGCGCATGAGACAAAATCACCGGTTTTTTGTGTTTATGCGGAATGTTTATCTGCCCCGCTCGGCAAAGGCAATCAACTTGAGAGAAAAATTCTCCTGCCGGACCACTAAGATGTAGGGGACGCTGACTTACCAGTCACAAGCCGGTACTCAGCGGCGGCCGCTTCAGAGCTCACAAAAACAAATACCCGAGCGAGCGTAAAAAGCATGAACGAGTACGCCCCCCTGCGTTTGCATGTGCCCGAGCCCACCGGCCGGCCAGGCTGCCAGACCGATTTTTCCTACCTGCGCCTGAACGATGCAGGTCAAGCCCGTAAACCCCCTGTCGATGTCGACGCTGCCGACACCGCCGACCTGTCCTACAGCCTGGTCCGCGTGCTCGACGAGCAAGGCGACGCCCAAGGCCCGTGGGCTGAAGACATCGACCCGCAGATCCTGCGCCAAGGCATGCGCGCCATGCTCAAGACGCGGATCTTCGACAGCCGCATGGTGGTTGCCCAGCGCCAGAAGAAGATGTCCTTCTACATGCAGAGCCTGGGCGAAGAAGCCATCGGCAGCGGCCAGGCGCTGGCGCTTAACCGCACCGACATGTGCTTCCCCACCTACCGTCAGCAAAGCATCCTGATGGCCCGCGACGTGTCGCTGGTGGAGATGATCTGCCAGTTGCTGTCCAACGAACGCGACCCCCTCAAGGGCCGCCAGCTGCCGATCATGTACTCGGTACGCGAGGCCGGCTTCTTCACCATCAGCGGCAACCTGGCGACCCAGTTCGTGCAGGCGGTCGGCTGGGCCATGGCCTCGGCGATCAAGGGCGATACCAAGATTGCCTCGGCCTGGATCGGCGACGGCGCCACTGCCGAATCGGACTTCCACACCGCCCTCACCTTTGCCCACGTTTACCGCGCCCCGGTGATCCTCAACGTGGTCAACAACCAGTGGGCCATCTCAACCTTCCAGGCCATCGCCGGTGGCGAGTCGACCACCTTCGCCGGCCGTGGCGTGGGCTGCGGCATCGCTTCCCTGCGGGTGGACGGCAACGACTTCGTCGCCGTTTACGCCGCTTCGCGCTGGGCTGCCGAACGTGCCCGCCGTGGTTTGGGCCCGAGCCTGATCGAGTGGGTCACCTACCGTGCCGGCCCGCACTCGACCTCGGACGACCCGTCCAAGTACCGCCCTGCCGATGACTGGAGCCACTTCCCGCTGGGTGACCCGATCGCCCGCCTGAAGCAGCACCTGATCAAGATCGGCCACTGGTCCGAAGAAGAACACCAGGCCACCACGGCCGAGTTCGAAGCGGCCGTGATTGCTGCGCAAAAAGAAGCCGAGCAGTACGGCACCCTGGCCAACGGTCACATCCCGAGCGCCGCCTCGATGTTCGAGGACGTGTACAAGGAGATGCCCGACCACCTGCGCCGCCAACGCCAGGAACTGGGGGTTTGAGATGAACGACCACAACAACAGCATCAACCCGGAAACCGCCATGGCCACCACTACCATGACCATGATCCAGGCCCTGCGCTCGGCCATGGATGTCATGCTTGAGCGCGACGACAATGTGGTGGTGTACGGCCAGGACGTCGGCTACTTCGGCGGCGTGTTCCGCTGCACCGAAGGCCTGCAGACCAAGTACGGCAAGTCCCGCGTGTTCGACGCGCCCATCTCTGAAAGCGGCATCGTCGGCACCGCCGTGGGCATGGGTGCCTACGGCCTGCGCCCGGTGGTGGAAATCCAGTTCGCTGACTACTTCTACCCGGCCTCCGACCAGATCGTTTCTGAAATGGCCCGCCTGCGCTACCGTTCGGCCGGCGAGTTCATCGCCCCGCTGACCCTGCGTATGCCCTGCGGTGGCGGTATCTATGGCGGCCAGACACACAGCCAGAGCCCGGAAGCGATGTTCACTCAGGTGTGCGGCCTGCGCACCGTAATGCCATCCAACCCGTACGACGCCAAAGGCCTGCTGATTGCCTCGATCGAATGCGACGACCCGGTGATCTTCCTGGAGCCCAAGCGCCTGTACAACGGCCCGTTCGACGGCCACCATGACCGCCCGGTTACGCCGTGGTCGAAACACCCGCACAGCGCCGTGCCCGATGGCTACTACACCGTGCCACTGGACAAGGCCGCCATCACCCGCCCCGGCAATGACGTGACCGTGCTCACCTATGGCACCACCGTGTACGTGGCCCAGGTGGCCGCCGAAGAAAGTGGCGTGGATGCCGAAGTGATCGACCTGCGCAGCCTGTGGCCGCTAGACCTGGACACCATCGTGGAGTCGGTGAAAAAGACCGGCCGTTGCGTGGTAGTACACGAGGCCACCCGTACCTGTGGCTTTGGCGCAGAACTGGTGTCGCTGGTGCAGGAGCACTGCTTCCACCACCTGGAGGCGCCGATCGAGCGCGTCACCGGTTGGGACACCCCCTACCCTCACGCGCAGGAATGGGCTTACTTCCCAGGGCCTTCGCGGGTAGGTGCGGCATTGAAAAAGGTCATGGAGGTCTGAATGGGCACGCACGTCATCAAGATGCCGGACATTGGCGAAGGCATCGCGCAGGTCGAATTGGTGGAATGGTTCGTCAAGGTGGGCGACATCATCGCCGAGGACCAGGTAGTAGCCGACGTCATGACCGACAAGGCCACCGTGGAAATCCCGTCGCCGGTCAGCGGCAAGGTGCTGGCCTTAGGTGGCCAGCCAGGTGAAGTGATGGCGGTCGGCAGTGAGCTGATCCGCATCGAAGTGGAAGGCAGCGGCAACCATGTGGATGTGCCGCAAGCCAAGCCGGCCGAAGTGCCTGCGGCACCGGTAGCCGCTAAACCTGAACCACAGAAAGACGTTAAACCGGCGGCATACCAGGCGTCAGCCAGCCACGAGGCAGCGCCCATCGTGCCGCGCCAGCCGGGCGACAAGCCGCTGGCCTCGCCGGCGGTGCGCAAACGTGCCCTCGATGCCGGCATCGAATTGCGTTATGTGCACGGCAGCGGCCCGGCCGGGCGCATCCTGCACGAAGACCTCGACGCGTTCATGAGCAAACCGCAAAGCGCTGCCGGGCAAACCCCCAATGGCTATGCCAGGCGCACCGACAGCGAGCAGGTGCCGGTGATCGGCCTGCGCCGCAAGATCGCCCAGCGCATGCAGGACGCCAAGCGCCGGGTCGCGCACTTCAGCTATGTGGAAGAAATCGACGTCACCGCCCTGGAAGCCCTGCGCCAGCAGCTCAACAGCAAGCACGGCGACAGCCGCGGCAAGCTGACACTGCTGCCGTTCCTGGTGCGCGCCCTGGTCGTGGCACTGCGTGACTTCCCGCAGATAAACGCCACCTACGATGACGAAGCGCAGATCATCACCCGCCATGGCGCGGTGCATGTGGGCATCGCCACCCAAGGTGACAACGGCCTGATGGTACCCGTGCTGCGCCACGCCGAAGCGGGCAGCCTGTGGGCCAATGCCGGTGAGATTTCACGCCTGGCCAACGCTGCGCGCAACAACAAGGCCAGCCGCGAAGAGCTGTCCGGTTCGACCATTACCCTGACCAGCCTCGGCGCCCTGGGCGGCATCGTCAGCACGCCGGTGGTCAACACCCCGGAAGTGGCGATCGTCGGTGTCAACCGCATGGTTGAGCGGCCCGTGGTGATCGACGGCCAGATCGTCGTGCGCAAGATGATGAACCTGTCCAGCTCGTTCGACCACCGCGTGGTCGATGGCATGGACGCCGCCCTGTTCATCCAGGCCATGCGTGGCCTGCTCGAACAACCCGCCTGCCTGTTCGTGGAGTGAGCATGCAACAGACTATCCAGACAACCCTGTTGATCATCGGCGGCGGCCCTGGCGGCTATGTGGCGGCCATCCGCGCCGGGCAACTGGGCATCCCTACCGTGTTGGTGGAAGGCCAGGCGCTGGGCGGTACCTGCCTGAACATCGGCTGCATTCCGTCCAAGGCGCTGATCCATGTGGCCGAGCAGTTCCACCAGGCCTCGCGCTTTACCGAACCCTCGCCGCTGGGCATCAGCGTGGCTTCGCCACGCCTGGACATCGGCCAGAGCGTGGCCTGGAAAGACGGCATCGTCGATCGCCTGACCACTGGTGTCGCCGCCCTGCTGAAAAAGCACGGGGTGAAGGTGGTGCACGGCTGGGCCAAGGTGCTTGATGGCAAGCAGGTCGAGGTGGATGGCCAGCGCATCCAGTGCGAGCACCTGTTGCTGGCCACGGGCTCCAGCAGTGTCGAACTGCCGATGCTGCCGTTGGGTGGGCCGGTGATTTCCTCGACCGAGGCCCTGGCACCGAAAGCCCTGCCGCAACACCTGGTGGTGGTGGGCGGTGGCTACATCGGCCTGGAGCTGGGTATCGCCTACCGCAAGCTTGGCGCGCAGGTCAGCGTGGTGGAAGCGCGCGAGCGCATCCTGCCGACTTACGACAGCGAACTGACCGCCCCGGTGGCCGAGTCGCTGAAAAAGCTGGGTATCGCCCTGCACCTTGGCCACAGCGTCGAAGGTTACGAAAATGGCTGCCTGCTGGCCAACGATGGCAAGGGCGGACAACTGCGCCTGGAAGCCGACCGGGTGCTGGTAGCCGTGGGCCGCCGCCCACGCACCAAGGGCTTCAACCTGGAATGCCTGGACCTGAAGATGAATGGTGCCGCGATTGCCATCGACGAGCGCTGCCAGACCAGCATGCACAACGTCTGGGCCATCGGCGACGTGGCCGGCGAACCGATGCTGGCGCACCGGGCCATGGCCCAGGGCGAGATGGTGGCCGAGATCATCGCCGGCAAGGCACGCCGCTTCGAACCCGCTGCGATAGCCGCCGTGTGCTTCACCGACCCGGAAGTGGTCGTGGTCGGCAAGACGCCGGAACAGGCCAGTCAGCAAGGCCTGGACTGCATCGTCGCGCAGTTCCCGTTCGCCGCCAACGGCCGGGCCATGAGCCTGGAGTCGAAAAGCGGTTTCGTGCGCGTGGTCGCGCGGCGTGACAACCACCTGATCCTGGGCTGGCAAGCGGTTGGCGTGGCGGTTTCCGAGCTGTCCACGGCGTTTGCCCAGTCGCTGGAGATGGGTGCCTGCCTGGAGGATGTGGCCGGTACCATCCATGCCCACCCGACCCTGGGTGAAGCGGTACAGGAAGCGGCACTGCGTGCCCTGGGCCACGCCCTGCATATCTGACACTGAAGCGGCCGAGGCCGATTTGGCCCGCCGCGCCGAGAGGCGCTGCGGGTCTTTTTTATACCTGTACCGGCAAACCAATTCACTCGGCGATGGCATTCTTGCCGGCCCC
The DNA here is from genome assembly GCF_014192825.1 of Pseudomonas sp. OG7. NCBI lineage: Bacteria > Pseudomonadati > Pseudomonadota > Gammaproteobacteria > Pseudomonadales > Pseudomonadaceae > Pseudomonas > Pseudomonas sp. OG7. Next base: position 288,292 of record NZ_JACHYK010000005.1, on the reverse strand, counting down.
TTTGGCCCGGTACATTGCCATATCAGCCCGCGCCAGCAGCGCATGCTGGTCCTCCCCTTCCTGCCACTGCACCACGCCATAACTCATGGTCAGACGGCACTCCCCCACCGGTTCCAGTTGCGCCATCACCTGGCGCAAGCGCCCGGCGACATCCAGCGCCTCGCCCAGCGTGCTCTGCGGCAGTACGATAACGAACTCGTCCCCGCCCCAGCGCGCCAACAGGTCCAGTTCGCGCAGGCAGGTCCGCAGGCTGTCGACCACCCGCACCAGCGCTGCATCGCCCCGGGCGTGCCCGTAGCGGTCGTTGATCGGTTTGAAATCATCCAGGTCCATGGCGATCAGCGACAACGGCTGGCGAAAGCGCTGCGCCCGCTCGCACTCCCGCTGCAAGGCCTTTTCCAACCGATAGCGGTTGGCAATGCGGGTTAACGCATCGCGCTCAGCCAACTCACGGTTCTCGTCCAGTTGCCGCTGCAACTGCTGGTTCACCCAGGACAACTCACGGGTGCGCTCGGCCACTTGCCCTTCCAGCGACTGGTTCTTCTGCTCCAGCTGCTCGACCAGGCGTTTGCCGGCGTCGATATTGCGGTGAGCACCGAGCATGCGCGCCACCGAACCGTCTTCGTTACGGTCGATGATGTAGCCGCTGTCTTCGATCCACAGGTAGCTGCCATCGTGGCAACGGCAGCGGTATTCGATGAGGTAGCGCTCGTTATGCTGACGGATGTACGCCTCGAAATGCGCCATTACCCGTGGGTAGTCTTCCGGGTGGATCACGCTTTCCCAGGTCAGTACCGAGTTGGCCATGGAGTGGCTGGCGTAGCCGAGCATCGCGTACCAGCCCGGGTTGCGATAGACGTAGCCGGTGTTGGCATTCCAGTCCCAGATGCCATCGCTGATCAACTCGAACAATGTGTGCAACTGCTGTTCACTGAAGCCAGCGGGGGCCGGCCTGGTTTCCTGATTCATGGACGCTCTCCCTGATGCCCAGCAACTGCGCTCCGGTCAAGGGGCTGCCGACAGTGGTGGTAATTGCCGCAGGCGGCAAGATGATGCCTGTGACGGGCAAGCATATGCCCGCCAGCGTGCAACCGGAATAGCCCCAACGCCCGGTTTCCAGCTGCCATAGCGCTGGCATGGCTTTTGCGCGTAACGCCTGCCAACACGATTTCCAAGGAGGAAACATGATAATCGCCCACAACGGCGTCAGCTGGCAGCCCACGCTCCATCAACCACAGCGCGCCAACGATGAACAGGCTGCGGCGCAGGCTACGGATTTGCGCACGGCAATCACCACCGCCAGCACGACAGCCCAGCAGCAAAACCAAGGCAACACGGCGCAGCAGAACGCTGAGGATGCCCGGGAGGAGGCTTTCGCCAAATTCAAGGTGATGCTGCAAAACCTTGGCTCTGGCGTAACCGGGCAGAACAGCACGGAGCAACTGACCACCAGCACTGCCCGGCAAGCGTTTCAGGACCTGATGTCCAAATCGCACAGCGAGATGATCAAGGAAAAACTGCTGAGCGAAATTGGCCTGACCGAAGCGCAGTACGAAGCCCTGCCGCCAGAGGTGAAGGCCAAGGTCGGCGAGTTGATCGCTCAGCGCTTGCAAGAGGAGATCGAGAACCGGGTCCAGGAGAAAGCACAAGAACAGCTCTCCCAGGCAGACGGCACATCAGATGGCAATGAAGACGCGATAAGCCACGTGTGAGGATTGGCGACGAGGCCTATCGGGGGCGCCACCCGACAGGCAGCGCCAAGGCTCAAGCCAACTGCAGCAGCGCCTCCTCCACCGCAGCCACCACCTGGTTGCCCTTGGCACCCGGTAATCGCCACGCGGCAATGGTCATGCCCAAAGGCACCGCGCAGTCGATGGGCGCCACCAGTTCGCCGCTGTCCAGATAGCGTTGCACCAGGCTTCTGCGCCCGATCAGCACACCGGCAGCCAGCAACGCCTGCTGCAATGCAATCGAGTACAGGGAAAAACCCGGCCCACGGGCCACGAAATTGTGCCCCGGCATGGCTGCGCCGGCCCACACCGCCCAGTCATTCCAGCCTACGTCAGCAATGCAACGGGCATTGGCAAGGTCCGCAGGGGTGATGATGCTCTCTGCCAAGGCGGGTACGCATACGGGCAACACTTCTTCCGTGGCGATCCTGCGCTGCCAGCGTTCGGGTTTTTCGGTGTAGAACAGGCACAGGTCGAATGGGCTGCGTTTGAGGTTGGGCGGCTCATCCACCGCCGTAACCGAAATCTCGATGGGCGCCAGCAGGCGGGTCAGTTCCGGCAGACGTGGCCCTATCCACAACTGCGCCAGGGCCGGCGACGTTACAATGTGCACACGCTGCGGCGCAGCCAGCCGCCGTAACGTGCGCGCGGCGGCTTCCACTGCATCGAACGCCTCGGTGAACTGGCTTTTCACGCTCTCACCGAGGGGCGTCAGGCGTACGCCCTTGGCATGGCGCTCGAACAACGCAGCGCCGTATTCGTTTTCCAGCGTCTTGACCAAGGCGGCGATGGCCCCTGGGGTGACCTTGAGTTCGAGGGCGGCACGCGCGAAACCGCCCAGGCGCGCAGACGCCTCGAAGGCACGCAAGGCATTGAGCTGGAGCGAGTGCCGGGTGGGGCTGTCGAGATACACGGTATGAGGCCTATATTTTTTAGGCCTACTATTTCAGAAATCTGACGTTGTGGCCAACTGTCAGGCGCATTAACGTGAGGGTGTCCATGCACCCTCCGAACAGCTTCAAGGAACTCCCATGCAGTACCCAAGCGCGACCCAAGCATTCAAGCAGGGCGCACAAAGCGTTATGCCGTTGACCTCCGGCATTGTGCCTTTTGGCCTGATCACCGGGGTTACGGCAATCGGCATGGGCCTGTCACCCGCCGACGCCATTGGCATGACCTTGCTGTTCTACTCCGGCTCTGCGCAAATGGTGGTGATGCAATTGATGCAAAACGCCGCCCTGCCAGTGACGATGGTGGTCACCGCACTGGTGATCAACCTGCGTTTTCTGATGTACAGCGCCAGCCTGGCCCCACACCTGGGCCACCTCCCGCGCCGTCACAAATGGCCAATGGCGTTCATGCTGTCGGATCAGTCCTTCGCCCTGTGCACACTGAAAATGGGCACAGGCGGACTAGGCCAGCATGCCTACCCCTATTACGCCGGCACGGCGATCACCATGTGGTTCGGCTGGAACCTCTCGGTACTGGCGGGCATGTACCTGGGCGCAGGCATTCCGGAAGACTGGTCACTGGGTTTTGCCATACCGTTGTCTTTTCTGGCCTTGCTGATACCCGGCATTCGCAATACCGCCATGCTCGGCGCCGCGCTGACCGGTGGCGTGCTTGCGGTGCTGGCCGTTGACCTGCCCTACAACCTTGGCCTGCTGACCGGTGCCGTCGGCGGAATCATCGCCGGGCTGGCCATCGAGAGTCGGCAAAAACGACACGCCGTACCTGAAGCCCATACAGAGCAGAACGCATCATGAGCGAAACGACCCAGTGGATAACCTTCGTGCTGATTGGCCTGGGCACCTTCGCCATCCGGCTGTCGTTCATCGAACTGCACACGGTGTTGCGCATCCCGCCTCTGTTTCGCCGCGCATTGGCCTATGTGCCGGCCAGTGTACTGGCTGCGCTGGTGTTGCCGGCCGTGGTCTTCCCTGACCGGCATGCCGGGTTCGACTGGACGAACCCGCAGATACCCGCGGCGGTCCTGGCTGCGTTGGTAGCCTGGCGCACACGCAGCACGATGCTGACGCTGGTTGTGGGCATGGGGGTGTTGTGGGCGTTGAAGCACTGGGGGCTTTAGGAGAAAGTGTCCGCCGTGCGACATGAAGCGCAACTGTCCTTAGGAAAAATCAGCAGGATGTTGTGCATAGAATTCGTTTGAGGTCCTTGGCCTTATTGTCCATGGTGGCAGCCTGGTAGCTATTTGCCACGCGTGGACGCAGGCGCACGACAGTGCCTGCGTAGGGGAACGTTGTCGGCCCCCAATAATAAGAGAGGACAAGGAAATGCAATCCAACAGTTTGAAACAAAGCCTGAAGCAGCGGCACATCACCATGATTGCCCTGGGCGGGGTAATCGGTGCCGGGCTGTTCATGGGGTCTGGCGCGTTAATCGCATCGGCGGGCCCTGCGGCCATCCTGTCGTACTTCATCGGGGGGTTGGTGGTCACCCTGGTCATGTTCATGCTCGGCGAAATGGCCTGCCGCAACCCGGATGCCGGTTCGTTCTCGACCTACGCCAACACCTACCTCGGTGACTGGGCCGGTTTTGCTGTCGGCTGGCTGTACTGGTTCAAGTCGATGATGACCATCACCCTCGAAGCAGTGCTGTTGGGCGCGATCCTGCATGACTTTCTACCTTGGTTGCCGATCTGGGCAGGCGCTTTCCTGATGCTGGTGACGTTGATGGCCAGCAACGCCTACTCGGTACGCTCCTTTGCCGAAGTGGAATACTGGCTGGCCGCGATGAAGGTCGCCACCATTCTCATTTTCATGCTACTGGGCATTTCGATCCTGCTTGGCCTGCACAGCAACATCCCCTCCCCCGGGCTGGTCAACCTCACCGCCCATGACGGCTTCATGCCCAACGGCCTGTCACCGGTGATGGCTGGCGTGATCGTGGTGATCTTCTCGCTGGGCGGCAGCGAAATTGCCGCCGTGGCTGCAGGTGAGTCGGAAAACCCGCGACAGAACGTGATTCGCGCAATCAAGAGCGTGATCCTGCGGGTGATGCTGTTCTATGTAGGCTCGGTGTCGATCCTGATCCTTTGCCTGCCGTGGACCGACAAGGCCAACCTGGCCTCGCCCTACGTTTCGCTGTTCAGCCTGGCCGGGTTCGGTGGTGCTGCGGTGGCCATGAAACTGGTGCTGTTCGTCTCGTTCATGTCGGTGATGAATTCGTTCATGTTCTCCAACTCGCGCATGCTGTTCTCCCTGAGCCAGCGCGGGCACGCACCCAAGCTGTTCTCGCGCACGAGCGCCAAAGGTGTGCCGATCAATGCATTGCTGCTTAGCCTGTCGATCTGCACGATGATCCTGACCGTGCACTTCGTCAGCGGCGGCGACCTGTTCATGACCTTGGCCAAGAGCACCGGCAGCCTGGTGATGGTCGTATGGATCTTCATCATCATCGCCCACATGGCCATGCGCTGGAAAACCCGCCATGAAGCGATCGACCCGGCGGCCTTCCGGGCCTGGCTGTTCCCGTATGCCAACATCGTCGCGTTGTTCGCCTTGCTGGCGGTGATCGGCACCCAGGCATTCGAACCGGCGTCACGCTTCCAGTTCTGGTTCACAGTGCTGACAGTGGTACTGGTGGTGGTGGGGTACTTCGTGATGCGTCAGCGCCTGGCCGGTAGCAAGGCAGACGAACAACACCATCGCGCGTTGCAATGATGGATGGCGGGCATGTGGGGAAACAGGAAATGGCGTCCCAGGCAGGAATTGAACCTTTATCGGGCCAAAAATCCATCGTCGTTGGCTGGAACCCCCGTAAAACCGAGTGGCTACTTTGTGCAGCTACTGCATAAAGCTAGCGGAAAATGTTCACAAGTTCTGCCAATGCACGGGGAACCCCTCAATAGGCCTACATGGGGCTTCATCAGAGTGATGGAAAACGAGCCGTTCGCAGTGGTATCTCGCGAATCAGCAGCCTGGACTCCAGTGCTGGTGAGATGTAGTCATGTGAGTAGAATGATGCGGCTTAGGTATCTCCTAGTGATTCCCGTAGTTAAAAGGAATAACTTACCCATGACACTACCTTTATTTAAATACAGTTAATCAATTCAAACATACGCAAGCATGAGACCAGGAAGCAAAAACAAATACTTGAATATCAAAGACAACCCGCAAGACTTTAAACGAAAAACGACATAAAATACATCAAGCCAAACTATAGCAACCCACAAAAAGTCACGAAATCACCCAGTTTTCACGTCATCCCTCACACTAAAAATCACAATATTACCGCACCGCATTTACTCAATAGACTTACCACTCAGCTTAAATCTCCAATTCAAGTAAGCTGCAATATCCCTAGCACAAACAACCACTTTCCTCGAGCGCCCCACTGCTAACAAGTCACCTGTAGACTCATCATACTTGACATAACCCGTACTCAGCAAAAGATCAAAAATAACAGTGCAAGCCTTCCCCATTTGCGCAACCTTAACCGCAGCCTCGCTGGCAAGTTGATCTCGACTATATTCATTATTAGGAGTTTGCCTAGATTTCAACCTGGAAACTTCCTCTTGGAGTCTACCTTGCAGCAACTTTGAGTTCTCCAACTGCAACTCAAGAGACGCAATGTAACGCTTTTCTACCGCATCACCGTATGAGCAACCACCCTTTACAGTTGCGCCGCCATACTCAAACATAAATGCGTCCAAATACCTCCTATATGGCCCCCGAGTTCTCAACAAGCTTGAGCTACAAATTTTCTCAGCCACCGCCGATTCTCCAACAGCAGTAGACTCATTAAGCCTATCCGCGACAACCCTAGCTAGCTCCGTAACACGCCCGGGCTTATAACGATACTTCTTCATCTGAAGTAAAATATCGTTGATCCTTTTCTGTTTCTGGCTAACTTTAGCCTCTTGCCATATACCCAACGGCTTCTGCCTAAAATTAGTCACTCTTCATCCTCAACCAATACTGTGCCAATGGTATTAATATACCCTTGCGAGCATTGAAGCTTAGCTTCTAATTCTCGAGCCAACTCCGATACTTTCATGCCTTGAAAATCGAGCATTGACTTTATCTGCCCAACAAATTCCGAAGTCGAATCTACTGCACGATTAAAAATATCAAACACACCAGATTGATTCCCCATTAGAGCAACTTGCAGGGCCCGATATTTGGCCCTAACAACATCAGAAATCAAGTATGGAAACTGGCTATCAAGGTACAGCCGAGAAAGCACGTACTCGACAGAGCGTTCATCACAATTAAACTGACGCATACTCCTCTCTAAAATTTCAGGCCTAAATGAAAAGAACTTGTCATCGTAATCCTTCATATTCTTGGCTGTAACCACCAGATGATCTCGAGACCATATCCAGCCAAGCAATTCTGCAACTACAACCTCCAGGCGCTCATCTACCTTGGCCAACTCATATTGATTTTTCTCACACAGAGAATCAGCATAGTCATGAAGATCCCTGACCTCAACTGTCAAGCAATTAATTTTCACATCGATAGCGGGTAGATTATCAACACCTTTTACGGCATAAATACACATACCACACCTATCCTCGAGACCCTCTAGCTTCATCTCCTCAGTGCAAACACCATTTCTTGTACAGATATGTGTAGAGAAATGAGCTAATCCGGAATGGTGCTGTCGTGTTATCAAAGCAACACCATCGACTTCCTCACTCCCACTTACTGGCGCAGATGTTATACATCCGAAATCCACCATCGCTTTAGCAGGATTTAACTGTATTGACTTTCTAAAGTTTGACATAGGCGAGCTCGCATTAATCGACTCCCCGGCCCATACGTTGTCAATATCTCTATTCAACCTTTGTGACAACTCAACCCTGTCTTCTTCCAAGACTTTATCGTAATAATTAACTACTGCAACTGACTTATGCCCAGTTTTATATCTACCAACATCTTCAGCAGACATAAACCGCCTCCAAGCCCTTACCGTACTTGACCTGGTATGGTGCGGCGTCATATCAGTAACAGGCCTAATCGGGCAATACAACACACCGTAATGCGTAGAAACCCTAATATCTCCTTCTATTTTATCACCGTAGTGGTACCCGTCAGGCTTCAGCTCAAACAATTTACAGTCCGCGCCAAAATCATTCAAAAAAACCTGAAACTCAATCAGAAATTTTACATACGCCTCACCATATGAGACTTCGTTAAAAGGGTGACCAGTAGCAACATTCCTTGAAAAAAGCGGGATAAATTTTCCTTTTCTTGTTTCCTCGTTCCCCCTATAGTAGATCTCCTGCTTAAAAACAGGCAAATCAATCAAATCACGTAAATCCCTGTGAAACCTCAACGCCTCGATAGTTAGGGTACTAACATGGCTCTCAATTGGGCTCTGCGAAACTTTATCAGTAGACACGTAAATCTTATGGGCCGAATTATCAGCATAATCTTCGCCCAAATAACGGTCAAAATTAATGCACAGCCACCGGACACTTTGATGGCGCAAACCACTATCGACCGCAGTCAGAATATGCACCAAGTAGTGAGTAGAGATGACGGTCAAGACCGCTCCGTCTCCAGGAATTGTCCATCTCTCCAAAAAGACCCGGGGAATTCTGGATACCGTATATTCTCTCCCACCACAATAAAACTTAGGATTCCAGCCAAGGGCAAGTGCTACTTGCTCGAATGACTGAATATCCGATAACATCAAGTCCCCATCAAGAATAGCTTGATTTATCAGCTTGATAGCACAAAATATACAGCCAAGATAATTCAAAGCCATGGAATACTGCCAGCGAGTGAAGGGCCGAGCGTTGCTCTCACTAGACGGTGCGACTTTACGCTTATCAAGTGCTGTAATAGGGTTTCGAAACCCTGTATACCCTTCATGCTCTTGATACTTCCTTTCCACCCAATTGAAATAATAAGACAACTGTTGGAGGTGGACAGTATCTGCGCTGACCACAGGCTGTTTAAAAAGCCTATCTAAAAAAGTCAAAAATGATGGTGGAGCTCCATTTACCGCCTCAGCCGGGGCAATGAAGATGCTCGACAATTTTGCAGGTGACGAAGGATATGAATAACCGGCCTCGTATTCAAACGATGCATACCACCTTGGCAAAAACTCAAACATATACATGTTAAATGCACTTATTCCACCCACATTTCCGAATTCACGCTCATAATTTCTTCGCTCGATAAATCTTCTCTGACTTACCATCCAGTATTCGAAAGAGGCTGTTACACCCTCAACACCAAAATCATTCGGGGTAAAATTACCTAGCCTTGACGGTGCATAATCCCGCTTCACCAGTGCCTGCATTTCTGCATACAGTTCATCTAACGAAGACAGCTCACCGCTTACATCTGAAAGCCCTTGAGAATTCTTCCTAGCCCCTAAAATCTTACCATCAAGTTCTCTACAGAATTCTTCATAAGTAAATCCAACCCGACTTCCAAAACGATGACATACAAAGCCCATTATAGTACGAGTCGGAATCTCTGCAGCAAGCTTATCATTAGACCCAATATAATGAAGATGAACTTTGATTACATCATCCAGATTAATCTGCTCTGGCTTTGTAGCACCAAGAACCCAAAAAAGCCTTGTTCCATACTGTGCTACCCGCTCTCGAACTTTGGAGTCAACACCTGCCCAATACTCACTTTCACACAGCTTATAGCGGCCCGAAACTACGAAATTCATAAGCTCGGGATAGCACTCAAATGCAAAATCTGTTCGCTGAGCCCCGGGCAGGGATTCATCAATCACAGAAAGAGCTTTAAAACTTGCGGGCAAAGAAATACAACCCTTCCCATACAGCAGCACTAGGGTTAGCCAAATACCTTTCCGAACAGCAGTATAAGCTGAACGCCTGTAATGCTCTCGAGATACATCAAACAAGCCTGATAGATCAACAGATGACAAATCCTGCTTGGCCGCCACGACAAATTCGAAAGCATTAACGATCCAACTCTCGTCAAATTGACGATTATTACACCCAGGGGCATACTTAAAGAGCTTCAAAAAGAACAATTCCGTTGCATCGCCGCCGTGCGTGGAAGTTATACTTTCGAAAGTCAGCGTTCTCGATGGAGGATAGCGACGAACAAGGTACTCCGAAGCCTCACTTATCGCACAAGCAATCTCCACCGAGTAATTATAACTATCAAGCCATGCAGGAGCATTAGTCAAATTGATCATTCGCTCAACATCTCCGGGTGATACCCGATATTCCTATAAGCCTCTTCAGCACGTCCGGTAAGTTCATCCTGATTAAAGTGATCATATACGGCTGTGCTTGCTGGATTTACATGCCCAACAATTTTCGACGTCTTTTCGACCCCTTCCCCTTTACCCTGTGGAGTTTCAAGTTCATTCGCAACAAATGATACGTAGCAGTGTCTAAGATCGTGTGGGGCCACGCACTCTACCCCTACCTTCTCGAATAGCCTTTTGAAGGACTTCCTGATGAGCCCCTCATCACCGAAACAGAGCGGCAGCCCTTTCGTTCGCCCCTTTTGCAAACAGAATACAAACTCATGAGCAATCCACAAACCATTGGCATCAAATATCGGGTAGTCTTTAGAAACGAGATATTCTGCATAGTAGCGCCAAAACATGGTTGCAAATGGTTCAACCATAAACACTTCCGGTCTTGACCTACCCTTCCATCTCAAAGAGTTTACTTGTGTAACTGAGAGACCCATTTCGTAGTAGACAGCCAGGCGGTCGCGTGGATCCCGTAAGAAAACTTTGAGTTTTTTTGTATCAATATCACGTTGAAGCAGCTGCAAGCATTCTGAAATTCTCATACCACCTGCAGCCAGCAAAGTTATGACACAACGATCTCTAAGATTTTTAATCAATGGGATCGCTCTTAGTACGTCTTCTCGCTTGAGCCTGAGTTCTCCAACAAAGTGTTTAGCACTCCCTCGATAATACTTAGGAAGCTGATTTACCAACCTGCTTGAGACACTTCCACGTATGCAACCTGCTAGAAAAGACTCACTTTCAAGCCTACTGATTTCGTAGCCCTTAAGCTTCACCCGCCTTGTAAACTTAAAAGGCTCGAACCCAGAATCCAGCCCAAACAGGGATACTTCAGCATCCTCATACTTATCAGCCACCTGAAACACCATAAGCAGCGCTGACCTATAGACATTTATAGTTCTACGCTTCACTGGCCTTTTATTTAACCGGCGGCATGTCTCCGCCAAAACCTGATCCTCCGAATATCCTCCAACACTCAAAGACTCGAAGAATTTATCCAAAATATACTCAAAATCAACACCAGCACTACTACTGCCAAAAAGCAAAAGACATGAAATGTACTCAACTACAAAATCCAAATACTTAGCAAGCGCCGAGATATATGTCTTTACCGTTAACTCAGCCAACCCACCAGAGATCATAGTGCGATTTGTTTGCTCTACGCCATTTACTTTAACTCGACCAACCTTTGTCTCAATAGCAAAGCAATTGACACCCGCAACAACACATCGTGCTAGTAAAAAATTCTTCATAACGCCCCTTTTTTTCACAAGCTACTACGAAAAAAAGTCGCTTGTCAAAGCTTGCGATGCACCGAAAAACGATCATATTGTCAATAAGTCAAATATCTTTTCCCACTATATTGCCAGACTTCAAAATCTTGATATTTCATTGCCAAAAAAACATCAACATCTCATCAGCTCACCAACAGCACTAAAGAATTCGAACCATTTAATAAGAAGGGATGACTTAGAGCATCTTCAAAATTTGAATAATTTTCCGTGGTGAGCGCCTAGTCTTTTCTCAAAAATTCGACCTTCCTGGTTATCATTGGGGAGGCCCTGCAGAGGGGTTTGATGCATGGCTGTATGAGGCACCAGATTTGGCAAAACCCCGGTACGAGACGCCGAATTCTGATTGGCTGTAGCGCTACTACCTTCACCGGGACAGGGATCTTATCGAGGCCTACTGGTGTGGCTACAATTTCGAGGTGAAAGTAGACTCGCTTGCGGTGTACCTGCAACAGCACATGCCCAAGGTGTATCGGTGCCACACCCAAGCGATGTCATTCCTCCCTGAATGGTTGTCGCTTCAACATATCAGCGGCCATTATCGGAGCGGTCACGTGCGATACACGCGTAACGGGCCGGTGAATGTGAGATCGCACTACGTGAGCGACCATTCGAGAACAAGACGTCGCTGAACTGGCGCATGAACAGGAAGACGTCGAGATGCAGGTGATCAGCTTAACGCAGGCGAGAAGGCGCTTCAGGCGACTCATGAGGCTCCTGCAGGAAGGCCATTCATTCGTGATCACTAGGCATGGAAAGCCGGTCTGCAAGCTTGAGCCGCCTGAAGCGCCGTGACGCGTGCGCGGTTGGTGGCCTAATGAAATCCGCAAAGAAATCCGAAGAAAATGGGAGGCTTAGGCGCTGTAAGTCAGGCGTGGCGAAGGCTCCAGGGATTTCCTGAATCCGCAAATTTGCTGGCTCGCCCCTCCGAGGACAGCTGTCGTGCACCAAACCCCGGCTCCGCCCGGTTTTTGCCCTACGGGCTTCCATCCTCGGGCCTCTGGCCCTTCGGGCCGGCGCGCTCCGCTTGCAAATTTGCCAACAAACGCAAAGACCATTGCGATCCATCAATGGACTGACTGCCCGAGCGTGCCGGCCTTGTGCAACTGATAGTCGATGACGGTTTGATACAGGTGATCAGCCTCGAGACGTAGCCTTTCGATCTCCTCTGCTGGTCGCCCTTCATCCACCGCCTGCTGATGGGCTCGGATGGCTTGAAGAGCCTGCTGCAAGAGCGGCTCGCCGGCTTCTGTCATACCCAGGATCGTTCTTTTCACTGCGACCTCGTGCTGGATCTGTGGGCCCGATGGGCTTTCAAGTGCTCAAGCTCCTGGTGCCACACGGCCACGAACTTCTCAAAATCGCGCAGATAGGGCCCCTCTGCCAGGCGGGTAGAGCCAACACTTGCCGCTTGGAAGCGCTGCAGCCACGGCTCAGGGATACTCTCCTCGACAACCAGCTGAACGCCGTTGTGGAGCTTCGTGGTGACGAGATCGACGAGCTTCTGGGCGGAGAGCTGATCACCACTCTCGATGTCCGGCAGGCCCTGGTCAACCTCGTCGAGTTCAGCCAGCACCTTTTCAGCGCGAGCGTCTCCAGGCTGTAGATTGGCAAGTGCCCACAGCGCTCTGCGCCTCGCGATCTCCAGGCTCCGCAGTCGATGATCAATCGTCACATCACTTCTCCCTGCCGCAGGTGGACGTCACAGGCCAACTTCGACTTCTAACTGCGATCCCCACAAGGTACGGGTGAGCTCGCCTCTCGGCAGTTTTGCCAGGATCTCATCGGCGAGGTCACTGGCACGCCGTGCGTACAACGTGACAACACTTGGTACAGGCACGCGACCTGGAACGAGGGCCCCGACTCGCACCTGGGCAATTTTCAGTATATTCACGACATCTGTAGGTAGCGTGTCGGTCGACAGGTGCTCGACGGTCGGCCTTGTGGGAGGGCTCGCACCCTCCCACAGATCTACAATCGTTTCCAACAGCTTTTCAGGGCCGAAATACGCCAAGGCGATTTCCCACAGACAGCCTTCCAGGGACAACTTCAGGCGGGCCCTAGTCATTGCAGAGGTTCCAACAGATGAGGCTCTTTCTCGATTGTGAGTTCACTCAGCTCACCGCGCAGGCAAAGCTGATCTCCCTCGCGTTGGTCGCCGAGGATCGCCAGGAATTCTACGTGGAAGTGAGCGACGCGTGGCGAGAAGAGGACTGCAGTGATTTCGTGAAAGAGATCGTACTGCCGCAGTTGTCGGGTGGTGAGTATGCCATGCCAATCATCAAGGCCAGAGCGGCGCTCCTGCGGTTCCTGGCAACCTACGACGAAGAGCTCGAGATTGTCACTGACGCACCTGCCTACGACTGGGAACTGTTCTGCGAGCTCGCTTATGTCGGTGGGGAATGGCCCAAGAACGTCAAAAACTTCCCTACTGATGCCACGACCCTGACCGCGACGAACGATGGGGAAGAACTGCCTCACCATGCCCTGCTCGACGCCAGGATCATCGCAAGCATGTTCACAGCTAGAGGGTAACCATCTCCAGCTCGATGAATTTCCTGAGGTGTCCAGGCATCTTGTTGTGGACGTGGAAGTCAACTGATACGCCCACCAAAGCCTGAAGCTCGTCTTCAAGCTCGGCGATGTCGAACAAGGAAAATCTTGCCAGCCATTTCTGGAGGGATGGTGGTGAGCAGATCGAGGTCACTCCCATCGTGGTCATCGCCTCGAGCGGCGGAGCCGAAGAGTTTGGGCTCAATGAAGCCATAGGTCTCGATCAGGCGCCGGATGTCCGCTTCTTTCCCTCGTATCGCGTCAGTGGGCCTCATATCTTTCTCCTTGAACTACAGCCTTTCGTATACGACTTTGCCGCCCTTACCGTGATTAGATTGGACTACTGCAGATGCTGCTTGATCGCCAGAGCGGCTTGAGTCATCGCATCACGGACACTGGGAACTTCGGCGAGTACATTGAGTAGGCCGTAGTCGTGGATCATACCGTTGAAGCGGACGGCAGTAACCGGCACACCTGCCGCATTGAGTTTGCGGGCGTAGGCTTCACCTTCATCACGAAGTACGTCCATTTCGGCAGTCTGTACTAGAGCTGGAGGCAGGCCTTTCAGCTGCTCCAGGCTTGCTCGGAGTGGTGAAGCGTGGATGTCGCTACGCTGCTTAGGATCGGTGGTGTAGTTGTCCCAGAACCATTTCATCATGCCGCGAGTAAGGAAGTAACCATTGGCGAAGCGGTTGTAAGAGTCGTTGCTGAAGTCTGCATCCGTCACCGGCCACAATAGCGCCTGGAAACGCAGTTTGGGGGTGCCGGCCTCTTTAGCCTTGATCGCAACCACAGCGGCCATGTTCCCGCCGACGCTATTTCCCACAACCGCGAGACGGCTTCCATCAACATCAATCTGCTTCCCGTGTTCGGCAACCCAGCGTGTGGCGCCGTAAGCTTGATTGATCGCTGTGGGGAACTTAGCTTCTGGCGACGGCGTGTAGTCGACATAAACCGCCGCCGCACCAGACCCTACTACCAGGTCGTGGATCAGGCGTTCATGAGTGGGATAATCACCAAGCACCCAACCCCCGCCATGGAAGAACATGAACACAGGCAAGTCGCCATTGGCCCCTTCTGGGCGTATCACACGAATATCCAAGGAGCTGCCCTCTACCTCGATGCTCCGGCGTTCGACCTGTATACCCGCGAGATCTACCTTCACGCTGGCCTGGGCACCGCTCAACACGGCGCGGGCGTTTTTCGGCGAGAGGGTTTCCAGCGGCTTACCACCGCCTGCTTCGAGGGCTTGAAGGAACGCCTGGGTGGTGGTTTCGACACCAGGGCCACCCGCAGCGAATGCACTGTTAACGGCAATGGCAAGAAGGCCGGCGGTGAGTGTGCGTGACAATTTCATGATTCAAGTTCCTTGGCGATGGGCCCGTAGTCGTTGGGTCGTGGGTTAGTTGTTGGAACAACCATTCCCTATAACGCGGTACTCCATGATGTGACGGTCGCCTTTGGAATCGTCGTAAGTCAGCTGCATTGGCACCACATCGCAGACATTAGCTACCGGGGTAACAGCCACAACGTGCGCGATATCGAGGTGCTGCTCGTAGCGATAAGGCTCCACCGTAATCTGCGCAGTCTGAGTAACCTGGTCATCTGCCATAGCGACAGAACCAAGGCAGCCGAGGAACAAAACGAGTAACAGCTTCATAGCAATCACCTGTATTGGGGGCGTAAGAAGACCAGCGCACTCATACGGCGCTCGGTCGGAGTAGAGGGTTGGGGGTAAGCCCGGCGCAGTTCTGACGCCGGGCTGAGTGGCATCAGAAAGGCTTGGTAGGCAGGTACTTGCCGTCCAGGGTGATCACAGCACGGTGGCCACCGTCCGGATCTTCGACCTTTTTGATATCCAGCTTGAAGTTAATCGCACTGATGATGCCGTCACCGAACTTCTCGTGAACCAGTGCTTTGAGGGTGGTGCCGTAGACCGAAATCATCTCGTAGAAGCGGTAGATGGTCGGGTCGCTCGGCACGCCGTCGAAGAAGCTGCCGCGAATTGGCATCGATTGCAGCAGAGCGACTTGATCAGCATTGAGGTCGAGCTTTGCGCCTACTACTTTGGCGGCGCTTTCAGGCAGCGGGTGCTGGCCAAGCAGGGCTGCAGTGACGAAGGCTTCGGACAGGCCGGTGCCGTCGACGATCTCGGCGAAGGAGAGATCCTTGCGGGCCTTGGCCAGAATGATGTTTTCGGTCAGTTCCTGGCGAGCGGTGCGGGTGGCTTGAGTCTGGATCATGGTAAATCTCCTGGGTAAGTAAAGGCGTAGGTACAGGTTTCAGGCAACGTGCCTGGCTTGTTGGGAAACGGCGTGGACTTCAGGGTTTTCTGCAAGCGACACGAAGGCCCCGGTGCTGCCATCAAAGGCGTCGATACGTCCGGTTTCGATGTCATAGATCCAACCATGCAGGGTGACGCGGCCTTCTTCGAGAGCCAGGCGAACGGATGGATGGGTCTGGATGTTGGCCAGTTGCGCGATGACGTTTTCGCGCACCATGGAAGCGACTTTGCTGGGCATATCCGGGTGCTGACGGGCTTCGTTGACCACCTTGGCCGAGTCGGCGTAGCGCAACCAACCGGCTACGGCAGGCATGTGATCCAAGCACTTGCAGGTTGCAATAGCGTTCATCGCGCCGCAGTCCGAGTGGCCGCAGATCACGATGTCGGCGACCTTGAGCCCGGCCACCGCGTATTCGACCGAAGCCGAAACCCCCCCAGGCTCCGGGCCATACGACGGTACGATGTTGCCGGCGTTGCGGATGACGAACAGATCGCCTGGCTCGCGCTGAGTGACCAGTTCAGGCACCAGTCGGCTGTCAGAGCAAGAGATGAACAGCGCCTTTGGGCTCTGCTGGTTGGCCAAGTCCTTGAACAGTTTGACCCGCTCAGGAAAGGCGTTCTGCTGGAATTTCAGAAAACCGTCGATGATCGCTTTCATGGTTGCTGTCTCAATGTCTCTGGTGTGAAAGAGAGATTAAGCAACGCATGACATAAGGTAAAAGTTTCATTTATTATGATTCAGATCAGATAATCTTATCGGTTAACTCATGCTCGCTAGACACATCCAGTATTTTCTTGCGGTTGCGGAACATCTCAGTTTCACGAAGGCTGCGGCGGCGCTGCATGTCTCTCAGCCAGCTCTGTCTCAGCAAGTAAGGCAGTTGGAAGAGAGCCTAGGAGCTCAGTTGTTTGACCGATCAGGCCGCACGACGCGTTTGACTGACGCTGGGGATGTCTATCTTCTCTATGCGCGACGTGCGTATCAGGAATTGCAGGAAGCCAAAAGGGCTATACATGATGTCAGCGACCTCAGCCGTGGCTCATTACGTGTTGCCGTAACGCCGACGTTCACAACCTATCTGGTGGGGCCACTGATCGAGGCATTTCATTCCAGGCATCCCAAAATCACCGTCAACCTGAGAGAGATCTCCCAAGAGCGTATCGAGGAGTTGCTGTTGGCGGGCGAGCTGGACGTAGGGATCGCATTCGATGAAATACATGCACCAGACATCGAAGCCATCCCCTTACTGAACGAAACACTCGCTTTGGTTGTGAGCCGCAGACACCGCCTAGCCGAGGAACGCTCCATTACGTCGCACGGACTGAGTTCTGAGTCTTTGGTCTTGCTCAGCACAGAGTTTGCCACTCGCGAGCAAATCGACCGCTACTGCCGCAAATATGGGATTCGCCCTAAGGTTCAGATGGAGGCCAATGCTTTAGGCGCAGTGATCGAAATCGTTCGACGGACGAGTCTCTCGACGTTATTGCCTGCCAAAATTGCGTTGGCCCATGATGATCTGGTGGCCATTACACTCGAGCCAGAGCGCTTGCAGCGAAGGGCCGTCCTTATGCGACGAAAAGATGCCTTTCTGAGCGCAGCGGTGAAGGTGTTCATTGACCTGGCTAAAGAAGTATCCAGCGACCTTGAAGAGTGAGAGTGATCACTCGCAGAGGGGTGCTCGCCAATTTAAACAATCTGGTCATCTTCGAGGTCATGGTTATGGATACCAGGCCTAAAAGCTGGCAGCGCCGCTCGGAGCTGGGGGATTGAGGCTTCGTTTACGGGCGGTCTGGGCGTGGGTGCCTTTAAGGCGCCGAGGGGAGATTTGATTCTGCCTAGCGCTACCCTCGCAGCTAAGCGGCCTCACACGGCTCTACCCCGGCTTAGTTGCACTATCACCATACAGCCGAAGCACTGTGCCTGGCGACGGCCTCAGCCAGCGCCACGCTCAGGCGAGACGCTATCTATGTGGGGCGGGCTACCCTGCAAACACGAACATAGGCCGTGCAAGGCAGATTCGTTTCCAGGGCCGAGCTGTTCGCAGGGCAAGTCGGGTCTTACGTTGCCTGGTACTCGGCGATCAGCTTGTCGAGGAAAGTAAACAGTTTTTGGTTCATCTCATCCCAGTTGTTGGCACGTAGCGCGGCTGGCTGCTGCACGAAGCGACGGTCGGTGAGCGTAAGCAGTTCAGGTTCGGAAGCCGCGATCAGCCGCTCGATGACTTCGTGGGTGAACTCCATGTGGCATTGGAATCCGTAGACCAAATTACCGTACTCGACGATCTGACGGGGGCATCCTTCACTCTCCGCGAGAATCTTGGCGTGGACAGTAAGGCCTGGCATGTCGTTGTGCCAATGGCCGACTTCGAGGACATCGCCAAAGTGTGCGACCTTGTTGTTGGCTTTCCCTTCTGCCGTAAGGTTGATCGGGTACTTTCCGATTTCCTTTTCCGGGCTGTGACCAAACTTCGCCCCCAGCGCTTCGCCAATGAGCTGGGCCCCAAGACAGACGCCCACAACCGCTTTGCCAGCATTGATGGCCTTGCCGATCAGGCGACATTCAGCTACCGCATTGAAATGAGGGCATTGCTCGAGGGTTGTGGCTGGATCCTGCGGCCCGCCCAGCACGACCAGCAGATCAATGTCGTCCGCACTCTCTGGCAACATCTCATTGACGTAGACGCGTGAATAGCTGGCATCGTAGCCGCGCGCCTGCACCCAGACTTCATACGCTCCAGGGGCTTCAAACGATTCGTGAACGATGAAATGGACTTTCATGAGAGGGCTCTCGACGGGGGTAACAGGGTGGAAGAATTGTTTGCATCCGTCGCCGGGACACAAGGCAACCCTAATGACACTACGCGTCATTATCAGGGTTCGTGTTTACCACCGGCAGCGATGGGTCGTAAGCGATCAATCGTGAATGACTGCTTTCGCCTCTCAGCCATGCGGGCGACTGGAATGCAACGATGGGTATGATGAGCTTTTGCTAAAAAAGAACCTGATCCCTTGATGGGATCAGGTTTAGCACGGCTCAGAGTCCCAGTTCAGTCAGACCTGGGTGATCATCGGGACGGCGACCCAGTGGCCAGTGGAACTTGCGCTCGCTTTCCTTGATAGGCATATCGTTGATGCAGGCGAAGCGGCGGTGCATCAGGCCATCTGCTTCAAACTCCCAGTTTTCGTTGCCATAGGAGCGGAACCAATTGCCCGAATCGTCGTGCCACTCGTAGGCGTATCGGACAGCGATACGGTTGTCGGTGAAGGCCCAGAGCTCTTTGATCAGGCGGTAGTCCAGCTCTTTCTTCCACTTGCGAGTGAGAAAGCCTTGAGCCTCTTCGCGATTGGTTGCGAATTCTGCTCGGTTACGCCATTTGGTATCAAGAGTATAGGCGAGCGCAATTTTTTCAGGCTCGCGAGTGTTCCAGCCATCTTCAGCAAGTCGGACTTTTTCAATCGCCGACTCGCGAGTAAAAGGAGGAAGTGGCGGGCGAACTTGTGCGTTAGGCATGATGATGCCTCCAAATAAGGTGGATAAACAAAGATTTTTCAGTTAGTTATATCAGGCCAACACAGCTAGACCTAGTTGAAACAACAATCAAACACCGAAAGCCATGACTGAAAGAGCACAGCCGGAACTATCCTTAGCGGCAGAAATAACACTCTCGCACTAACGGATTATTACAATTTTGGAGCTAGTGTGGCTTTTACAGGCCCAGTTCACTCAAACCAGGGTGATCATCTGGCCTGCGCCCCAGTGGCCAGTGGAACTTGCGCTCGCTTTCCTTGATAGGCATATCGTTGATGCAGGCGAAGCGGCGGTGCATCAGGCCATCTGCTTCAAACTCCCAGTTTTCGTTGCCATAGGAGCGGAACCAGTTGCCCGAATCGTCGTGCCACTCGTAGGCGTATCGGACAGCGATACGGTTGTCGGTGAAGGCCCAGAGCTCTTTGATCAGGCGGTAGTCCAGCTCTTTCTTCCACTTGCGAGTGAGGAAGCCTTGGGCCTCTTCGCGATTAGTGGCAAATTCGGCGCGGTTACGCCATTTGGTGTCGAGCGTGTAGGCGAGTGCGATTTTTTCGGGTTCGCGGGTATTCCAACCATCCTCAGCGAGTCGGACTTTTTCAATCGCCGATTCGCGAGTAAAAGGAGGAAGTGGCGGACGAGCTTGTTGGCTGGACATGAGGGTACCTCCAATCATTTGGATAGTTCAGTGGGAATCAGCGTTTCTGGAACGTTAAGAGCTTGTGCGCTGTACTTCTCTGAGCAAAACGTTAGCGATTTCTTTTGCACTATCAAGAGCGGTATGGTCACCCATCACGCGAGCGACGGTTATCGTGCCCTCTATGAGCACAAAAAGCTGCTTGGCCAAAACAATCGGATCCTTGACGCCTAAAGCGTTAGTAAGTTCCAGCGTGTAGTCCAGTAGCTTTTGTTTATGTAGTTTTGCGATCTGTCGGATTGGGTTGTCTGCGTCACCTACCTCCCCGGCTGTGTTAATAAAAGCACAGCCCCGAAAACCATCAGACTCAAACCAACTCCTGAGCACATCAAAAATGCTTAGGATTCGTTCTTGTGGAGTTGGTGCCTTTTCGCACTCACTCCTGAACCACTGCATCCAGCGGACATCGCGTGCATTCAGTGCCGCTGCAGCTACATCGTCTTTAGTCGCAAAATAGCGATAGATACTTTTACGTGCTACGCCCGAGGTTTTTACCAGGAGATCCATGCCAGTGGCCTGAATCCCATTTTCGTAAATCAGCTTCTCGGCGGTAGCCAGAATTTTTTCGCGTGTGTCGGTCATTGGCTTATCCATGTAATCAGAGTAGAACGATCGTTCTCCCTGGTCAAGCATCTCTTGTGTTTTTATTGATCGTTCGCGGCAGAGGGGAGTCATCGATCCTGCGCTCGATTTCCCGCTCAGTGCCCAGCGCTACCCTCACGACTGGGCAGCCTCACAGGCTCTACCTAGGCTTAGCTGCACTATCACCATAACTGCCGAGTGCCAGGCGACGGCTTCAGCTAGCGCCGCGCTCAACCTCCCATCGGGGTACGGCCATTGTGGCAGGGGGGGCTGTATAGGTCTCGATCAGGCGCCGGATGTACCATTCCTTGCCTCGTATCGCGTCAGTGGGCTTCATAGTTTTCTCCTTGAACCACGGCCTCGCTGGTTGAGTGTACAGACGGATTCACCTTGGCAGGCGCTTGTCGATAATCGCTGCAGCTAGCTCCTAAAAGGCATCTACACTCGTTTTTCCAGCCAGCGACCGAGGTCAAAACAATGCCCACACTTCCTCCGATTGAGGCCAGTGACGAAGAATGGCGCGCCTTTGCCGAAGAGCGCTGTGAGGAGCTCAAGCCTCATGTGGCGGAGTTCATCCTGGAAAGGTTCACGTACAAGCCCAGGTACGTCCAGCAGCGGGTGTGGCGAACCTTCGCGACCGTCTCGGCCCTGAGCCTGCAGTTCGACATCTACATCCGTATGTTTGTGAAACCGAATGACTACTGGCCAAGGGAGTGCCTCGTCCTGGCTCGGATCGGCTTCATGAAGGAACGTGTTGGGCATGGTCGAGCGCTGGTGCAGCGCCTGGTGGAGTTGGCTCCCCAATTCGGCTATCGCTACTTGGCCATCGAGTCTGCCAATGCCAACGCATCAGCGTTCGCCGAAAGGCTGGGATTCAGCCCTCGGGACAATGGCCGTCACTGGATCGGTGCGGTCGACGACGTACAGAAAGCCTTGAATAGCTGATAGGCAGGCCGTGGTCAGCCAGAGGTTCAATGGCCTTTCTCTGCCGGCCCGCCAAGGGCTCGAAGCTGATAATCAGTGACGGCTTGAAAACGATGCTCAGCCATCAACCGCAGACGCTCCAGCTCAATCCCCACGACTCCATCAGCCTGGGCCTGATGGTAAACCTTCAGCGCTTCCACAGCCTCGGTGTACAGGTGGTGGTCGGGCATGAGCACCTGGCTCAGATCTCTTTTCACGATCTCTTCCTTTCGCCATGGCTAGCCCACTCGCTGTCATGCCAGCATGGCGCAAACCAAGCAACGTGAGCCAAGGAAGGATAGCTGCCCCACAATTGCGGTGCCGTATTTCACCTGCGATTTGTGATAACACTCAGCGTGGTTGCGATGAACAAGAACGCGCTACTGGCAATGAAGGTAGCCTGATAACCCATCCCGTCGTACAGCACCCCGCCTGCAGTTGCACCAGCAGTGATCGCCAACTGAATAACCGCGACCATCAAGCCACCACCGGCTTCTGCATTGTGCGGCAGCGCTTTGGCCAACCAAGTGAACCACCCAACAGGCGCAGAGGTCGCAACCAGCCCCCACAGCCCCAACAATGCGGCGACCGGAACCACCCAGCTACCAACCGCGATCACGGCAAATGCGGTGGCAGTCATGATCAACGGTATGCCTATCAAAATCCTATTCAGGTTTCGGCTAACGAAGGAGCCGACCAACATGGTGCCCACCAATCCTGCCACACCGATGATCAAGAGCAGGAGCGAGAGCGTGGGCACATCGACATGCGTGACCGTTTCCAGGAAGGGTCGCAGATATGTGAATAGTGTGAACTGCCCCATGAAGAGAAACGCTACTGCAGCCATGCCGAGAGCTACTTTGCTGTCTCCCAGCAAACGCAAGGAGCCGGTGGCCGATACTTGAGTCCGCTCACTCGGCATGGCCGGCAGTGTGAATGCTTGCCAGATCAACGCCAATGCGGCCAATGGCACGACGCAAAAAAATGCCCCTCTCCAGCCAATCATGCCGCCTAGGTAGCTTCCAACTGGCGCTGCGATTGCCGTGGCCAACGCTGTACCGCCCTGCATAACGGCAATGGCCTTCGGAACGAGCGCTTCAGGTGCGATGCGCATCATTACTGCAGTGGACATCGACCAATAACCACCAATGGCAATCCCAAGCACGGCGCGCCCTACCATCAAGGTGAGATAGTTCGGAGCAAAGGCCACCATCCCACCCGAAACCAGCATGAGCGCCGTTGTGGCCAGCAGGACAGGCTTGCGGTCGATCCCCTGGGTTAAGCTGGAGAGCAACAAGCTTGTGATGACAGCAAGGAAGCCGGAGATGGAAATAGCCTGGCCGGCCTGCCCCTCAGTCAATGACAATTCGGATGCAATCGGCGTGAGCAGACTCACCGGCAAGAATTCAGATGCCACCAATGCGAATGCGCAGAGTGACATCGCCAGAACAGCGCTCCAGACCTGACGACTTGAGTGTTGAAGGGATATTGCCGGGCTGCTCATGGTGGTTCTCGTTGTACCAATTTCAAAAGACGCGGATGCCCAAGCCCAGCGTGCGTCAGCTGAGCCTGATAAACGACATCAGTTACTTGAGGTTTTCGCGGAAGAAAGTCGTCAGCTTGCTGAAGGGGATCAGCTCGACGCGGTCGTACAGATCCACATGGCCAGCACCTGGGACGATCACCAGTTCCTTGGGTTCACCGGCAAGGCGATACGCCTCTTCACTGAACTCACGGGAATGAGCCTCCTCTCCTGCGATAAACAACATCGGACGAGGCGAGATCGTCTCGATGTCATTGAACGGATAGAAGTTCATGAACCTGACATTGCTGGTCAGCGTGGGGTGCGTCGTCAGAAGCGGCGACATTCCTTTGGGGGTGAACTCACCACGAGGTGTGCGGTAAAAGTCGTAAAACTCCCGCTCAATAGCATTAGAGCTCTCTGTTAGCTGATCCACCGTGCCACTGGTGTACTTGGTTTCGCCTCCGGCAAACTCGACATCACGCTGGGCTACTGCTTCGGCGATAGCCTTTTTGCGCTGTTCGACCGAGACGCCATGCTTGAGTCCATTGCGGTTGGCGGCACCCATGTCGTACATGCTGACCGTGGCAATCGCTTTCATGCGTGGATCAATTTTCGCAGCACTGATGGCGAAGCTGCCGCTTCCACAGATACCCAGCACGCCAATACGGTTCCGATCAACGAAACCTTGAGCACCGAGATAGTCGACCGCCGCACTGAAGTCTTCGGCATAGATGTCCGGCGACACCAGATTGCGCGGACGCCCGCCACTTTCACCCCAGAACGACAGATCGATGGCCAGGGTCACGAAGCCCTGCTCTGCCAGCTTTTGGGCATAAAGGTTCGAGCTTTGCTCCTTTACCGCCCCCATCGGGTGTCCAACGATGATTGCGGGATGCTTAGCATTCACGCTCTGTTTTTTTGGCAGATACAGATTCCCGACAGTGGTCATCTGGAACTGGTTCTTGAAGGTGACGCGCTCGAGTGAAACCTGCTCACTCTGATAGAAATTGTTGGCCCCATGGGACATATTGGCGGCTCCCGCAGTGAGTGAACTGGCCATCAAGGCAAACGTAACGAACAAAGACTTCATGCACATCTTCCTGTCTGCTCGAAATGGAAGGGATGTGAGAGGACATCGCTCACGGACGCTAGGGTCTTCTCACCTGCCACCCATGTTCCCCGCGTGCACCAGCACACCAGTAGAGCAAACCGGTAGTTTTCTTGCCTAATTGTCCAGAGCTAGCTGACTGGGCATGGACACTTAAAGCGACGCGCGAGTAGTGTTTCGCTATACGCTGATCGGAACGCTCACCATGCCCGCAACCGCACTGCCGCCTTCATGCACGAACCCAAGGGCCACACTGTGTAGGATCATCGGTGCCCACGCGCCCACCGCTGGAGATTTCGCGACAAGCATTGCAGGCCTAAGCGTCTATCGACGCAACGCACCAGCCCCACCGATTACGTGCATTGTCGAACCAAGCATCGTTTTGGTTGCGCAAGGGGCAAAGGAAATGGTTATCGGCGGTGACGTATTCCCATACGACACGACTCGTTTTCTGGTCACATCGCTAAACATTCCCGCCAACTCTGCGGTGACTGTGGCCAGCGAGGAAGCCCCCTGTCTTGGCTTGGTGTTCAAGCTCGATTTGCGCACACTGGCCGAATTGATCGCGCAAGATGGTCGCCCTCCTGCGAGCGGTCAGTCCTTTTACACCAGCGCTGGAGTTGGTGGACTGGGCCAGAAGCTATTGGAGAGCTTCACCCGGCTGATTGAGCTGTTGGAGGAGCCCGATGCGATCCCGGTGCTCTGGCCCTTGATTCAGCGAGAGATACATTATCGGTTGCTGCTAAGTGACCAAGCCCCTCTCCTGCGCTATATCGCCTCCGTTGGCAGCAAGGGTCATCGAATCGCAAAGGCCATCGACTGGATGAAGCTCAACTACGCCGAGCCTCTGCGGGTGGACGAGCTCGCCTCTAAAGTACAGATGGGCCTCTCCACATTCCATCAGCACTTCCGGCAGCTCACCGCAATGAGTCCACTGCAGTACCAGAAATGGTTGAGGTTGAACGAGGCAAAACGCTTGATGCTCAACGAACACCTCGATGCAGCGACTGCCGCATTCAAGGTTGGCTACGAAAGTCCATCGCAGTTCAGCCGCGAGTACGGGCGCCAGTTCGGCATGCCTCCAAAACGCGATATTGCGGAACTGCGTTTAGGTGCGGAAAGGTCAGCTTCCTCCCTCCCCATCGTACCCTGATCCTCAGCCTATAAGACGTCGCCCAACCCAGGATACAAGGAGATGCAATGAGAAGGCACACACCCCACAGGGCTTTATGTCCTATAACCGAAAAGGCCGCTGTCTATCGATGGCCTGTTTTGCAGCACCTTGGTAGGGTAAGTGGACTACTGACACTTGTTTTAGCTCACACATTTCCGGCCAGTGCATCTGATTTCCAAACGGCGAAATCTGGCGAAGCGAAAGCTCAACAGGAGATACCCTACATGCAGATGTCAGTAGGCGAGCGGCATTACAAAATCAGGTTGGCTGACACTGAGGCAGCTCGTGCCTTCTCCGCGTTGATACCCCTGACGCTTGAAATGGCCGATCTCAACAGTAACGAAAAGTATGTCGATCTCGCGGTATCACTCCCCAAGGATGCGAGCGTTCCAGGAACGATCAAGGCAGGGGACGTCATGCTGTATGGATCAAAAACCCTGGTGGTCTTCTACAAGACATTCAAAACGTCCTACTCTTACACCCGTATCGGAAACATTGAAAACTCCGACGGCCTGATGCAGATGCTTGGCAGTGACGATATCCGAGTCGAATTTTCCCAGCACTGAAAGCCGGCTGGACATCTGACATCACGCAACCTCTTACTCGCTTCGGAGTGCTTCAAGAACAACCCTGAAAGCAGCGGTTTGCTGCCGGCGCGTGGGGTAGTAAAGGTGATAACCAGGGAAGAGCTCCGACCACTCAGCCAATACCTCTTCGAGGGCACCGCTGCCGATATGCTCCTGAGCGTGTACATCGGTCACCTGGGCCAAACCCACCCCTGCCAGACAGGCATCCAGTATTTGCAACGAACTGTTCATGATCAGGGGCCCTTGCACCCGGACGCGAAACTCGCTGCCATCGTGTGTGAACTCCCAAGGATAAAGGCCGCCGTGCGTAGGCAACCGCAGGTTGATGCACCTGTGGGCCATCAACTCCTCGGGGCGGCGGGGTACTCCATACCGCTTCAAGTAGGCGGGTGAGGCTACGGTAACCATCCGCATGGGAGGCCCAATGGGCACAGCCACCATATCTGCATCGATGATGCCGCCCAAACGTACACCCGCATCGAATCGCTCGGCAACGATGTCAGTCAGGCCGTAATCGGTCATCAATTCAATCGTGACATCCGGGTAGGACTCGATCACCAGCTGTAGTTTCGGCCATAGAACATGGCGGGCGGCGAACTCATCGGCTGTGATCCGCACCGTCCCTGAGGGGTATTGCCCGAACTCGGTCAGGCCATTCAGGTGACCATCGATCTGATCCAATAGCGGCGCGATATCTTGAAGCAGTTTCTCCCCTGCCTCCGTTCGCGTAACACTCCTAGTGGTGCGGGTGAGGAGGCGAACACCGAGACGTTCCTCGAGCCCCCTTACTGTCTGGCTAACGGCTGAAGGTGACACACCCAATCGTGCCGCTGCCCGGGTGAAATTACTCTCCCTGGCTACGGTCACAAAGACCACCAGATCGCTCAGATTGCCTGATTTCATTGTTAAGCTCAGCTTCAAACCGATTTCTTGATTTTGCTAATACTCGAATTAAAGCGCGGTCGCTACAGTTGTCTCAATCACATTTTTGGGAGGCTGAAACAATATGGCGGACAACAACCTTTCCAGCGCGGCCATGCAAGTCCACCGTGCAGGCTCGGCCAATGCGATCCAAGGGCCTGCTGAATGGTTCACGGGGCAAGTACGCATCGACCGCGTCTTCACAGCGCCTGCCCCCGCTCGAGTTGGCGTTGCAGTGGTTAACTTCGAGCCAGGTGCTCGTACCCACTGGCACACTCATCCTTTGGGCCAAGCCTTGCTGGTTACCGAGGGGGTGGGCTGGACGCAATGTGAAGATGGCCCGAAGACCGAGATCCGCGTAGGCGATCTGATCTGGTGCAACTGCGGACGCCGACACTGGCATGGCGCGACCGATACTACGGCTATGCAGCATGTCGCGATCAATGAATATATGGATGGCAAGGCCGTAGATTGGCTGGAGCCAGTGACTGACGTTGTCTTCCTGAGTGGCTCGGTGGAAAAAGGCTGAGCTGAGGTCTCGTGTTTCCCAAGATCTCTGACCATGAGGGTATTCAACGTGAATGCTCACCACATTACAGCTGCGCTATTCATCTCTGCTTTGCAACTCGCATCGAGCGAAGCAGCTGAAACCCCCTCACCCCGCCAACAGGAAATAACCAGAGCGGGTAAACAGGCCTCTATGGTTGGCCCCTCTCAATTCCTCACCGGTGCCGTGAGAATTGATCCGGTGTGGCCTGCGAACTCGGGTATTAGCGCCTCGGGTAGCTTCGTGACATTCGAGCCGGGGGCACGTTCCGCATGGCATACCCATCCTGCCGGCCAGCGGCTGGTGGTCACTTCGGGGTTTGGCCTGACTCAACGATGGGGCGGCCTTATCCAGGAACTTCGTCCTGGGGATGTCGTGTGGTGCCCGTCAGGCATTAAGCATTGGCATGGAGCTGCCCCCACAACGAGCATGACGCACCTGGCTGTTACAGCGACAGCTGAAGGTAATAATGTCCATTGGATGGAGAAAGTGACCGATGAACAATACAGCGGGCCGCGTGCTCAGTAAGTGGATCAATGCCGGAATAGCAGCCACATTCATGATTGGACTAGGCGCTACGGAGATGGCCTTGTCTGATCCAATCGGAAAGCGCAATGTTATGAGCCCCCCCATTTCATCCAAATCCAATTCCAAGGTGCTGAACGAAGCACAACAAGCGGTTGTCGTCGTAGCCGCGCTTGCTGCTGTTGGTGACGCGCCCCGTTTGAAAACTGCTCTGGATCAGGCGTTGGATTTGAAACTCACGGTCAGCGAACTGCGTGAGGTGCTCGTACAACTCTACGCCTATGCCGGCTTCCCCCGATCTCTGAACGCGCTGACGGAGCTGATGCAAGTCTTGGACTCACGTAAACAGCGCGGCATCTTTGACGATCCAGGTCGCGAACCTATCCGTCCAATACCTCAAGGTGACGCACTGCTGGCCGCTGGAACCGCTAACCAGACGAAGTTATCGGGTTCACCGGTTGAGGGGGCCCTGTTCGATTTTGCCCCGATAGCTAACCAATACCTCCGCACTCACCTGTTTGGTGACATATTCGAACGAGATACCTTGGATTGGAAGACGCGTGAGCTGGCCACAGTGGGAATGCTTTCCGCGCTTGCGGGAGTCGAGCCACAGCTTCAGGCGCACATGCGAATCAGCACAAATACAGGAGTCACGATTTCGCAGCTACGCCATCTCTGTCAAACCTTGAGTGACCGTGTGGACACTCAGCCCGGTGATCGAGCCGCAAATGCTCTAGAAAAACACGTGGCAAGCACTGACAAGGGATGATTAGCCGTGGACGGATGATCAACCGTGGCGTGCTCCAGGTATCAAAAGTGCCCCACAGCTCCACGACGATCTGGAGCAGTAGCTCAGAGCCAAAGTGTTCGAGGGCAATCTCCCAAAGCAGGCGCTCCTGACCGAGGGATAGGCGTTTGCTAGGCATAGAGGATATTAGACTGCATGAAACTCTTTCTGGACTGCGAATTCACCGAGCTCAGCCAGCAGGCCAAGCTCATCTCCCTGGCGTTAGTCGCCGAGGATGGACAGGAATTCTACGTGGAAGTGGTCGACGCGTGGCGAGAAGAGGACTGCAGTGATTTCGTGAAGGAGATCGTACTGCCACAGCTCTGGGATGGTGAGTACGCCATGCCAATCATTGAGGCCAGAGCGGCGCTCCTGCGGTTCCTGGCAACCTACGATGAAGAGCTCGAGATTGTCACTGACGCACCTGCCTATGACTGGGAGCTGTTTTGCGAGCTCGCCTATGACAATGGGAAATGGCCCAAGAACGTCAGAAACTTCCCGACTGATGCTACGACCCTGACTACGACGAACGATGGGGAAGAACTGCCTCATCCCGCCCTGCTCGACGCCAGGATCATCTCGAGCATGTTCACAGCTAGAGCGTAACCATCTCCAGCTCGATGGATTGTCTGAGGTGCTCAGGCATGTTGTTGTGGACATGGAAGTCGACCGTGACGCCCACCAAAGCCTGAAGCTCGTCTTCGAGCTCGGCGATGTCGAACAAGGAAATCCTGCCGACCATTGCTGGAGGGATGAAGGCGAGCAGATCGAGATCACTCCCTTCGTGATCATCGCCTCGAGCGGCAGAGCCGAAGAGCTTGGGCTTAATGAAGCCATAGGCCTCGATTAGGCGCCGGATGTCCCCTTCCTTGCCTCGTATCGCGTCAGTGGGCTTCATACCTTCCTCCTTGAACCACGGCCTCGCTGGTTGAGTGTACAGAGCGAGTCACCTAGTCAGGCGCTTGTCGATGGTCGCTGCAGCCAGCTCCTAAAGGTATCTACACTCGTTTTTCCAGCCAGCGACCGAGGTCAAAACGATGCCCACCCCTCCCCCGCTTGAGGCCAGTGACGAAGAATGGCGCGCCTTTGCCGAAGAACGCTGTGAGGAGCTCAAGCCTCATGTGGCAGAGTTCATCCTGGAAAGGTTCACGTACAAGCCCAGGTATGTCCAGCAGCGGGTCTGGCGAACCTTCGCGACCGTGTCGGCCCTGAGCCTGCAGTTCGACATCTACATCCGTATGTTTGTGAAACCGAATGACTACTGGCCAAGGGAGTGCCTCGTCCTGGCTCGGATCGGCTTCATGAAGGAACGTGTTGGGCATGGTCGAGCGCTGGTGCAGCGCCTGGTGGAGTTGGCTCCCCAATTCGGCTATCGCTACTTGGCCATCGAGTCTGCCAATGCCAACGCATCAGCGTTCGCCGAAAGGCTGGGATTCAGCCCTCGGGACAATGGCCGTCACTGGATCGGTGCGGTCGACGACGTACAGAAAGCCTTGAATAGCTGATAGGCAGGCCGTGGTCAGCCAGAGGTTCAATGGCCTTTCTCTGCCGGCCCGCCAAGGGCTCGAAGCTGATAATCAGTGACGGCTTGAAAACGATGCTCAGCCATCAACCGCAGACGCTCCAGCTCAATCCCCACGACTCCATCAGCCTGGGCCTGATGGTAAACCTTCAGCGCTTCCACAGCCTCGGTGTACAGGTGGTGGTCGGGCATGAGCACCTGGCTCAGATCTCTTTTCACGATCTCTCCCTTTCGCCATGGATATCCCACTCGATGCCATGCCAGCATTGCGCAATCCAAGCAACGTGAGCCAGGGAAGGATAGTCCATGAAGAACGTCAGGCTGATACGCCATGGTGAGAGCGCCGCCAACGCTGGCGAGCCCACCAGGGATCACGCAAGCATTCCTTTGACGGCAAAAGGCTTGGAGCAAGCCCAAATCGTCGCTCATTCCCATGCGAGCGCTCCTGGCCTAATCGTCGCCTCGCCGTTCCTGCGCGCCCAAGCGACCGCGCTGGCCACCACGGCCATCTATCCAAATGCAGCTTTCGAGACTTGGCCGGTTCACGAATTCACCTACCTGGCGCCGGCACGCTGTGTGGATACGACGCTCGCACAGCGGCGGGGCTGGGTCGATGCCTATTGGCACAGATCAGACCCTGCTTTTTCTGACGGTGAGGGAGCGGAGTCCTTCCGTGATCTCGTGGCCAGGGCTCTGCATTTTCTTAACCGAATCACAGAACACTCGGCCAATGAGATCGTGGTGTTTTCGCATGGCCAGTACCTCAACACCGTGCGCTGGCTCCTCGAGAAAAAGCCACAGGAGATCGACGGTGATGCAATGCTGGACTGGCGTAAGTACGAGATAGCGAACCATATCCCCAATTGTCAGGGGTTCTCGCTCAGCAGGCATAGGGACGGAAGGAACTGGGCTCTCGGTCGCTGAAAACCTCAACTACGAGCGTCAGCATTTTGCTGACCTTATCTTCACGCGCTTTTCACATGCGATGCCCGAGACTCGAGCTATCCCTACGCACGCGGAACTCACTGAGAACCTCTTGGGTTCCGTAGCGAACCTCAGTGAGTACAGGCCGTGTCAGCTTTTCTCGAGTCAGGTAATTAACCGAGGCCGAATAGATCAGATGGGTGTTGGTGTCTGGCCGGTAGTCAACCACCGACGTGATGGGGCTGTACCAATCATCGCCACGCTCCTTGCCATACTCCCAAATCTGCCAAGGCTCGACTAATCCAGCATGCTTACCAACTGAACAATGGTGCAATCTGGGGCACGTTCTAAAATACTCGCCCGCACAGTATTTTCGTCCACGCCCCAGACTTCCTGCTCGTGAATACCGACCTCGTTACTGAACAACACAACATCAAATTTCAAGAGCGGAACAAGATTTTCCGCAGGGAGCTCACACTCAGTGGTATAGGCTGCCGAATCAGGCATTAGTGTGTAAGCACCTTCCTTATACTGAACTTCTACCTGAGCGCCTTCCGGAAAGAAACGCCCTGGTGCCTGCGTGTCTCGTACAAATTGCATACGCATAGCAATACCTCACATCTAAAGTGATAAAGGCAATAATACGAATCCAAATGTAACGTTAATGATTACTCAGAGACTTTGCTCACTCGCATTATCAATCCCGTCATCCAGGCATTGAATGCCGGCGTCCAAGATGTCGTGCAAGGTAGCGACGGTCTCTAATCCGAGTTTGTCATTGAGGGCATCTTGAGCTTGCTTCCAAGCCCTCCGGCCCTCGGCCTGCTTAGCTCGGCCTGCCTCAGTGGCTACCACAACGCGACTCCGGGCGTCCCTTCCCGGCTGAATTTCAATCCACCCATGCGCCACTAATGGCTGGGTGTTGCGGGTCAGCGTCGACGCGTCCATTTGCATGCGTTTAGCAAGATCACCTGGACGGATTGGGCCAAGCCTTACGACATAGGACAACAATGCGTACTGGGTATTTTTCAAACCGGTCGCAGCGACGTAGCTATCGTAATGCCGAGTCACCATTCGCGTCAGTTGCCTGAGCTTCAGGTTGGTACAGCCTTGAGGCTTGCGGATGTTTTCCATGAGACAGACTTGCACCTACAACAGTTGTATATGCAACCATATCCCAAAGTGCCTTAGCCAACAAGCAGCATACGGCTGACAAGCCCCTCGCAACACCTGAAAGCTTACTTCCCACCCCAGATGATTGGCGTTCTTGCTGGAGCGGCTGGATTCAAACTGCTCACGACATCCAAGCGATCAATCTGCTCCGGTGTCATTTGCAAGTTCAGGGCGGCAAGGTTATCCACAAGGTGAGGCAGCGAACGTGGCCCGAGGATTGGGACAGAGCCGTGAGTACCTGCCCAGGCGAGCGCAACTTGGCCTGGGGTGGTGCCCAGCTCCTCGGCGATCTTGATAACGGTGTCCAGCACCTCAGTTCTCTGAGCCGAGTTTTCAGGCTGGAACACTTTCCCGCCAAGCGCTTCCGCACGCCCCGCTTCGCCTTTGCGGTACTTCCCGGTCAGCAACCCTCCGCCCAGAGGCGACCACGTCACCATGCCGAGGTTGAAGGCTTGAGATGCAGGGAAAATATCGGCCTCGGGCTCGCGTCGTACCAGGCTGTGCTCGAACTGAACCGCAGCAATCGGCAGGGAGCGGGTCAGCTCAGCAATCGTCACAGCCCTCGAAAGCTGCCATGCAGAGAAATTCGACAACCCGGCGTACAGAATCTTGCCGGCTCGGGCGAGATCATCGAGGCCACGCAGGATCTCTTCCAAAGGTGTCACACCGTCCGGATGATGCACCCAATACATGTCGATTCGATCCGTCCCCAGGCGCTTGAGGCTTGCCTCGACCGACGCAACCATCGCCTTCCGGCTATTGCCGGTAACGAGGCGGTTGGCATTGGGGTTAGCACCGTTTGTGTACTTTGTGGCCAACACAAAATCTTCGCGGCGACCTTTCAGCAGCTCGCCCACAAGCTCTTCAGACTCGCCGAACTGGTAGATGTCAGCAGTATCAATGAAATTGCCGCCCGCCTCTGCATAAGCGTTAAAGAGGCTCTTGCTGACTTCTGGATCAGCTCCATGCCCCCAGCCCGTGCCGAAATTACCGGTTCCAAGGGATACCTGGGATACCCGCAACCCAGTATTTCCAAATGCAACGTACTTCATATTCAAACTCCGATCAGAACTAACTATATCCAACGCCTCAGAGCAGTTAACTTTGAGGCAGTTAAAAAGGTGCAGAAAAACGCTCCGCTCAAAGCCAAGCTCCAAGCAGTTGAGGTTCTTCCTTTAACTACATACGTGAAAGCGGGTGAACTCAGCCCGCCGAAACTCAGGCGCGATAATCGAATATCAAACACGTGGTAGTAGCGTGCGCATAAAGCTTGCAGTCTGGGCCAATAATGCGGCCCTCCGCTATCGCGACCTGTCGCCCTGCCTGGATGACCTTCCCTTCTGCACGCACCACCGCGACATCAGCAGTCAGGGCCCGCACCATATTCACCTTGAGCTCCAGGGTCGTGTAAGCCTTCCCGGCAGGCAGCGTAGTGTGGATCGCACACCCAACCGCTGAATCGAGGATCGTTGCGTACCAGCCGCCATGAACCGTTCCCATGGGGTTGTAGTGCCGCACCTGCGGGCGGCCCTGAAAAATAGCCTCACCTGGGCTCATCTGTATCGGTATGAAGCTGAGGGTGTCTCCCATCGGTGGTTGTGGGAGCTCACCATCGAAAATCGCGTTGAACATCTCCATACCGGAACGACTGGCGACCTCTTCGGCGGATGCCACGCCAGGAGATCTGAGGCGAGCTCGAACCCTCTCCTCCTCAGCAAGCCAGCGAACACTCTCGTCGAATCCTCCCATCGGCTCCCCCTCAGCAAACAGTTGCATATACAAATGTTGTAGATACAATAATCCAGCATGAGCGCCTCAGCAAGCCCCTGTTTGGCCCGAGCCGCTCCAGTCAAGAAACGAGCAGAGCTGCTCGCGCCGCCAGGAATCGCGGCATTCGTAACTGCACGAAAACCTCGCTCTTAGACAGCCCTGAAGCTTTTCAAGGCCGCCTTCAAGACGAGGTACAGAATTCATTTGCTAGAGATGAACAGCGCATGAGCGACGACCAAATGCCGCAGGTAGCTGCTATCCGAACCGATAGCTCGAACCCTGCTTCGAATATCACGACGCTGCACACAGGTGCTGTGCTGCTCCTCGCAGCACTGGCAGCTATGGGGGCACTGGCAACGAACATAATCCTGCCGGCATTCCCTTCAATGGCACGCGACCTGGGAGCCTCAATCAGCCAGCTGAGTGGAACGCTGAGTAGCTTTTTCCTGGTGTTCGGACTGGGACAGTTGGTAGTGGGCCCGCTATCGGATCGCTTTGGCCGGCAACGCCTGGTGCTGTCCGGCTTGGCCATTTTCATGCTCGGAAGTGTCGTGTGCGCATTGGCAGATTCTCTACCCGCACTCATTGCAGGGCGGAGCATTCAGGCGTTGGGCGTGTGCGCTACAGCAGTGTTATCACGTGCCATTGCTCGTGACTTGTATGACGGTGAAGAGCTGGCACGAGCCTTATCCCTAACCATGGTCGCTATGGCAGCTGCTCCAGGATTCTCTCCATTGATCGGCGGCATTTTGAGTGACGCGATAGGGTGGAGAGCTTTGTTCATCATCATCGCGATGGTGGCGTTGGCACTAGCGCTGATTTACAGAATGCGCCTGGGTGAGACACATTCACCGGACAGGCGCTCGCCGCTGTCGGTAGAGGCGGTCTCTCGAAGCTATGCCGCGCTGATCCGCGACCGTAGGCTGATGTCCCCAGGCCTGTCTGTTAGCTTGGTGATAGGCGCGCTCTACGCATTCTTTTCCATGGCACCGGCGATCCTACTCACTGGCTTCAAGTTGTCGTCGCTGCAGTTCGGGCTTTTCTTCGCAATGACAGTCGTGCTCGTGTTCACCGCCGGCCTGATAGCACCACGCGTGGCCAATCGCTGGGGGCAAATGACAGCGGCACGCATCGGCCTGGTGGTCGCCCTGGCCGGCAGCCTGGTTCTGCTGTGGGGCCCAACCGACTTCAAATTCTTCTGTATCGCACTGAGCATTTTCCTCTTGGGTATGGGTCTGTTTAACCCACTCGGCACCGCTATCGCGCTGCATCCATTCGGCAAGCAGGCCGGTGCTGCTTCAGCGCTGCTGGGCTTCATGCAGATGGGGTGTGCCGCGTTGGCCATCACCTGCGGCACCCTGCTCGCCCTGCCCCCGTATACGATGCTTGGGGTCGTGCTCGTGGGCGCGATGGCTACTGCGTTCGTGTGCTTCTTGACTGCCGAATAACGACCAAGGCAGAACGGCTGAACAAGTCGCACCGGGACTAAACTGCAGCCACAAAAAAGGGGAGCTTTCGCTCCCCTTTGTGTTTCACCGAGTCCTAAGGAAGGGTGCAATCCGCTTCCGACTTGAGCTGACGCCACCCTGAGGGCACCTGGCCGCTCCACTCACTTCATCTGGACAACAACCTTGCCTTTCGCTCGCCCCTGCGCCAGATAAGCTAGCGACGGCATTATGCGGTTGAGCAACTTGATCAGGGATAGTCGATGAAGAATGCCAGGCTAATACACCACGGCGAGAGCGCCGCCAACGCTTGCGAGCCCACCAGGGATCACGCGAGCAGACGCTCCTCTTCGGCCCGCTTGATCAACCACTGTTTGAGGATGGCTGCTGCCGGACGCAACTGTGTGCCCCGCAGGTGCACCAGGAAATAACCCTTACTGACTGGTAGGGTCAGCTCAAAAGGCTCTATGAGGGAACCGTCTTGAACCTCTAGCTGGGTAAGAATTGAGCTACTCAAAACTACCCCTTGGCCGTGACGGGCAGTCTCTATAGCCAATATGGATTGATCGAAGTGCTGGCTTGGAATTGCAGAAATTTGGGCTTTAGACAATCGAGTGTGCATTTCCAACCACTGAGGCCAATGAGGCAGTAAGGTGGTTTGAAGGAGTGTAACTCGCACCAGATCCTCGGGGTTGTTCAGTGAATGCTTCCGAGCATAAGCAGGTGCGCAGTAAAGTCGAGCCTCGTCAGCGTAAAGCAGTGTCGAGTCTAAGCTGGGGTCATTGCCGTCAAAATAGCGGATAGCAAGATCAACTCGATCACGCTCAAAGTCTATCAAGGTTGTCGATGCACTCAGGTGCAACGAGATATCCGGTCTGAAGCTGAGAAAGTCTCCCATTCGTGAGGCGAACCATTTTGCGGCTAGGGTTGGTGGCATGGACAACCACACCTCGTTTGCCTGATCCATACGCAACTCATCACTGGCCCTCTGAATTCGCATCAGCGAAGCCTGGATATCTTCCCAATAGCGGATAGCCGCAATTGTTGGCTGTATTTGCCTTACTGAACGCACGAACAATGCAGTGCCCAACCATGCCTCGAGCTTCTGAATCTGCTGCCCTATGGCGCCAGGGGTGACATGAAGCTCTCGTGCCGCCTCACTGAAGCTGTTGTGTCTCATGGAGGCGTCGAATGCCACGAGCGCTTTGAAGGGAGGGAACCGATTCATAGTGAAGTTTTTCTATATCATGGCCTTCAGAAAGTCGATTGTCTCACCCCAGGAAGCTGTTTTAAATAACGAGCTCACGCTGCTTTGGGATTGCTCAATGAACAAGCTGGTCTACCCCGCCTTTGGCCTTTTAGGACTGATTTGGGGAACTAATTTTATCTTCATGAAATGGGCTGCCGTGCTGATTTCACCCATCCAAATCGTTCTACTCCGCGTTCTGTTCGGCTTCCTCCCCATACTTCTCCTGGCTATATCACGTAGGGCCTTGAGCTGGTCAGATCTACGGCAATCGCATCACTTCATCGTCATGGCACTTCTAGCTACGGCGCTTTACTACCTCGCCTTCGCCAAAGGCACTGCGCTGTTACCATCAGGCATCGCAGGAATGCTCAGTGGTGCCATACCTCTATTCACATTTCTGACAGCATTTCTCTTTTTGCGCCAAGAGCCCATCACTCGGATGACCATCACAGGGCTGGTCATTGGCTTCTTCGGTGTGATGCTGATAGCCCGGCCCTGGAACGCCTCTGCTGACGGTATCTCGTTCAGTGGCGTGCTATTCATGATCGGTGGGTCTCTAAGCCTTGGCTGCTCGTTTGTGTATGCGAGAAAGTTTCTGGTAGATAAGAATCTGTCCCCTCTCGCGCTCTCGACTTATCAAATAGGTTTTGCGCTGCTGTTACTCCTGGTGACTACCAGCTTCGATGGTATGGAGCGGATCACAAGCGAACCTGTCGCCTTGACTGGCCTAGTCTTGGGTCTAGGCGTCATGGGCACTGGGGTTGCTTACGTTCTGTACTATTTTTTAGTCCAGCAGCTCGGGGCGCTCAAGGCTGCAGGGGTGACTTACGTCCCACCGGTAGTGGCGTTGGCAATTGGCACCATTCTTGTGAATGAGCCTATCCACGCCTCGGATCTGCTGGCACTGGCTTGCATCATCGTCGGGGTCTACGTTCTGCAAAAAGGGAAAACAGCGGCACCGCCAGTGCGTGAAATAAAGCCTTGAGATCCTACCCGCAGCTCTCGATCTGCAGTGAGCTGCGGGTCGAGTCCACCGGGTTATGATTCTCCACGACGGGATTTAGGCTGTCGTTAAAGAGGTCTTT
Source organism: Pseudomonas sp. OG7 (assembly GCF_014192825.1). Lineage (NCBI taxonomy): Bacteria > Pseudomonadati > Pseudomonadota > Gammaproteobacteria > Pseudomonadales > Pseudomonadaceae > Pseudomonas > Pseudomonas sp. OG7. The sequence continues at coordinate 250,094 of NZ_JACHYK010000005.1, read as the reverse complement.
TCCTCAGAGAGGTTATGTCGCCGGACACTAAGGCTGCGAATCGCAGCCACTCCGCCAAAGGTGCGGCGATTACTGACGCCACGACTCCACGGCCTCGGCGCCATGCTCGGCTTTCCAGGCCTTGAGGATGGCGTGGTTGCCACCCTTGGTCTGAATCAGTTCGCCGTTATGCGGGTTCTTGTAAGTCTTCACTTCACGTGGCTTACGAGTCGCTTTCTCCTGAGAGGCTGGAGCAGCAGCACGACCGCGAGCTTGAGGGTCAAGAATGCTGATCACCTCGCGGAGGCTGAAACCGTACTCACCAAGCAGGGCACGGAGTTTGTTCTCAAACTCCATTTCAGCCTGAATGGCACCGTCATTTTTCATCGCTTCCAATTCTGCGAGCTGCTGAGCAAGCTGGCGTTCAAGGCGGCGGAAATCTGCAAGACGAGACATGGGAGTGTTCCTTGGGCGCTATGATCGGGTCAGATTACAGAAATCGCCGAGGAAAGTCTTAGTCATCTCAGGTCGAGCTTGCCAGAGAGTTTGTAGCTCAGTGAAGCTGACTCGCCTTCTAAAAACTAGCGATGTAACGCATTTCCTGGAATGTAACAGCGCCAAGGTTACATTCCCAAAACCACGTTACAAGCCCCACAAAGAGGGTTTTCGACCAAACTGCAAGCGGAGCGCGCAGGCCACGGATGGCTGAAGGTGTGAGGATGGAAGCCCGCAGGGCAAGGCCACACGAATGTGGGGCCTGGTTCACGACAGCCGACCGCGAATGCGGCACGCCCTGAAGTCAGCGGTGCAGCTTGCTGAAACGCTCTACTAATAGGGCGGGTGCAATCGACTTCCACGTATCGAGAACTGAGGTTTTGTGAAATAGGTAAATACCGCAACCCACAAAGAATCCCCCTGTCAGCAGTCCTACGACTGAGGCGCCCGAGTTGATAAAAGACCACTGCAGCGACATCGAGCGGCTGCCCATCAAAAAATCTGCTCCGAAGACCAGGGCAATCCAACTCAAAACAAATGCCACAGCAGCCCAGATCGCAGCAATTACCCAGAAATGCAGCTGCACTTTATAACGCATGCTCGGCACGCGCAGGAGCCTTCCGCTGGCAGTCTTGGCTGCAAGAACAATTGCGGTATTTTTAACCTTATTTTTTGAGTTCTGCACGAGAGCATAGAACTCAACATGAGACCCTTTTTCCAGATCTTCATAGATCTGAATCGGAACTTTGACATTGGGAATTAATATCCCATCAACTTTCATGATGACCTGCACGAAACCCGTGAGATGCTCGAAAACTCGAATATCCTCTAGGCAGCCAGCAAATTTCAGGTATTCAAACTTTATAAACACTTACAGCTCCTTGCTCGGGCCCAAATTTCAGGCAGGGGGAGGCCTTGGGCACACCTTGGCGTGCTCAGGCTCGATCTAAATCAGTGCAGCTGTGTATTGGGGAAACGGTCTCCAACAAGGCGGCAAAAATCCCTCAGGCTCCGGCGCCCACCATCACGGCGAAAAGTAGCCACGACGTACTTGGAGTTCATGGTCGTGATCACCCAGAACCTACCTTCTTTCTTAATAGCCACGATGTCGGATGTCTGGATCAGATGCCCATCAGCAAACCGACCATGAGGCCCTTGCCGAACGTGCCCAAAAACCACGCCAACGGCACTCAGTCGATGAATGTGGACATTCACCAGAAACGCGGTGATCTCGCCCTCATACCGCTGGCCTACAGCCCGAGCGATCCGCAGCAGATCGAAATCGCTGTAGCGCTTAACGTGGAAGTCGACCGCTACCGTGTTGTCCTCTGTCATGCCTACGCCCTCCGGGGCTCTGATGCAGCACTGGCCTGAGCCATACCCCGTCGATACAGCTCTTTGACGTCGTTCAGGGAGTCGGCACCGAAACCAGCCTCATGCGTATCGACGTACACAGCACCACCTTCTACTTCCAGAACACAGACGGCCACACCAGCTTGGTTGTGTCCCATGGAGAGCGACATGAGCTTCTCCATCTTCCAACCGGCATCCTTGTTCATCCAGCTCGGGGTAACGGCTTGGACTTCATGCACAACGAGATCTTCATCCTGAGCAACCAGCAGCTCGACGAGACGCATCTCATCGTTGAGCATCTCTTCGTAGGCAACGAACCGATCCTCATGCCGGCGCTTGAGGCTGACGTGATACCAGTGAGTGGCCAGAGACCGGGTGACTGCATGAAAGTGAGCAAGGCCGTCCCCAAACATACCGACAGGGCCAGCCTGGTCTTGCGTGCTAATGCGGAACATCGTGGATCTCATCTGGGCAAGCCCACCTATGGGGCCTGCGGGTCAACATAAGCTAAATATTGTCTTCAGCGAGGCGGTCTGCTCACGACCAGGGCCAACCAGGACGTACACGGTGTTGCGCGTTTCGAACATGCACACACCGTCATAGGTCTTGCACAGCGTCGAGCGCACCCATCCCCCTGGCGGGAATCGCCCCTCGCTGTCGTAGTTGACGCAATGGGAGTACAGGAACATCGGCTGCAGGCCTACAGACCGAACTCTGTCCAGCGACTCCTGTGGCTCATCAACGTGGAAGATGAGCCAGTCCTCAACCAGGCAATACGGCCTGCGAGGAAAGCGTTCGGCAAGTATTGCCTCAATTTCGAGTTGGGACAGCGACGTCCCAGCGGAAGAGACGTGCCCTTCCTGGAGCAGCTCGTGCTCTACGGAGCTATCAGTCACCAATTACCTCGGTATTCAGAACGACGAGGTGATGTGCGAACGGGGAACGTAGCGGCAGATCGCCATTCGACTCACTCAAACCAATATATCTGTTTGAGCGAGTCTAGGCAAACGAGGCATACCGTCTCCTTTTGCGGAGGCAGAAATGCCGCTACGCCACTCTCTCGCCGCCGTGCTCCAGTCGCTGCGAACGCAGCAAGGCCTGTCTCAACAGGAGATCTCTGGCCTTCTTCGCCAACAAACGATCAGCGAACTGGAAGCGGCTCGCTTCACGGCCACCATCGATACCGTGAAGGATCTGGCCATTTCGTTGAACATCAGCCCAGCTACCTTGTTCGCCATGGTCATCGCAGCTGAAAACCAACAGACGACTCACCAGGTGCTGATCGATGCAATCGTGGAGGCAGAGGCATTGGGGAGAGCCAACGAGATTATGGAACGGCAGCCTCGGGAGATTGAGCATCCGCGAGTGACGGCTGCTAGAGAGAAGTGGAGGGCAGTGCAGGCGCTAAAAAAAGACGGCCTCACGCAGGCTGAGGTGTCTCGTGCGTTGGGGTACTCAAAGGGCACTGTGTGGCGGCTTTGGGAGCGGGAGCCTGGTAGCTAACCCTCAGCCCTCTTCAACACATCCCGTGCACTGACGCACTTCGGCGTCGACTGCATAGGCCTAGGGTTTGCGGACAAAATGCTTCAACCTCTCCCGCGCCTCCAACACCTGCTCACGTATCTCTTCAGGGTCGATGGACATGCGGCCCTCTGGCGTCACCTTGAGAGTCTTGAGGCTGTTCACCGCTTCGATGAACTCACGCTCACGTTGCTTTTCCCACTCAGGGCGGCGGTCGGGGAACAGCCAGGCGACAAGGCGGTCGAGGATGATCATGTGCTGCTCCGGTGATGCAGGTGGTAGCGAAGATGCGCGGCTAGCCTACCACCCGAACGCTCCAAACCAGAATCGACATTCCCTGGCACCATAGCGCTATAGGTCGGGACGTGCCCAGGAAGAGGCGAGCGCACTCCACAACGGGGAGCGTCATAGGCTAAAATATTGCGTTTGCGCCCGCCTGGAGCTCTGAGTGCTCAGAGATAAAGAAATCCGAACCGCTTTAGTTGACCACTTAATGAGGCGGTCGCCTAAACCTGCTCGCGTGCTCGAAGAGCTCACCATCGATAATGGCAACGCCATTGCCGACGTAGTTGCCTGCTACCGAGAGATGCATTGCTACGAAATCAAAGGCGAAACAGATAATGTTCGAAGGATTCTGTCGCAGTCGGAGTTCTACTCCAGATCATTCCCGAAACTGACCTTGGTGACCACTGAGAATCATGTGCGTTGGGCAATGGAAAAGATCCCTTCCTACTGGGGCATCATGCTCGCCACACCAGGTAAACATCGGACAATGTTGCGTTACGTCCGCAAGGCCGGCACCAATCCAATGTTCTCCAAGAAAGATGCCCTTCTCATGCTTTGGAAAGCAGAGTTGACGGCCATTGCGACCGCACACCCTGAAGTGATCTTCAAAAAGTCTTTCAATCGTGACGATATTGCTGAGCAAATCAGCTATCAGTTGAGCCGTGACGACGCCCTGGCAGGAATCCAAGGCGCCCTCATCGAAAGGCGCTCAAATGTTGTTAACCACGAAAGTGATGTGAGCGGCGGTTGAGCTTTTAATCCAAGTTCCTGGGTTACCTGTCTTTTTCGACCGTACCGGAGCCTTATAGCTTCGATCATGAATGTACTGCTCGCCAAATGAATAGTGCGGCGTAATTAGTCTAAAGAATGGCTCATCCACAAGCACATCAGAAATATCGAAATACTGTGTGAACTTGTGAGTTTTGAAACGTCGCCCACGTGCAATGAAGAAGCTATCGCCATAGGTGTAGAAAACCTTCGGCGCTGCTCGACTACTAATATACTCGGGCTCCATCTCGAAGTCCGAATACTCTGGGCTGACCACTCCATAGTCTCCAAACAAGACTCCCTTGAAGGCAGGGGTAGCGTTCAGAGCACGCCACAGCCTGTACTCCTCCCGAGGGATATGGGCTTTGGAGTTTGTCGCGACTAGCCCTGCGATAGATGCAGGCACTACTGACCCCGAGACAACCACCTTGGCACCTGGGAAGTCACCCTGGAAGCTGGCTACAAACCTTTCCACTTTCTTCTTGGAATCGGCTGGGTCTTCGATGATACGCAGGTCGATCAGAAGGATGACATTGTCAGGTTTGGCGACCGCCAAGTCCGCCCAAAGCGCCTGAAGATTGCTCTTCGTGAGGTTGTAGCTTTCGATGTCGATCATCTGGAGGCGGATGCCGACATCAGTGCCAGGTCGCGACTTCACGAAATCAAGCGCCGCAACGTTATGATCCGGGTGCCGATCAAAGGCCAGAACGGGCATAACTCGATAATCCGACAGCATTGTCAGCACAGCCCGGTACTGCGGGACACCCCCCAGATCAACACTGTCATCGACGTCGAAATTGTCGACGAAAAACTTGTAATCTATGTCCTTCCCACGAGCATTGCCTAGTTCTTTATCTGCAATCCTCAAGCGGTCAATGACCTCAGCTTCATCCATCACTTTCTGCGTTCGGGGAATGTCGTACATCGGAGCGATTTGATCGCGAATGCCTCCGTCCAACACTCCTACGCTTTGGATCTCATTCTGCTTAAGCTTCAGAAAAGGAACATATTTAATCATTGGCAAACCCGAAAGCGCTTTTAACGTCCATAGAGTGATGCAATTCAGGGTAAAGCTTGTAGTTCTTGGCTTGGTGACGAATCATCCCCGCCATGATGGACGGATGCACTTCAGCCTTAGCGCAAATATCCAAAAGTTGTTTCTTGTTGGCCCTGACATTCCAAGCCGTCCGCCAGTATTGCCGAGAGACCAGGCTATCTTTGGCAATGATGTTCGCCTCGACTTCGCGATCAGAGTCGTTGTCTTCCTCAAGGTCATCCAGGATCGGATTATCGAGATAGTCGTAATGCATGTGGATATGGGCAAGCTCATGCATAAGCGTGAACCAGAAGTTATCGTAGCGGTTGTATCGAAGCGCTATGCCAACAACGGGCGTCCCCTGCGACAACTTGAAGGTACACCCATCCATTTTCATCGACTTGAAACCCGGCTCCACCACCAGAAGCACGCCATAGGACTCAGCCAGAACATCCACCAGGGTGGTGATGTTTTCAGGCTTGAGGCTCAGGAGCGCGATCTGCCGGAGGTGTTGAGCGCTCAGCCCCTGGAAATCAGGCATCCTCCGGCTCAGCACGGCGAACTTGGACTTCTCGTTGATCAGGGACAACCAGGCCTGGATCTTGGTCTCTTCCGCCGAGTCATTCTTGCGATAGAGCACGGCCTTGTTGTTGGTCGCGTTGAGGGCGAGCCGAATGATGAAGTCGTCATACGCCTCACCAGGCCGCGCATGCGCCTTGGCATCTGCCGGCTTCAGCGCTTTCTTCAAGCTGGACAGCGCCGCCGTAAACTCAACCGCAGCATCCCGCGAGGACGGATAAACCTCGAAGTCGCCTGGTAGCCCTTCTGGAGAGTCAGACATGCTGAGCCTCCCCTGCCAGCTTACCCGCTATATCAGGAGGCGCTTCGAAGTAGCGCAGGTTCTCTTTGTCGGCATCAGCGTCGTACTCAATCATGCCGAGGTAGCGGTAATACCCTTCCGCTGTCGGTAGCGAGTGCAAGCAGAAGCCTGGACGGTAGCCCAGCTGGTTGATGGCGAAGTGGGAGGCATGGGCGATCAGGATCCGACTAACGTTGCCGAACTGCTTCACATATTTCGGTCGATCCCGGTTCCAGTAGGCGGACGCGACGTAGTCGATGTAGAAAATGCGCTCCCCATCCAGGCGGCTTTCCTTGGGATGGTAGATGACGCAGGTCGCCTGGATCCGCCTTTGGGCACTCAGGAAGAACCAGTGGTAGTCATCGCTACGGAAGGCGAACGCCTTATCGAGCCAGCTCCAATGGAAATCCGTCAGGCCATACGCCGGCAATTGATCGAAAAGCACGTTGGGGTCATTAGCGGCAGCAGGGACATCCGCCATCAGCTGCCTCAGAATCTGGCGCTTCTCGGCATCCCACTGTTCGTTCAGCTGGAACACGTACATGGGTGCCAGACCCTGGTGGATCTGGTACGGCACGTCCTGCCCCGTGTGACGGCACTTCAGCGTTGGCTCACTCATCACCGCGCCCATCGCTCAAGGCGCAGCACTCGGCTAGTCCGAATGTCATGTGGAAATCCCTCTCCGTACTGATGGCCAGATAATGCCACCAATGATCACTGGCCTCAACGCTCGCCTCATGGCGTCAAGATTCCATTGGGCACCATTCTAGACGCTATATTTGGGGGCAAATTGGCCTGCCGCATATTGCCTTTTTCGGCTGGGCTGGTTCTGTCGGAAAGCACACTGTCGGGTGCGTGTCGTGTCGCCTCAATCCGCGCTTCTTCATACTCGGCTCATCACATCAGCCAAGCGGCAGGAGACACGGTATGAGCATCTTCGACACAGCTGAAAAACGCGTATTGAGCAAGAGCGAACTGGGTCTAGTGATCAAGCATATCCGCGAGCTTCGCCAATGGTCTCAGGGCACCCTGGCACAGCTTGCTCACACTACCGAGCGAACCATCCAGCGCATTGAGGCAGGCTCTGGAGCAAGCCTGCATACCCTGCGGGCCTTGGCTGTGGCGTTCGATTTCAAGGACATCGACGCCTTCACCAAGCCTATGGCCATCCCTACAGACGAGCAACTGCAGGCGGCCCGTGAACAGTTCGAGAAGAAGTACATCACGAGCAAAGCTCTGAAGGTCGAGTCTGGCAGGTTCTTGGCGAAGCTTGCCGCCGAGAGTGTAGGCGACTACATCGAGCCGGCGTTTGAGCTTTCCCGAGAGCAGGTCGTAATTTTCGCAGAATTGACGGACTATGTACGTGAGTACCGCGACTGCGCGGAGCTCTACACAAGCACGTCACTCCTACAGGTCTTTGAGGAACTTCAGAATCTTCTGACGCGCCTGGGCGATCAAGGCGTCACGCTCCGTTATGCGACTCTGCAAGTCCTACAGAAAACCTCTCAACCTCAACAAGAACTGCAGCTTATGGGGCAGGTGCTTTACATAGTGGGGTTCAGTGAAGGGGAAGCGCCAGATGAGATCGCCCTGCCAAGAAAAATCAGCTTCTGGTAACGCCTAATTTCAGCCACCTGCAACGATGCCTGTTTAAACAGTTAAGGGTTGCCAGGGCAACTTTCGTTATTTTGCCGGATAGGAATGGCCCACTGGCGATCCACACCGATCACCGCCAGCGTGGAACAACCTGATTAAAAACCCATCAACAAAAAAGCCACCCTATGGTGGCTTTCATGCTATGCCTCGCGGCGAATTCAAAAATGGTGCTTGGCTGCACCAAGCGTTCAGCTACAAGCATGAGTCAGGGCGCTCAGTGCTTGAGATGATGCGTCCCCTGCTGGAATCGAACCAGCATCTAGCCCTTAGGAGGGGCTTGTTCTATCCGTTAAACTAAGGAGACACCAAGCATTGCTATCTTACGTAAAACCAAGGACTTAGGAAAGGTACCCATCACTCCACCCTCCCTTCGCTGCCCACCTTTTCAATCCTCTAATCCAAAGAGGCAGGGCTGCTAGCTTGACCTTTACTTCTGCAGTGGAGCCATGAGCGCTCCGACGCTGTCAGCCCTAGAGTCCGTAGCGGACTCCCCTGCAATCCAGGCCATTCCCTTTGTGCAGTAAAACATTGTCCTGATAAGAACCTGCAACCTTCCCCTTAGGAGGGGGATGCTCTATCCAATTGAGCTACTGAGACGCAAGCACCGGCAGCGAGCGCTGCACAGCGGGACGGCCAGCATGTTAACCAGCATGCTGGCGTTTGTCATGCCTCTACCTGGCTTTTTCGCGTAATCCTTTTCTGGCACTGCTACACCGGCGGCAGCACACCTTCATCGCGAAGCAACCCGAACAGGGCCGCGACCGCTGCCTCCAGGCTTGTCGAGTTGTCCAGCACATGCACCGAAGGATCGGACAACACCTGCAAACGAGCACTACGCGCCAACCGCTGTTCAACCTCCTCAACGCTTTCGCGGCCCCGGGCCAGCAAGCGCTGGCGCAGCACCTCCGGCCTGACCTCGACCAGCACTGCCAACATGTCCGGGTAACGCTGACGCGCTTCGGGCAGGTAAGCCCGCGAGCCATTCACCAGCACCGCCTTGCCCGCCGCCAACCACTCATCCACCTGCCGAGGAATGCCATACCCCAGGCCATTGGCCCGCCAGCACATGGCAAATGCCCCCTGCGCACACAAGGTTTCAAACTGTTCCGCCGTGACCCCTTGGGCAGCTTCGCCCTTGGCTTCGGCCGAGCGGGTAATGACCCGACGGGCAACCTCTACCCCGGCGGCTGCCAGCCGCTCACGCGAAGCGTCGATCAGGGAATCTTTTCCCGAACCGGACGGTCCTACCAGAAATATCAGCCGGCCTGTCCCTGATCGGCGGTCGCTTGCGTCATGTTGCATAGCCACTATGCTCTATGGAGGGAAACCGGCGCATTCTAGGGGTTTTCCTGTCCTTTTGCTGTGTTTTACCAGTTTTTGACGGCAAAAGACTGACAGTCAGGCAAGCCGGAGCATGTAAAACTTTTCAAACCAGTGCTCATTTCTGATAATTGGTACTGGCATAAAGCCTTTATCCGGCCCACTATTTGTCACAGAATTGACGCCAAGGAAACGGCGACCATGAGGCAAGATGAGCATCCATTTTTCACTGACGGTTGAACATTTTGTCGTCGCCACGGTCGTATTTCCACCCCGTGCGGCCAATTTGAGAACCGCTTCCCCTGAACCAAACTCCGGTCAATTTATATGCGCCCAATGAAACAGGCTATTTATTCGAGCCGCACCGCTGACAAGTTCGTCGTCCGCCTGCCAGACGGGATGCGTGAGCGCATTGCCGAGGTAGCGCGCAACCATCACCGCAGCATGAACTCCGAAATCATCGCGCGCCTGGAGCAGAGCCTTATCCAGGAAGGTGCTTTGGGTGACGAGCTGAGCATGCGCCTGGACAGCCCTGAGCTGTCCCTGCATGAGCGCGAGTTGCTGCAGCGCTTCCGCCAACTGTCCCACCGCCAGCAGAATGCCTTGGTCGCCCTCATCGCTCACGATGTGGAAATGGCCGCCGACGCCTCCTGAGGCCTGCAAGCGAGCACAAAAAAGCCAGCGTAAGCTGGCTTTTTTTATGGGGGCTATCTGAAGCAAACGCAGCCCTCTGCAGGAGCGGCCTTTCGCGGCACAAGGCCGCTCCTGCAAAGGATTGTGTTTGGGCTTAGAGAAGGAACAACGTGGCCAGGCCAAGGAAGATGAAGAAGCCGCCACTGTCGGTCACGGCAGTGATCATCACACTCGCGCCCATCGCCGGGTCGCGCCCCAAGCGGGCCAATGTCATCGGGATGAGCACACCCATCAGCGCCGCCAGTAACAGGTTCAAGGTCATCGCTGCAGTCATCACCACGCCCAGCGACCAGCTACCGTACAACCAGAAAGCCACGGCACCAATGACTCCGCCCCACACCAGGCCGTTGATCAGCGACACCGCCAGTTCCTTGCGCATCAGGCGGCTGGTATTGCCCGGCGATACCTGGTCCAGTGCCATGGCGCGGACAATCATGGTGATGGTCTGGTTGCCCGAGTTGCCACCAATACCCGCAACGATGGGCATCAACGCAGCCAGGGCCACCAGCTTTTCGATCGACCCCTCGAACACCCCGATCACTCGCGAAGCGAGAAACGCAGTAATCAAATTGATCGCCAACCACGCCCAGCGGTTGCGGAACGAGCGCCAGACCGAGGCGAAGATGTCTTCCTCTTCACGCAGACCCGCCATGTTGAGGACTTCGCTCTCGCTCTCTTCACGGATCAGGTCGACCATCTCGTCAATGGTCAAACGGCCGATCAGGCGCTCGCCCTTGTCTACGACAGGTGCCGATACCAGGTCGTAACGCTCGAAAGCCTGCGCCGCATCATAGGCATCTTCCTCGGGCTGGAAGGATACCGGGTCGGTCGCCATGACCTCCGCCACCTTCTTCTCCGGGTCGTTGACCAGCAGGCGCTTGATGGGCAACACACCCTTGAGGATGCCGTCGTAATCGACCACGAACAGTTTGTCGGTGTGGTTGGGCAGCTCTTTCAGGCGGCGCAGGTAGCGCAGCACCACTTCTAGGCTGACGTCTTCGCGGATGGTGACCATCTCGAAGTCCATCAGCGCACCGACCTGCTCCTCGTCGTAGCTCAGCGCCGAACGCACACGTTCGCGTTGCTGGGCATCGAGGGTTTCCATCAGCTCATGGATAACGTCGCGCGGTAGCTCTGGGGCCAGGTCGGCCAGCTCGTCGGCGTCCATTTCCTTGGCGGCGGCCAGCAGCTCGTGATCGTCCATGTCAGCGATCAGCGATTGACGAACCGAGTCGGATACTTCCAGCAGGATGTCGCCATCGCGGTCCGAGCGCACCAGCTGCCAGACCGTCAGGCGGTCTTCCAGGGGCAAGGCTTCGAGGATATAGGCGATGTCGGCGGGGTGCAGGTCATCGAGCTTACGCTGCAGCTCGACGAGGTTCTGGCGGTGGACGAGGTTTTCCACCAGGTCGTTGTGCGCGCCCTCCTGGCGGTGAGTCAGGTCTTCGACCACACGCTGGCGCTGCAGCAGTTCGACCACCTGGGCCAGGCGATCCTGCAGGCTCTCTTGCGCTTTTTTTACTTCTACTTCAGTCATAGGCGAACTCCACTCCCAGCAGCGGAGCACGCCGGGAGAATCAATCGGTCAGATCTTTCTGTATGAATCGTGTTAGCGAGTAACTACTGGGTAAGTCCATGGTGGTTTTCCACAAGCCCCGGCGGGGCTGACGGGCGCAATCATACACTGCTAAAGCTGTCAGATCGCTTAAATTTTTGGCCAGAACAATCGTTTGCGTGATAAAGCTGGGACAACGCTCGAAGCTATCAGTGCGACGGTTGTTGTGGATGGGAAAGCACATTTGTTTTGGTTGCCGCACGGCGGCGCCAAGCTACACCACAATCATTACAGAAGAGCGTAGATCGACATCACCAACAATTCATTGGCGCAGAAAAACAAAAAGCCCGCTCAAATGAGCGGGCTTCTTGATGGGGTATGGCGGACTCAGCAGGATTCGAACCTGCGACCGCTCGGTTCGTAGCCGAGTACTCTATCCAGCTGAGCTATGAGTCCGTGGTGGTAGTTTTAGACCAGGTTACCACTGGTTGACTGAAACAGCTTTGCAAGCAGAGCCACTTCAAGAAAGTGGCG
>NZ_JACHYK010000005.1:0-237943 GCF_014192825.1 Pseudomonas sp. OG7 | reverse complement strand
GCGGACTCAGCAGGATTCGAACCTGCGACCGCTCGGTTCGTAGCCGAGTACTCTATCCAGCTGAGCTATGAGTCCGCGATTGGCAGTTTTAGACCAGGTTACCGCTGGTTGACTGAAGCAGCTTTGCAAGCAGAGCCACTTCAAGAAAGTGGCGGACTCAGCAGGATTCGAACCTGCGACCGCTCGGTTCGTAGCCGAGTACTCTATCCAGCTGAGCTATGAGTCCGCGATTGGCAGTTTTAGACCAGATACCGCTGGTTGATTGAAGCAGCCTTGCAAACAAAGCCACTTCAAAAGTGGCGGACTCAGCAGGATTCGAACCTGCGACCGCTCGGTTCGTAGCCGAGTACTCTATCCAGCTGAGCTATGAGTCCGTGTCTTGCCGCGCATTATAGGTCGCTGAAACATTTTTGCAAGAACGTTTTCGTTTAAAATCAACGACTTAGCGTTCTCACTGTTTACAGCGCCCTACGCAAATAATGGCGGTGAAGGGGGGATTCGAACCCCCGATACCCTTATGAGGTATACTCCCTTAGCAGGGGAGCGCCTTCGGCCACTCGGCCACCTCACCGCAACACGAGGCGAATATTAAAGAACCTCTTTCACCTTTGCAACCCTTTTTTTGAAAAAAACTTCAAAAAAATTAAAGGCTTGGCTCTTCATCCTTCTCCTTCTTGATCCGCAGGTAGATTTCCTCGCGGTGAACAGCCACTTCTTTCGGGGCGCTGACGCCAATACGCACCTGGTTGCCTTTGACGCCAAGCACCGTCACGGTGATCTCGCCGTCTCCAATGATCAGGCTCTCGGCGCACCGACGAGTCAGAATCAACATAGCTTTCTCCTTACGCAAAACATTCAGGGGTAACAGTCTTGGGTATCAGGGCCAGTCGTGGACGACGACGGGACCCCGGTTACGCGCCACACAGGGCAGGACAGGGCCTGCGTGGCGAGCAGAAACGCGAAGGGCGCGGCACCAGCCGCGCCCTTCCAGGCAGCGCCTTACTCGCCCTGTCGGGCAGGAGCGTCGAGCTCGAACGCGGTGTGCAGCGCGCGTACGGCCAGCTCCAGGTACTTCTCTTCGATCACTACCGAGACCTTGATCTCGGAGGTGGAGATCATCTGGATGTTGATGCTCTCCTTGGCCAGGGCTTCGAACATGCGGCTGGCCACACCGGCGTGCGAACGCATGCCGACCCCAACGATCGAGACCTTGGCGATCTTGGTGTCGCCGATCACTTCACGGGCACCGATTTCGCGAGCGGTGTTTTCCAGCACGCTTTGCGCCTTCTCGTACTCGTTGCGGTGTACGGTGAAGGTGAAGTCGGTGGTGTTATCGTGGGCAACGTTCTGCACGATCATGTCCACTTCGATGTTCGAAGCGCTGATCGGGCCGAGGATCTTGAAGGCCACGCCCGGGGTGTCCGGCACGCCGCGAATGGTCAGCTTGGCTTCATCACGGTTGAAGGCGATACCGGAAATGATCGGCTGTTCCATGGATTCCTCTTCATCAATGGTAATGAGGGTACCCGGACCCTCCTTGAAGCTGTGCAGCACGCGCAGCGGGACGTTGTACTTGCCGGCGAACTCCACCGAACGGATCTGCAGCACCTTGGAACCGAGGCTGGCCATTTCCAGCATCTCTTCGAAGGTGATCTTCTCCAGGCGCTGGGCCTGCGGCACGACGCGTGGGTCGGTGGTGTAGACGCCATCGACGTCGGTGTAGATCTGGCACTCGTCTGCCTTCAGCGCTGCCGCCAGGGCCACGCCGGTCGTATCGGAGCCGCCACGGCCCAGGGTGGTGATGCTGCCGTGCTCGTCCACACCCTGGAAGCCTGCCACCACGACCACGCGGCCTTCCTTGAGGTCGGCGCGAATCTTCTGGTCGTCGATCTGCAGGATGCGCGCCTTGTTGTGCGCGCTGTCGGTAAGGATGCGCACCTGGTTGCCGGTGTAGGACACCGCTGGCACACCACGCTTGATCAAGGCCATGGTCAGCAGGGCAATGGTGACCTGCTCACCGGTCGACACGATCACGTCCAGTTCACGCGGAACCGGCTGATCGGTGATCTGCTTGGCCAGGTCGATCAGGCGATTGGTTTCACCGCTCATGGCCGACAATACAACCACTAGGTCGTCGCCCGCTTCACGGTGTTTCTTGACCTTTTCGGCTACCTGCTCGATCCGCTCGATGGAACCGACAGAGGTGCCGCCAAATTTCTGTACGATCAACGCCATTTCAATGGTGCCTCAGCCCATACAGGGCCCCAAAAAACAATCCAACATGAAGAGGCCGGCGACTAGACCGCCGGCGCCTTCATCTCAAAGTCCCTGCTCTGCGAATGGCACGGCCAGCGCCAGGGCCTGGTCCAGTGCAGCGACATCGACGCCACCACCCTGGGCCATGTCCGGACGGCCACCGCCCTTGCCACCCACCGCCGCAGCGGCTTGTTTCATCAGATCGCCAGCCTTGAGTTGGCTGGAGAGGTCCTTGGTTACGCCGGCCACCAGCACAACCTTGCCCTCATGCTCGCTGCCCAGCAGGATCACTGCGTGGCCGAGCTTGTTCTTCAGCTGATCGACCAGGGCCAGCAGGGCCTTGCCGTCCTGCCCATCCAGGCGGGCAGCAAGCACCTTGGCGCCCTTGACCTCAACGGCCGCGTTGGAGAGATCGTCCCCGGCGGCGCTGGCGGCCTTGGCCTGCAGCTGTTCCAGCTGCTTCTCCAGCTGGCGGTTGCGCTCGAGCACAGCCGACAGCTTGTCGATCAGGTTGTCGCGGTTACCTTTCACCAGCTGCGCGGCTTCCTTGACCTGCTCTTCGGCAGCGTTCAGGTAGGCCAGCGCTGCTGCGCCGGTAACGGCTTCGATACGGCGTACGCCAGAGGCCACGCCGCCTTCGCTGATGATCTTGAACAGACTGATGTCACCGGTGCGCTTGGCGTGGATACCGCCGCACAGCTCCACCGAGAAATCACCGCCCATGCTCAGTACACGCACGGTGTCGCCGTACTTCTCGCCGAACAGCGCCATGGCGCCTTTGGCCTTGGCGGTTTCGATGTCGGTCAGCTCGGTTTCCACCGGGGTGTTCTTGCGCACTTCGCGGTTGACGATGTCTTCCAGTGCCTTGATCTGCTCCGGCTTTACCGCCTCGAAGTGGCTGAAGTCGAAACGCAGGCGCTGGCTGTCGACCAGCGAGCCCTTCTGCTGTACGTGCTCGCCCAGTACCTGGCGCAGCGCTTCGTGCAGCAGGTGGGTGGCGGAGTGGTTCAGCGAGGTGGCGTGCTGCACGTCGGCATCGACCTTGGCCTCCACCGGCGAGCCGATTACCAGCGCACCGCTGGCGACCACGCCGTGGTGCAGGAAGGCACCACCGGTCTTGGTGGTGTCGCGCACGTCGAAGCGCGCAGCGCCAGCCTGCAGGAAGCCGGTGTCACCCACCTGGCCACCGGATTCGGCGTAGAACGGCGTACGGTCGAGCACGACCACGCCCTGCTCGCCTTCACCCAATTGGTCGACGGACTGGCCGTCCTTGTACAAGGCGATGATCTTGCCCTGGCCTTCAGTGGCGTCGTAGCCGAGGAACTCGGTGGCGCTGTCGACCTTGACCAGGCTGTTGTAGTCCATGCCGAAGGCGCTGGCGGAACGGGCGCGCTCACGCTGTGCGTCCATTTCGCGCTCGAAGCCGGCTTCGTCGATGGTCAGCTCGCGCTCACGGGCGATGTCGGCGGTCAGGTCCATCGGGAAGCCGTAGGTGTCGTACAGCTTGAACACCACGTCACCCGGTACCACGTCGCCTTTGAGCTGGGCCAGGTCTTGCTCGAGAATGCGCAGGCCCTGCTCCAGGGTCTTGGCAAACTGCTCTTCCTCGGCCTTGAGCACACGCTCGATGTGCGCCTGCTGGCTTTTCAGCTCTGGGAAGGCCTCGCCCATTTCGGCGGCCAGTGCGGCGACGATCTGGTAGAAGAAGCTGCCCTTGGCGCCCAGCTTGTTGCCGTGGCGGCAGGCGCGGCGAATGATGCGGCGCAGCACATAGCCACGGCCTTCGTTGGACGGCAGCACGCCGTCAGCGATCAGGAAACCGCACGAACGGATATGGTCGGCCACCACTTTCAGCGAGGCCTGGCCGTCGTTGCTGCAACCGATGGCCTTGGCAGCCGCCGCCAGCAGGTTCTGGAACAGGTCGATCTCGTAGTTCGAGTGCACGTGCTGCAGCACGGCGCTGACACGCTCCAGGCCCATGCCGGTGTCTACCGACGGCGCTGGCAGCGGGTGCAGCACGCCGTCGGCGGTGCGGTTGAACTGCATGAAAACGTTGTTCCAGATCTCGATGTAACGGTCGCCGTCTTCTTCTGGCGAGCCGGGTGGGCCGCCCCAGATGTCTGCGCCGTGGTCGTAGAAGATCTCGGTGCACGGGCCGCACGGGCCGGTGTCACCCATGGTCCAGAAGTTGTCGGAGGCGTACGGGGCGCCTTTGTTGTCACCGATGCGCACCATGCGCTCTTCCGGCACGCCGACTTCCTTGGTCCAGATGTCGTAGGCTTCGTCGTCAGTGGCGTAAACGGTGACCCAGAGCTTTTCCTTGGGCAGGTTCAGCCATTTGTCCGAGGTCAGGAAGGTCCAGGCGAAGGTGATGGCATCGCGCTTGAAATAGTCACCGAAGCTGAAGTTGCCCAGCATTTCGAAGAAGGTATGGTGACGCGCGGTGTAACCGACGTTTTCCAGGTCGTTGTGCTTGCCACCGGCACGCACGCACTTCTGGCTGCTGACGGCACGGGTGTAAGCACGCTTCTCCGCGCCGAGGAAGCAGTCCTTGAACTGGTTCATGCCGGCATTGGTGAACAGCAGGGTCGGGTCGTTGTTCGGAATCAGCGAACTGGAGGCGACTCGGGTATGGCCCTGCTCTTCGAAGAAGCGAAGGAAGGCTTCACGGATTTCTGCGCTTTTCATAGGTTCTTCCACGGATACGGCGGCGTCGGGGTGACGAAACGACGGCAAAGGGCGCCATTATATCCAGCCTGATGCCTGGGTGTAGTGTGTTTATACGATATAAACCGTCAATCGGAGCATGAAATGCGCTTAATGTCGATGTCATTCGCCCGACGACAACGACCAGGCGCTGATCGGCAGGTATCAGGGCGCCAGGCGCAAGGGATGAACCGTGCGTCAATTATGTACCAACTGCCTCGCAGCGCTCTCGGCACACTGTTCTCCCACCTCAGGAGATACATCATGACCAACCCGACCCCAAGTGTGCTCCTCAATGGCCGTAGCACAGCGTGCAGCGGCCAATGCAATGTCGAGCTGAACGAAGGCACGACGGCCTATCGGCAGGATCAGGACATTTACCCGTTGCTTGAGACCGCAGAGGTAGAGATTCAACGGCGACTCACAGACGCGAAGAATGACTTCGAACCAGTGGCCAGCCGTGATGAGATCGTCATCTGGTCCAAAACCGACAACATCCGGGTGAGCGAAGTCCGCTGCATTCGCATCGAGATTGCCGGCCAACCCTACCTGATCGAGCCAAGCTCGGACCAGCAAGAACTGGTACTGCAGTTTGCAGGCAAGCAGCTGCCAACCGGTATTGACGCGCACTTTAGCGGCTCGCTACGCCTGGACACCGAAGCGACTCAGAACAAAACCCTGATCGACACACAAATACCCAACCTTTCGATCTACGGAACGCCACAGTTCCAGTTTCGCGTGCTCGCGCAACTTGCCCTGCTGGCTGGGCAGCCCGCGCTGAGAGAGCTACTGCAATCTGCTCGCAAAGGCGACCCACAAGGTGAGCGGTTGATCCTGATGCAGCTGTATGCCGGGAATAATGCTGTGCATGGCCAGGGCTGGGACCCCAGGACAGGTGTAGAGGGGGCTACAGCCATCACCACCATACTGTACGACCCCTATACCCATGGAGAGGACGCCGTCACTGCACTGTTCACGGTACTGTACAGTGCTCTTGTCGATCTCAGTGCCGGTGATCCGACCGGGGAAGTGGCATTTCCAGACTGAGCAGCGTCAGGACAGGCGCGCGCCAGAATCCGGTACGATGAGAATCCCGGCCCGAAGCCCATTCTTCACCTTCGGGTTCGGGAAGATGATACGCGCCCCCTCCTCCTCGACCACCCAGCGCGTCTCGGCCAGGTCTTCGGCCAGCAGGTAACCCTTGCTCAGCTCGGAGAAATTCTCGATGTCCGCGGGCAGGTGCAGGTGGAAGCTGTCGCTGTGCTTGATGATCTCGCGAGACACGCTAAACAGTTGCAGGCCATCCAGCGAACCCTCGCCCTCTGGCTCGGTCGCCTCGATGATGCGGACCAGCCGCTCTTCCAGCTTGTCGAGGTTGACTTGCTCGTTCTGGCCGAACGGGCGAGCCTTGCCGAGCTCCAGGGTAAAGGCTTCAGCATCAAGCTGTTCATAGGTGAACGCACTGAAGGTGATGGAGGATTTGCTCTGCAGCAGCACCGCCTCCATACCCGCTGCCGCCAGGCGCGCCAACTCACGACGGGAATGCTTGCGCCCCTCTTTATAAGGGTACAAGGCGAATTGCTCGATCTTCGAACCGCGAATGGCGGTATGCAGGTCGTAATGCAGGCGGCTGCGCCCCGGCTTGCTGAAGAACACCCGGGCGAACTGTTCCAGTTCGGCGGCACGCAATGCCTCGAAACCACTGGAAAGCTCATGACGGCCGTTGAACAGCCGGTTGATGTCCTGCTCGATGAAGCGCTCGCCCTTGCGGATGGCCGCCGGGTTGCCGAACAGGAACAGTAACCGTGCCTTGGGCTTGATCTTGCCATTGGCCACGCCGTGCAGCAGCCGCTCGAGCAATTCGATCGGCGCCGTTTCGTTGCCATGGATGCCGGCGGACAACAGCAAGTCCAGCCCGCAGTCCTCGTTCTCGGCAGGGCGCACTTCCAGCGCGCCCTCCCCCAGCCAGCGCAAACGCGCGCCCTTGGGTGTCACTTGGGTCTTCTCGGCCGGTTCGTGATCGGTGAGGGTCAGCTCAAGCAATTTGCCAAGGGCGAGCATAGGGGCTTCCTTAGTGGTGGTGGCCGCAGTCGGGGCCATGGACGTGATCGTCGTCTTCGCCAACCTCGGCCGGCTCCATTTCCAGCTGCAGGCTGACCAGATTGGTGGCCATCGGGCGCAGCAGCAGGTTGGCATACTCGGTATCGTCTTCCTCGACATCCACACCGATCAGCAGCTGGCCACGGCCGTCCTGCTGAATCCACACTTCCTTGCCTTGCCAGACCACGGCAAAACGGGTGCAGGAGGTTTCCAGCTGGGTGCCGTCTTCATCTTCGAGGATCAGGCGCAGGGCGTCGGTCATTGCAAAGTCTCTCTTCAAGGTTGTCGTTGGAACGGGTACACCGAACCCAACTTCAGGATCTGGGTCAATTCGTCCAGTGCCGTACGGCATTCCACCAGGAGTTGCGGGTCAGCCAGGTCCGCGTCGCTCAAGCGATCGCGATAATGCTTGTCGACCCACCCCACCAAGGTGTCGTACAGCGGGGCGGTCATGATAACGCCTTGGTTGACCGCTGCCAGTTCCGATTCCTTCAACGCCACACGCAAACGCAGGCAAGCCGGGCCACCACCGTTCTGCATGCTCTGCTTGAGGTCGAACACCTTGACCTCCTTCACCGGGCCGCCCTGACTGGTCAGCTGGCCCAGGTAGGCCCAGACCCGCTCGTTGTTGCGGCACTCTTCCGGTACCACCAGCAGCATGGAGCCGTCGTCGCGGCTGAGCAGCTGGCTATTGAACAGGTAGGAACGCACCGCATCCTCAACCGTCACCGCCGCCCGTGGCACACAGATAGCCTGGAAGTTGCCACCCTTGCTGGCCAGTTTAGCTCGCAGCTGGCCAAGCACCGTGTCGGTCTCCAGGAAGGCGTCCTCGTGGTAAAACAGCACCTCGCCGTTGCCCACCGAAATCACATCGTTGTGGAACACGCCCTGGTCGATCACCGCAGGGTTCTGTTGAGCGTAGACCACACCAGCATCACTCAGCCCATGCAGCCGGGCCACGGCCTGCGAGGCCTCCAGGGTTTGCCGGGCCGGGTACTTCTGCGGCGCCGGGTAGCGGCTGTCGAAGGCACTGCGGCCGTAAACGAAGAACTCCACGCCCGCCTCGCCATAGGCACGGCAGAAGCGCGTGTGGTTGGCCGCGCCCTCGTCACCGAACTGTGCCACGGCAGGCAATGCTGCGTGGTGGGCAAAGTGTTTCTCGTTGTTGAACATGGCGCCCAGCACGCGGCTGGTGGTCGGGTGCTCGATGCTGCGGTGGTACTTGCAGTTCAGGTTGGCAGCGGTGAAATGCACGCGGCCATCCGCGGTGTCGGCACTGGGGCTGACCGTGGCCGCGTTGGCCACCCACATGCTCGACGCCGAGCAACTGGCCACCAGCAGCGGCATCGCTTCTTTAGCCGCACGCTGGATCACTTCGGCATCGCTGCCGCTGAAGCCCAGGCGGCGCAGGGCAGCCACATCCGGGCGCTCCTGCGGCGCCAGCACGCCCTGCTTGAAGCCCAGGTCGGCCAGCGCCTTCATTTTCGCCAGGCCTTGGCGCGCGGCTTCACGCGGGTTGGAACCCTGCTGGCTGTTGCTTTGCGAAGCCACGTTGCCGTAGGACAGGCCGCCATAGTTGTGGGTAGGCCCCACCAGGCCATCAAAATTCACTTCATAGGATTTCATCGGCTAGGCTCCGTG
Source organism: Pseudomonas sp. OG7 (assembly GCF_014192825.1). Taxonomy (NCBI): domain Bacteria; kingdom Pseudomonadati; phylum Pseudomonadota; class Gammaproteobacteria; order Pseudomonadales; family Pseudomonadaceae; genus Pseudomonas; species Pseudomonas sp. OG7. Next base: position 229,240 of record NZ_JACHYK010000005.1, on the reverse strand, counting down.
ACCTGTTGTTATAGGGTGACGCCCGGCGTCAACGTCGCCGGCAAGGCAAGGCTGGCGGTCTCCAGCGAAGCCACGGGGTAAGCGCAATAGTCAGCCGCGTAATAGGCACTGGCGCGGTGGTTGCCACTGGCCCCCACACCACCGAACGGCGCGCTGCTCGCGGCACCGGTCAGTTGCTTGTTCCAGTTGACGATGCCGGCACGGCTGCGCAGCCAGAAGTACTGGTAGCGGGCGCGGGAGTCGGACAATAACCCGGCGGCCAGGCCGTACTGGGTGTTGTTGGCTTCATCGATGGCCGCATCGAAGTCGGCATAACGGATGACTTGCAGCAGTGGGCCGAAGAATTCTTCGTCCGGTCGCCCGGCCACGCCAGTGACATCGACGATGCCCGGGGTCAGCAGCGCGGCATCGGCCTGCGGCTGGGTCATTTCCAGCAGCTTCACGCCACCTTTGGCAACCAGCTCGGCCTGGGCCACCATCAGCGCCTGCGCCGCTTGCAGCGAGATCACCGAGCCCATGAACGGCGCCGGTTGCTCATCGAACGCACCTACCGTAATGGTTTTGCATACCTCGACCAGGCGCGCGATCAGTGCATCACCCCAGGCACCTTGCGGCACCAGCAGGCGCCGGGCACAAGTGCAGCGCTGGCCGGCAGAAATAAACGCCGACTGGATAATGGTGTACACCGCCGCGTCGATGTCCTTGACCTCGTCCACCACCAGGGGGTTGTTGCCCCCCATTTCCAGGGCCAGGATCTTGTCCGGGCGGCCGGCGAACTGCTGGTGCAGCAGGTTCCCGGTGCGGCTGGAACCGGTGAAGAACAAACCATCTATACCCGGGTTCGCCGCCAGTGCCACACCGGTTTCGCGTGCGCCCTGCACCAGGTTCAGGACACCCGCCGGCAAGCCAGCGGCGATCCAGCAATTGACGGTCAGCTCGGCCACCTTGGGGGTCAGCTCACTGGGCTTGAACACCACGCAATTGCCTGCCAACAACGCCGGCACAATGTGGCCGTTAGGCAAGTGACCGGGAAAGTTGTAAGGGCCGAAGACTGCCACCACGCCGTGGGGCTTGTGCCGCAACACCGCCGTGGCATCGGCCAGCGGGCCACTCTTTTCGCCGGTGCGCTCGCGGTAGCTTTGTACCGAAATCGCCACCTTGTTGATCATGCTGGTGACTTCGGTTGCCGATTCCCACAGCGGCTTGCCGGTTTCCTCGCCGATGCAGTGAGCCATGGCTTCGGCGTGCGCTTTCAACTGCGCCGCGAACTTCTCCAGCACATCGATGCGCGCTTCCAGGCTCAATTGCGCCCAGGCCGGGAAAGCCTGGCGCGCGGCCTGCACGGCAGCGTCCACCTGGCTGGCATCGGCGCCCTGCCCTTGCCAGATCACGGCTTGGGTCACCGGATTCAACGACTGCAGGGCTTCACCCTGGCCGGCCTGCCAATTGCCTGCGATGAAATGCGTGGTCATTTACTGGGCCTCCCGGCTAGCCGACAGCGGCACCGCGCGCACATTGTCGCCGGCACCCATGCGCAGACGCTTGGCGGTCAACGGGTCGACCACCAGAGTACCGGCGGCCAGCCGCGCGGGTGCCGCGGTAATGCGGCAGTCGTCGCGCTTGCGGTTGTGGATGATGTAAGGGGTGGCGTCATCGCCCGGCGTACCGACCGCCAGCACCAGGTTCTGGCTCTCGCGCACGGCGCGGATCTTGGCGGTGTCGCATTCGATGGCCGGGCCAGCATCGAAGATGTCGACGTAGCCCTGGTAGTTGAAGCCTTCCTGCTTGAGCATGGCCAGCGCCGGCTCGGTGTCCTTGTGCACACGGCCGATCACATTGCGCGCCGCCTCGGACAGGAAGCAGGTGTACAGCGGGAACTTGGGCATCAGCTCGGCGATGAACGACTTGTTGCCCACGCCAGTGAGGTAGTCAGCCTGGCTGAACTCCATCCTGAAGAAGTGCCGGCCCAGGCTTTCCCAGAACGGCGAACGCCCCTGTTCGTCCGACATGCCGCGCATCTCGGCAATGATCTTCTTGCCGAACAGCTCGGGGAACTCGGCAATGAACAGCATGCGCGCGCGTGACAGCAGGCGGCCATTCAGCCCGGAGCGGTAGTCGCTGCGCAGGAACAGCGAGCACAGCTCGGAGTTGCCGGTCAGGTCGTTGGCCAGGAACAGGGTGGGGATTTCGCGGTAGATCTTCAGCTCCTGCGAGGCGCTGACGGTCAGGCCGACCCGGTAGTTGTACCAGGGCTCGCGCAGGCCGACGGCACCGGCAATGGCACTGATGCCCACCACCAGGCCTTCGTCGTTTTCCAGCACGAACAGGTAGTCGGTGTCGCCACGCTCGGCCTCGCCACGGAAGCTTTTTTCCGCCCAGCCAACGCGATGCCCCAGGCGCTCTTCGTTGGCCGGCAGCGTGGTCAGCCCGGTGGTACCGGTGCTGCGTGCCAATTCGATCAACGCAGGCAAATCGCTGCTGCGTACAGGACGAACGATCATGCTATCTCCTTGTGCGACGGCATCGGCCGGCGCGAAACGCTGCTAACGCATCAATCCCGAAACGTCTGTCACCAGACCTCACACCGCCACCAGGCGCACGCTGGCGCCCTCGCCCACACCCAGTGCATCGGCTGCCGCCACGCTCAGGCTTACCGGTTTGCCGGGTACCCAGTCGAGGTCCAGCAGCACTGCGCGGTAGTCCTGGAGCTGGCCGTTGCAGACCAGGTACGGGCGCCCGCCCTTGGCTGGCGCTTCTTCGATTTTCACCGGCACGACCCGGCTCTGAGCGATCGAGCGAATGCCCGAGGTACGCGCATGCAGGGTCGGGCCGCCGTCGAAGATGTCGATGTAGTGCTCGGTCTCGAAGCCTTCGCGCATGAGGATGTCGAAGGTGATCTGCGCGCGCGGGTGCACCTGGCCCATGGCTTCCTGCGCTTCATCAGGCAGCAGCGGCACATAGATCGGGTAGTGCGGCATCAGTTCGGCGAGGAAGGTGCGGCTTTTAAGGCCACACAGGCGCTCGGCGTCGGCATAGTTGAGGTCAAAGAAATTGCGGCCGATGGCATCCCAGAAAGGCGATTCGCCCTGCTCGTCGCTGAAACCGACGATTTCGGTCACGACCGAGTCGGCGAAACGCTCCGGGTGCGCGGCCATGAACAGCAGGCGACCGCGAGAATTGAGCTCGGCCCAGCCACTGTTCACCAGCTCTGGCAATACATAGAAGCTGGTCAGCAGGCTGTTGCCGGTCAGGTCGTGACACAGCGACAGCACGTGAATCTTGTTGTGAATCTTCAGCTCGCGCGAGGCATGCACGAAGGTCTCGTTGCGAAAGCTGTAAAACGGCTCGGAGTAGCCCGCCGACGCCACAATGGCCGAGCAGCCGGCCAGCTTGCCGGTTTCGCTGTCTTCGAGCACGAAGAAGTAGCTTTCTTCACCGTTGAAGCTGACCTCGGCGGCGAAGGAAGTCTCGGAAGCGGCGATCTTGTCGCCCAGGCGAGCAGCGTCGTCCGGCAGCGAGGTGACACCAATGGGGCTGTCTGCAGCCATGCGCTGCACTTCGTTCAGATCAGCCATTTGCGCGGGGCGCATCACCAGCATGGTGTCACTCCTTTGGAATACGGGCCGCTTACGGCGGCACGGAAAAACGGCAGGTGCACAGGCACCTGCACTGGAATCGGGTATCGCCGGCCCGGCTCAGCCATGGCTGGGGCCGGCGAAGTGGCCGCAGGCGGATCAGCCTTTGGTCAGCGTGGCCACGGCGCGCTCGAAGCGGTCCAGGCCTTCATCGATGTCGGCGTCTTCAACCACCAGGCTTGGCGCAAAGCGAACCACGTCCGGGCCGGCCTGCAGCACCATCACGCCTTCTTTTTCGGCCGCGTTGAGTACGTCCTTGGCCTTGCCTTGCCAGGCTTCGGTCAGCACGCAGCCCAGCAGCAGGCCAACGCCACGTACCTGGCTGAACAGGTTGTACTTCTGGCCAATCTGCTCCAGACGGGTCTTGAAGCGCTCATGCTTGGCCTTGATGCCGGCCAGGGTTTCCGGGGTGTTGACCACATCCAGCACGGCACAGGCAACGGCGCAGCCCAGCGGGTTGCCGCCATAGGTGGTGCCGTGGGTGCCGACAGCCAGGTGTTTGGCCAGCTCGGTGGTGGTCAGCATGGCGCCGATCGGGAAGCCGCCGCCCAGGCTCTTGGCGCTGGTCAGGATGTCTGGCGTCACGCCGTAGTGCTGGTAGGCATACAGCGAACCGGTACGGCCCACGCCGGTTTGCACTTCGTCGAAGATCAGCAGGGCGTTGTGCTCGTCGCACAGCTTGCGCGCGCCTTCCAGGTAGGCCTTGTCGGCCGGCACCACGCCGCTCTCGCCCTGGATCGGCTCGATCACCACGGCGCAGGTCTTGTCGGAAATCTGTGCCTTCAGCGCTTCCAGGTCGTTGTAGGGCACGTGGCTGATGCCGGTGATCTTCGGGCCGAAGCCATCGGAGTACTTCGGCTGGCCACCGACGCTGACGGTAAACAAAGTGCGGCCGTGGAAGCTGTTCACGGTGGCGATGATTTCGTGTTTTTCCGGGCCGAAGCGGTCATGCGCAACACGACGGGCCAGCTTGAAAGCAGCCTCGTTGGATTCGGCGCCGGAGTTGCAGAAGAACGCCCGGTCGGCAAAGGTAGCATCCACCAGTTTGTGGGCCAGGCGCAGGGCCGGCTCGTTGGTGAACACGTTGGATACGTGCCAGAGGGTATTGGCCTGCTCGGTCAGGGCCTTGACCAGCGCCGGGTGGCAATGGCCCAGGGCGTTTACCGCGATGCCACCGGCAAAGTCGATCAGCTCGCGACCCGACTGGTCCCAGACGCGGGAACCCTCGCCTCGCACAGGAATGAAGGCCGCCGGAGAATAGTTGGGGACCATCACCTGGTCGAAATCGGCACGTTGCACCGGGGCTTGCTCAACGGACATCTGAGTCTCCTGAAGAGGAACGCTGGCCTGGAAGTGGCGAGCGATGGGGGGATTGTAAGGACTGATCCGCGCCTGTCCTTGCGGCCAAGCGACAACTTGTTACAGCGCAAAACCCAGTTTTGACAAGGTTTTCGGCAATGCGACAAACACTGTCGCAATCGCGCAGTGTACGGGAGAGAGGGGGCTGGGTGAACGGGTGTTCACAAGGGATTGAGTGGGTGTGGGTGTATGTCGATATTAGGGTAGTGCCTGGAAGATCGAGCGCCGCGCGGGCGGCGCTCGATTTCAGCACCATCATCAAACCCAAGGCATACACCCGAACCCACCCAAATATCAGCCCTTTTCGGCCGGCGCTGAGCTCAATTCGAACGGGCTGCTGCTACGCCGCTGGTTACGGTCTTCCCGTGGCGTCGCGCCAAAGAAGTTGCGGTAGGCGCTGGAAAAATGCGGCCCCGAGGAGAAACCACAGGACAGCCCAATCTGGATGATCGACTTGCTGGTCTGCATCAGCATCTGCCGCGCCTTGTTCAGCCGCAGCTCCAGATAATACTGGCTCGGCACGCGGTTCAGATACTGCTTGAAGATGCGCTCCAGCTGCCGGCGTGACACGCACACATGCTGGGCAATCTCATCGGTGGTCAGCGGCTCTTCGATGTTGGCCTCCATCAACAGCACCGCCTGGGTCAGCTTGGGGTGGCTGGAGCCCAGGCGATTCTGCAGCGGAATGCGCTGGCGCTCACCACCCTCGCGGATGCGCTCTACCACCAACTCTTCCGAAACAGCCCCCGCCAGCTCCGCCCCATGATCGCGGGCCAGCACGGCCAGTAGCAGGTCGGTTACAGCCATGCCGCCACAGGCCGTCAGGCGGTCGCGGTCCCAGTCGAACAGGTGACTGGTGGCAATGACCTTGGGGAAGCGCTCGGCAAAATCATCCTGCCAGCGCCAGTGCACGGCAGCACGATAACCGTCGAGCAAGCCCAGCATCGCCAGAGGATAAACACCGGCTGACAGGCCACCGACCATGCAGCCGCTGCGCGCCTGCTGCTTGAGAGCAGCCGACAAGGCTGCCCCTACTGCCGCAGGCGGCTCGTCAGCAACCAGAAACAGCTTGTGGCACCCCTCCAAGCGGCCAGTCCACGGTTCGCCCGGCAGGCGCCAGCCACCCTCTTGCGCCGGCTCCGCCTGCAGGAAGGCCATTTCGTAGACCACATCCGGGTGTACCCGCTGCGCCACCAGCAACACTTCCTCGGCCAGCGCCAGGGTCAAGGGCCTGGTGCTGGGCCAGATGAGAAAACCGATTCGCTGGGTGGTCATAGGGTACGGTCCGAAACCTGAGGTCGTTCGAGTCTGTGCGCCGGGTCAGGCTGCGCTCGCCGCGCAGCATGCCCTATTCTGGTGCAAAAATGCAGCTTTTACTTCAGGCTGCCGGAGAGGAACTGCTTCAGGCGCTCCGACTGCGGATTGGCCAGCACTTCACGCGGGCAGCCGGTTTCTTCCACCAGGCCTTTGTGCAGGAACACCAACTGGTTGGACACCTCACGGGCAAAGCCCATTTCGTGGGTCACCACCACCATGGTGCGGCCTTCCTGGGCCAGCGCCTGCATCACCTTGAGTACATCGCCCACCAGTTCGGGATCCAGTGCCGAGGTCGGTTCGTCGAACAGCATAACCTCCGGCTCCATGGCCAGCGCGCGGGCAATTGCCACACGCTGTTGCTCGCCACCCGACATATGCCCGGGGAAGGCGTCCTTGCGGTGGGCAACACCGACCTTGGCCAGGTAATGCTCGGCCTTCTCCAGCGCTTCCTTCTTGTTCACACCCAACACATGCACCGGCGCTTCGATGATGTTTTCCAGTGCGGTCATGTGCGACCACAGGTTGAAGTGCTGGAACACCATCGACAGGCGCGAGCGCATGCGCTGCAACTGACGCGGGTCGGCAGCCTTCAGCGCGCCGTCCTTGCCGGCCACCAGCTTGAGCTCTTCGTTGTTGAGCAGGATCTTGCCCGCGTGCGGCTGCTCCAGCAGGTTGATGCAGCGCAGAAAGGTCGACTTGCCCGAACCACTGGAGCCGATGATGCTGATGACGTCGCCGGCCTTGGCCGCCAGCGACACGCCCTTGAGCACTTCGTGGCTGCCGTAGCGCTTGTGCAGGTCTTGGACTTCGAGTTTGTACATGCTGTCGATTCTCACAGAGCGGTCAGTGCTTGCGCGGCGCCAGGTAGCCGAGCCAGCGGCGTTCGGCCATCTTGAAAAGGCGCACCAGGATGAAGGTCAGGCACAGGTAGAACACGCCCGCCGTGATGTAGGCCTCGAAAGGCAGGTAATACTGGGCATTGACCGTGCGCGCGGCACCGGTGATGTCGATCAGGGTGACGATCGACGCCAGGCTGGTGGTTTGCAGCATCATGATCACTTCGTTGCTGTATTGCGGCAGCGCCCGGCGCAGGGCCGAGGGCAGCAGGATGCGCCGGTACATTTTCATGCGCGACATGCCCATGGCCTTGGCCGCCTCGATCTCGCCATGGGGCGTGGCCTTGAGGCTGCCGGCAATGATTTCGGCGGTGTAGGCGCTGGTGTTGATGCCGAACGCCAGACACGCGCAGAAGGTGGCGCTGGACAGCAGCGGCCAGAGGAAGCTCTCGCGCACCGCTTCGAACTGCGCCAGGCCGTAGTAGATCAGGAACAGCTGCACCAGCATGGGTGTGCCGCGGATCACGTAGGTGTACAGCCACGCAGCCAGGTTGATCGCCGGCTGTTTCGACACGCGCATCAGGCCCAGCGGGATGGCCGCCAGCAGCCCGAAGAACAGCGAAATCGCCAACAGCTTGAGGGTGGTCAGCAGGCCGCCAAAGTACATCGGCAATGCCTCCCAGACGACGTTGTAGTCGAAGATCATAGTTCAGCCACCTTGACGCCCACCGAGTAGCGGCGCTCCAGATACTTCAGGGCCAGCAGCGAGACGCTGGTCAGCACCAGGTACAGTGCCGCCACCGCCAGGAAGAAGGTGAAAGGCTCGCGGGTGGCATCGGCCGCCTGCTTGGCCTTGAACATCATGTCCTGCAGGCCGACGACCGAGATCAGTGCGGTGGCCTTGGTGAGTACCAGCCAGTTGTTGGTGAAGCCCGGGATCGCCAGGCGAATCATTTGCGGCACCTGGATGCGGAAGAACACCTGGCGCGGGCTCATGCCATACGCCACGCCCGCCTCGGCCTGGCCCTTGGGTATACCCAGGAAGGCACCGCGGAAGGTTTCCGACAGGTAGGCGCCAAAGATGAAGCCCAGGGTACCGATACCGGCAATCAACGGGTTCAGGTCAATGTAGTCTTCGTAGCCGAGCAGCGGTGCCACGCGGTTGATGATGTCTTGCCCGCCGTAGAAGATCAGCAGGATCAGGACCAGGTCCGGAATACCACGGATCACCGTGGAATACAGGTCGCCCAGCCAGGCCAGCCAGCGCACCGGCGACAAGCGCAGCGCCACACCGATCAGGCCGAGCACGATGGCCAGGGCCATCGACGACAGGGCGAGCTGAAGCGTCAGCCACGCCCCGTCGAGGATGACTGCCCCGTAGCCTTTCAACATGATGAGGTCCTCGACCTAAAGAATGAAAAATGGTGCAAACCTCAGAGCCTCTGCTGTTTGCACCATTGCACAGGTGAAACCCGACGTCTTAGTTCGAGTCTGGACCGTAGATGTCGAAGTTGAAGTACTTCTTCTCGATTTCTTTGTACTTGCCGTTGGCACGGATGGCATCGATGGCCGCGTTGATGCGGTCGACGTTGGCCTTGTCACCTTTGCGCACAGCAATACCGATACCGTCACCGAAGTACTTGGCGTCGGTGAAGGACGGGCCTACGAAGGCGAAGCCTTTACCCGCGTCGGTCTTGAGGAAGCCGTCTTCCAGCAGGGTGGCGTCGGCCACGGTGCCGTCCAGGCGGCCGGCGGCCACATCCAGGTAGATTTCGTTCTGAGTGCCGTAAGGCACCACGGTGGCACCTTTGGCGCCCAGCACTTCCTTGGCGAAGCGGTCATGAATCGAGCCACGCTGCACGCCGATCTTCTTGCCTTTCAGCTCATCCAGGCTGTCGCTGACCGTGGTGCCTTCCTTCATCACCAGGCGCGCCGGCGTGAGGTAGTAACGCTTGGTGAAGTCGACCGACTTCTTGCGGTCCTCGGTGATCGACATGGACGACAGGATGGCGTCGATCTTGCGCACTTTCAGCGCCGGGATCAGGCCGTCGAACTCCTGCTCGACCCAGGTGCACTTGGCTTTCATCTCTTCGCACAGGGCGTTGCCGATGTCGTAGTCGAAACCGGCGATGCTGCCATCGGGCTGCTTGAAGGCGAAGGGTGGGTAGGCGGCTTCAATGCCGATTTTCAGCGGTTTTTCATCGGCCTGCGACACCAGGGAAAATACGGATAGCGCCAGGGCGCCAAGCAGTGCGAGCTTCTTCATCAGGTAACTCCATCGGTACGGGGCAATACAAGGCAGGTAACGGCTGCCCGATATGCGAATGGGTACAACGCGAGCCGCGCAGGGTTCGACCAAGGTCGCAGACCACGAGCGAGTGAGTGGCATTTTAGCGACAGCCCGGTAGTCGATATTTCTTCAAAGCGACAACTACTTACAGAAGCGCCTGAAACCGCTGCGGGCGATGTTGACGACCAGCGCAAAATATGCGAAGGCACAAGAAATAGAACCAATAGACCTAGCAATTCCTGGGCCTATTATTGGCAAAGCCTTGTACTACGGCAAGTGTAGCGTGCCGCGTTGTACAAAATGGCTGGAGAAGCGCACCGAAACAGGTCCGTGTTGTTTCCTCGCGCCCCGAACGTGTGCAAGGCGGGTGACAGAACAGTTACCGATGAATGTCGGGTAACAGTAAAGCAAAAACCCCGCCGGGTTGCCCGGGCGGGGTTTTCTGTTCACACGGCCCTGCTTCGCTATCAGGCCGAGGCCAGGTTCATGGCCTTGTGGGTATCGATCAGGTGTTGCACCACGCCCGGGTCGGCCAGGGTCGAGATATCGCCCAACGCATCGTACTCACCGGTGGCAATCTTGCGCAGGATACGGCGCATGATCTTGCCCGAACGGGTTTTCGGCAGCCCCGGTGCCCACTGGATCACATCCGGCGAGGCGATTGGGCCGATTTCCTTGCGCACCCAGTTCTTCAACTCCAGGCGCAGCTGCTCGCTGGCCTCGATACCGGCATTGAGGGTGACATACACATAGATGCCCTGCCCTTTGATGTCGTGCGGCACGCCAACCACTGCAGCCTCGGCCACCTTCGCGTGGGCCACCATGGCACTTTCGATCTCGGCGGTACCCATGCGGTGCCCGGATACGTTGAGCACGTCATCCACACGGCCCGTGATCCAGTAATAGCCATCCTCGTCACGGCGCGCACCGTCACCGGTGAAGTACATGCCACGGAAGGTCTTGAAGTAGGTGTCGACGAAACGATCGTGGTCGCCGAACAGCGAACGCGACTGGCCCGGCCAGGAGTCGAGGATCACCAGGTTGCCCTCGGCAGCACCGTCGATCAGGTTACCCAGGTTGTCCACCAGCGCTGGCACCACGCCGAAGAACGGACGGGTAGCCGACCCCGGTTTCAGGCCGGTAGCACCCGGCAGCGGGCTGATCAGAATGCCACCGGTCTCGGTCTGCCACCAGGTATCGACGATCGGGCAACGCTCCTTGCCCACGGTCTTGTAGTACCAGTTCCAGGCTTCGGGGTTGATCGGCTCGCCCACCGAGCCGAGCAGGCGCAGGCTGGAGCCGTCGGCACCTTCAACAGCTGCCTGCCCTTCGGCCATCATCGCGCGGATGGCAGTGGGCGCGGTGTAGAGGATGTTGACCTTGTGCTTGTCGACGATCTTCGACACGCGGGTGATGTCAGGGTAGTTCGGCACACCCTCGAACAGCAGGGTAGTGGCGCCATTGGCCAGCGGGCCGTACACGATGTAGCTGTGGCCGGTGACCCAGCCTACGTCGGCAGTGCACCAGTACACTTCACCCGGGCGGTAGTCGAATACCCGCTCATGGGTCAGGGCGGCATACACCAGGTAACCGCCGGTGGTGTGCAGCACACCTTTCGGCTTACCGGTAGAACCGGAGGTGTAGAGGATGAACAGCGCTTCCTCGGCCCCCATTTCTTTCGGCGCGCAGTGGCTGGAGGCCACTTTCATCAGGTCTTCGTACCAGATGTCGCGATGCTGGTGCCAGGCAATGTCGCCACCGGTGCGCTTGCACACGATGATCTTCTGCACGCTATTGGTTTCAGGGTTGGTCAGCGCCAGGTCGACGTTGGCCTTGAGTGGGGTGCGGCGGCCGCCACGCAGGCCCTCGTCGGCGGTGATCACCACCTTGGACTTGCAGTCGATGATACGGCCAGCCAGCGCCTCGGGCGAGAAACCACCGAACACCACCGAGTGGATTGCACCGATGCGGGCGCAGGCCAGCATGGCGACCACGGCTTCGGGGATCATCGGCATGTAGATGGTGACCACATCACCCCGGTGCACGTCCTGGCCACGCAGGGCGTTGGCGAACTTGCACACCTGCTCGTGCAGTTCGCGGTAGGTGATGTTGCGGTGTTCGGAAGGGTCGTCGCCTTCCCAGATGATGGCCAGCTGGTCGCCGCGCTCTTCAAGGTGGCGGTCCAGGCAGTTCGAGGAAACGTTCAGAGTGCCGTCGGCGAACCATTTGATATCGACGTGATGGTCGTCGAAGGAGGTCTGCTTGACCTTGGTGAACGGCTTGATCCAGTCGATTCGCTGGGCCTGCTCGCGCCAGAAGCCGTCCGGATTGATCACCGATTGCTGGTACATGGCCTTGTAGGTGGCCTCGTCGGTCAGGGTAGTGGCCGCAACCTCGGGACGAACGGGATACAGTGGAGCCGCACTCATCTGTGTTACCTCGGTGTAATAGTTGTTTTTGTATGGAACCGTTTGTAACTGTACCAGAGCGACAAAAGCCATTCGACGTTGGTAGTAATTTGGTACGCCCGTTCCGCCAAAGTGCTCTGGCATGCGGATTACAGCCCTGACCACGAAAAAAACGAGGGGCTTTACCAGAGGATTGTTACAGATTCTGTCAAAACACTTTATCAAAAGACCCACTGTTTCGGCCTTGGCCACAACCCTAAAATTCACCTCGCCAGCAACGGCAAGGCGATTAACAACTGGTAACAGCCCCCACGAAGGCAAACGTTAATCTCCCTCTAATCCCGATAGTTAAAACTAGCAGTACTCGCGGCGCCATAAGCGCCGCGTGCCCCCTCACGACCTTAGACAGGTAAATAGAAAATGAAAGCTTTACTGGTATTGGTACTTGGCAGTCTTTGCGGCGCGGCAATGGCCGGCGAAGCCAAAGATGCCGAGCAGATTCCGGTTGAACAGTACAGTTACTCGCAGCACCTGGACATTGCCCGCGTCATCTCCATGAGCGAAGTGCCCAATGTGTGCGAAGTCGTGCCAGCCCGCATGACCTACGAGGACTCCAAGGGCCAGAAGCACATTCTCGAATACCGCGTGATGGGGAACGGCTGCTCCAACGGCTGATACCTTCTGAATCAGGGGCCCTACGGGCCCCTTTCACCTTTTGCAAAGCAGAATTAATCGGCAGACTTGCCAAGCGAATAATCCCTTAACTTGTTTGCGATGGTTGTATGCGAAACGCCCAGCCTTTTTCCTAAAGCCCGGCTACTCGGAAACTCCCCCATCAAACTTTCCAGCACCGCTTTTTCAAAGCGCCCGACAATCTGCGAAAGATCGCCCTCCAGCGAAAACTCACCCAACGGTTGCCGCGCGCCATAATCCGGCAAACGTATATGCTCGCTTTTAACCACGCCGCCTTCACATAAAGAAACCGCCTGGAACAATACGTTTTCCAACTGCCTTACATTGCCCGGCCAATGGTATTGCCCAAGTTTGTCCATCGCGGCCGGCGCCAGGCGCGGCATGGCACAGCCGATTTGTCGGCTGGCCTGGTCGAGAAAGTGCTGCACCAACCCTTCCAGGCCATCCATGCATTCGCGCAAAGGCGGAATGTGCAGCGACAACACGTTCAGGCGGTGATAAAGGTCCTGACGAAACTCGCCGCGCGCGCACAACTCGGACAAATCCACCTGGGTCGCGCAGATCACCCGCACATCCAGGTACACCTCTTCATCGCTGCCTACCCGGCGGAAACAGCCGTCCTGCAAAAAGCGCAGCAACTTCACCTGCAGGCGCGGGCTCATCTCCCCTACCCCGTCAAGGAACAGCGTGCCGCCTGCGGTCAGTTCCAGCAGCCCCAGCTTGCCCTCTGCCCGCGCACCTTCGAATGCCCCGGGGCCGTAACCGAACAGCTCGGTTTCGGCCATCGACTCGGGCAAGCCGGCGCAATTGAGCGCCATCAGCGGCGACTGCCCACGGGGGCTGGCCAGGTGGCAGGCGCGCGCCAGCAGCTCCTTGCCAGTGCCGGTCTCACCCTCGATCAGCAGCGGCGCATCCAGCGGCGCCATGCGGCGGGCCTCGCGCACCACGGCGGCCATCACTCGCGAGCTTTGGAAAATGCTGTCGAAGCCTCGCAGTTCCTGCTTGCGCACGTTGTAGATGCGTTCGCCAATACGGTCGGCACGGTGCAGGGTGAGTACGGCGCCAGCCAACGCCTCGCTGTCGTCGTGCTCGGACTGCAGCGGTGCGATATCCGCCAGGAACACATCACCTTTGACCTTGATACGCAGGCCATTGATGCGCGATTTGTTCGCCCGCACCAACTCCGGCAGATCGAAGTCTTCCACATAGCGCGCCAGCGGCATGCCCGGCACCTCATCCACGCGCACCCCCAGCAACTGCGCTGCGGTGCGGTTGGCGGCGACGATGCTGCCGCCCATGTCGATCGACAGCACCGGGAAGTCCAGCGCCCCGAGCAAGGCATTCAGCTCCATGTGCCGGCGTTCGCTGGGCATCAGACCCACGCGCTTGACGCCAAATACCCCGGCAATCGCCTCGAACTTCGGTCGCAAGGCCTGGAACTGCAGGTTGATCAGGTTCGGGCAGTGCAGGTAGATGGCGTTGCCATGGTCACCGCCGACCTCGCCCCGCAGCACGTTGATGCCGTACTCCACCAGCAGGTTGAGGATGTCGCGCAGGATGCCAATGCGGTTCTGGCAATGCACTTTGATACGCATGAGGGCTCTCGAAGCGCCAATGTTTTTCAACATTGCGCGGAAAAGTCGTAAAGATAAGCTGACAAAAACAGCGTAACCATCAGCCGTACGCCCCGAATTTTCCGACACCCAGGCACTTTTGTAAAATTATCGTTACGAAATCCGCTTCACCCGCTGGCGCGGCAGCCGCTTGCACCCGTGCAAAACGGCCAGTGAAGGGATATTCCTTAGGCATGTCCTGCACATAACAAGAAAAGCCCTCACCAGGAGAGCCTCATGAAACAGACGCACTACGTGGCACGTGAGCCCGATGCGCATGGTTTTATCGATTACCCGCAGCAAGAGCATGCGGTATGGAACACCCTGATCACCCGGCAGCTGAAAGTGATCGAAGGCCGCGCGTGCCAGGAATACCTGGACGGCATCGACCAGCTCAAGCTGCCCCACGACCGTATCCCGCAACTGGGCGAGATCAACAAGGTGCTGGGTGCCACCACCGGCTGGCAGGTTGCCCGGGTTCCGGCGCTGATTCCCTTCCAGACCTTCTTCGAATTGCTGGCCAGCAAACGCTTCCCGGTCGCCACGTTCATCCGCACCCCGGAAGAGCTGGACTACCTGCAAGAGCCCGATATCTTCCACGAGATTTTCGGCCACTGCCCACTGCTGACCAACCCATGGTTCGCCGAATTCACCCACACCTACGGCAAGCTCGGCCTGGCGGCAACCAAGGAACAACGCGTGTACTTGGCGCGCCTGTACTGGATGACCATCGAGTTTGGCCTGATGGAAACCGCCCAGGGCCGCAAGATCTATGGCGGCGGCATCCTCTCGTCACCGAAAGAGACCGTCTACAGTCTGTCTGGCGAGCCTGAACACCAGGCCTTCGACCCGATCGAAGCCATGCGTACCCCGTACCGTATCGACATCCTGCAGCCGCTGTATTTCGTGCTCCCCAACATGAAGTGCCTGTTCGACCTGGCCCACGAAGACATCATGGGCATGGTCCACAAGGCCATGCAGCTGGGCCTGCACGCACCGAAGTTTCCACCCAAGGTCGCTGCCTGAGCGACCCTGCCGATAACAACTCGAACCGGAAAACACCCATGAATGCCTTGAACCAAGCCCATTGCGAAGCCTGCCGCGCTGACGCTCCAAAAGTCACCGACGAAGAGCTGGCCGAGCTGATTCGCGAAATCCCGGACTGGAACATCGAAGTACGTGACGGCCACATGGAGCTGGAGCGCGTCTTCCTGTTCAAGAACTTCAAGCACGCCCTGGCGTTCACCAACGCCGTAGGCGAAATCGCCGAGGCCGAAGGCCACCACCCTGGGCTGCTGACCGAGTGGGGCAAAGTTACCGTGACCTGGTGGAGCCACTCGATCAAGGGCCTGCACCGCAACGACTTCATCATGTGCGCCCGCACCGACAAGGTGGCGGAAACGGCCGAAGGCCGGAAGTGATCGCTGAAAAAAGGGGCCGCAATCGGCCCCGTTTTTTTATGACTAATGTGCGCTGTTCGCCCGCAAAACCGACAAACGAGCGGTAAAAAAACCAAACTGTCATCCAGACTTGTGTATCCTGCCCCAGCTTTGCGAAGCTTCAACCGCGCCTGGCGCAGACTTTTCACTCACACTTGCGAGGAACGACGAGATGCACGAAATCCCGAATCTTCCCTTCCCAAGCCTGAACCCAGAAGAGCCATCCGTGACCGTTCACGCCGAACCGGCAGCTGCCGTCGAGCAGGATGGTGACGATCAATCCAGCGCTGACCAGGAATAAATCGCGCAACCTCCAACAGTGTGAAAACGGCTGACCTGCGGGCTACCCCCGTCATCACGTTTTCACACTGTCCAGAACCCTCGCAGGCCCCCATGCCCGAATCACCGCGCCCCCTTGCGGTCACACTGCAAGTCGTCTCCATCGTCCTTTTCACCTTCATTGGCTACCTCAACATCGGCATCCCGCTGGCCGTGTTGCCCGGCTATGTGCACAACGACCTGGGGTTCAGCGCCGTGGTCGCGGGCCTTGTGATCAGCGTGCAGTACCTCGCCACGCTGCTCAGCCGCCCCTCCGCCAGCCGCATCATCGACAACCACGGCAGCAAGAAGGCGGTCATGTACGGCCTTGTAGGCTGCGGGCTTAGCGGGGTGTTCATGCTGGCCTGCGCCTTCCTCACCCACCAGCCCTGGCTGAGCCTGGCCTGTCTGCTGGTCGGCCGGCTAGCACTGGGCAGCGCCGAAAGCCTGGTAGGTGCGGGCGCGATTGGCTGGGGCATCGGTCGGGTGGGCGCTGAAAACACCGCCAAGGTCATCTCCTGGAACGGCATCGCCAGCTATGGCGCACTGGCCGTCGGTGCACCGCTGGGCGTGCTGATGGTCAAGAGCCTGGGGCTGTGGAGCATGGGCGTCAGCATTATCCTGCTGTGCATCCTCGGCCTGCTGCTGGCCTGGCCGAAACAGGCCGCCCCTATCGTCAGTGGCGCACGCCTGCCGTTCCTGCGCGTGCTGGGCAAGGTGTTCCCGCACGGTTCGGGACTGGCCCTGGGCTCGATCGGCTTTGGCACCATCGCCACGTTCATCACCTTGTACTACGCCAGCCGCGGCTGGGCCAATGCCGCGCTGACCTTGAGCCTGTTCGGCGCCAGCTTCATCAGTGCGCGGCTGCTGTTTGGCAACCTGATCAACCGCATTGGCGGGTTCCGGGTGGCGATTGCCTGCCTGTCGGTGGAAACACTGGGGTTGGTGATGCTGTGGCTGGCGCCCAGCGCCGAGTTGGCCTTGGCAGGGGCAGCGCTTAGCGGGTTTGGCTTCTCGCTGGTGTTCCCGGCACTGGGTGTGGAGGCGGTGAATCAGGTGTCGGCGGCCAACCGCGGGGCGGCTGTGGGGGCGTATTCGCTGTTCATTGACTTGTCGCTGGGGGTGACCGGGCCACTGGTGGGCGCGGTGGCGGCGGGGTTCGGGTTTGCTTCGATGTTTCTGTTTGCGGCGGGTGCGGCGGGTTGTGGGCTGGTGTTGAGCCTGTATCTGTACAGGCAGGTGCGGCGGCATCGAGATCATTGAAAACTGGGGGCTGCCTGGCAGCCCCCGAAGCCCTGAACGTTAACGCTGGGCGTACTGCAACACCACTTCAAGCGGGTGGCGCATCTTGCGCTCGGTCATGCGCTTGACCTGGCTGCGGCACGAGTAACCGGTCGCCAGCGGCTCTCCTTCCTTGTCCAGCTTGGTTGCCCAGCTTTGCTCGAAGATGGTCCGCGAAGTCTCCTGGTTACGCGCCTCGTGGCCGTAGGTCCCCGACATACCGCAGCAACCCGTCGCCTCGGTCACCAGCTTCAGGCCCAGGCGGGCAAACACCTGCTCCCACTGTTTGGTACTGGCCGGCACGTTGGTCTTCTCGGTGCAGTGCGCCATCAGGCGGAAGTTGCCCGGTGCGGTCGGCGCCTGCTCAGGCAGCACGTCCATCAGCCATTCCTGCGGCAACAGCACCTTCGGGCAACCGTCCAGCCCCGGCACTTTCTGGTACTCCTGGCGGTACACCAGGATCATCGCCGGGTCCAGCCCCACCAGAGGCACACCGCAGTCGGCCAGGGCCTTGAGCTGGGTAGCGTTACGGATCGCCGCCTTGGCGAACGCCCCCAGGAAGCCCTGTACATGCAAAGGCTTGCCGTTGGCACTGTAAGGCGCCAGGAATACCCGGTGGCCCAGGCGGTGGGCCAGGTCGATGAAGGCTGACAGCAGCGGGGTCTCGAAATAGCGGGTGAAGGCGTCCTGCACCAGCACGATGCTGCGCTCGCGCTGGGCCGGGGTCAGTTCACGCAGGGCCGGCACACTGGCCACGCCGACACGGCAACGGGTCAGCGTGGCCTGGAAGTTGAAGCGGCTGATCAACGGGCTGTCGACCATGCCAATGCTGTCGGCCAGCAGCTTGCTGACCCACTTAGAGCCCATGACCGCGTTGTACAGGCCCGGTGCGTGGGCCAGGTACGGGATGGTGAATTCCAGCGAGCCGATCAGGTAGTCACGCAGCGGGCGCTGATAGCGGCCGTGGTACAGCTCGAGGAAGCGCGAACGGAAGTCCGGCACGTTGACTTTGATCGGGCACTGCCCGGCGCACGACTTGCACGCCAGGCAGCCGGCCATGGCGTCGTACACTTCGTGGGAGAAGTCTTCCTGCCCCTGGCTGCGCGCGCGGTTGTTGCGCAGGCGTGCCGGGAGGCCCTTGAGCCACGACACCTTGTTGCGGGCTGCGGCCAACACGTCGATGTTCGCTTCGCCTTGCAGGCGCAGCCACTCGCGCATCAGCGAGGCGCGGCCCTTGGGCGAATGCTGGCGCTCACGGGTGGCCTTCCACGACGGGCACATGGCGTCGTTGGGGTCGTAGTTGTAGCAGGCGCCGTTGCCGTTGCAGTGCACGGCACTGGGGAAGTCCTGCCACACGCGCTCGTCGATGGTGCGGTCGAGGTCGCCGCGCAGGGTTACGCCATCGACCGGTGTCAGGCCCTCGGCACTGCCCAGCGGTGTGCAGATCTTGCCGGGGTTGAGCTGGTTGTGCGGGTCGAAGGCGCCTTTCAGGCGCTGCAGCGCCGGATACAGCTCACCAAAGTACTCCGGCACGTATTCCGAACGCAGGCCTTTGCCGTGCTCGCCCCACAGCAGGCCGCCATAGCTTTTGGTCAGCGCGGCCACGGCGTCGGAAATCGGCTTCACCAGCGCGGCCTGGGCCGGGTCCTTCATGTCCAGCGCCGGGCGCACGTGCAGTACACCAGCATCGACGTGGCCGAACATGCCGTAGGCCAGGCCGTAACCGTCCAGCAGGGCGCGGAAGTCGGCGATGTAGTCGGCCAGTTGCTCTGGCGGTACCGCCGTGTCTTCCACGAACGGCTGCGGGCGCACCTCGCCCTCGACGTTACCCAGCAAGCCCACCGAACGCTTGCGCATCACGTAGACGCGGGTCACCGCCTCGGCGCCTTCAGCCAGCGTATGCCCCAGGCGCTCGACACTGGTATCCGCCTGCAAGTGCTCGACGAAGGCTTGCACCCGGGCGTTGACCTCAGCCGGCTCATCGCCGCAGAACTCCACCAGGTTGATACCCAGGGTCGGGCGGTCGGGGTCGGCCGGGAAGTACTCGGCAACGCTGTGCCAAACGATGTCCTTCATCGCCAGCATCAGCACCTTGGAGTCGACGGTCTCGATCGACAGCGGCTTGTGCGCCATCAGCGCATTGGCATCACGCAGGGCATCCATGAAGCTGGTGTAGCGCACGTTCACCAGTACCGCATATTTGGGGATCGGCAGCACGTTGAGCTTGGCTTCCACCACATAGCCCAGCGAGCCCTCGGCACCACACAGCACGCTGTTGAGGTTGAAGCGGCCCTGCTCATCGCGCAGGTGCGCCAGGTCATAACCGGTCAGGCAGCGGTTCAGCTTGGGAAAAGTGGTTTCGATCAGTTCAGCCTGGGTTTCCTGGATCTCCCGGGCCATGCGGTACACCTCGCCGACCCGGCCAGGTGCGGCACAGGCCTGTGCCAGCGCGGCATCGTCGATTGGCAGGCTGTGCAGGCGTTCGCCGCCGAGCAGCACGCTGTGCAGCTCCAGCACATGGTCGCGGGTTTTGCCGTAGGTGCAGCTGCCTTGGCCACTGGCGTCGGTGTTGATCATGCCGCCGACAGTGGCACGGTTGGAGGTGGACAGCTCAGGGGCGAAGAACAGCCCGTGCGGCTTGAGCGCGGCATTGAGCTGGTCCTTGACCGTACCGGCCTGCACCCGCACCCAACGTTCCTCGACGTTGATTTCGAGGATCTTGTTCATATGGCGCGACAGGTCGACGACGATGCCGTCGGTCAGCGACTGGCCATTGGTGCCGGTGCCACCGCCGCGCGGGGTCAGCTTGACGTTCTGGAAACGCGCCTCGCCCATCAGTGTGGCAACCCGCGCCACATCGTCGGCATCCAGCGGGAACACTGCGGCCTGGGGCAAGCGCTGGTAAATCGAGTTGTCGGTGGCCAACACCGTGCGGGTGCCGTAGTCGGCACTGATCTGGCCACGGAAGCCGCTGTTGCGCAGGGCTTCGAGGAATTCGGGGTAGTTGGCGCTCGGTGCAACGGTCGGCAGCTGGGCGATCATCGAAGGATGGCCTCTTGATATTGGCTAATTCACGGGACTCCTGTCGCTCCGGCATGGGTTGATGCATGCAGGGATGACGTATACGCCAATGTTCCTGTAGTTTCGCTTTAGGAGCAAACGGATAATCCTGCCGCTATCAATGACTTTTATGAATGAATTACCGCCACCTGACACCGTCCATGTCGCTGCTGTTGGCCTTCGAGGCCGCCGCCCGCCATGAAAGCTACACCCGCGCCGCCGCCGAACTGTCGCTGACGCAAAGCGCGGTCAGCCGCCAGGTGCAGGCGCTGGAACAGCAACTGGGCCTCACCTTGTTCCGCCGCGAAGGCCGCCAGGTACAGCTGACGGATGTGGGTCGCCTTTACCAACGCGAGCTCAGCGAGGCGCTGGGGCGCATCCGCAGTGCCACCTTGCAGGCGCTGGCGTACCAGTCGGGGGTCGGCACCTTGCGCCTGGCTACCCTGCCAACGTTCGGCTCGAAATGGCTGCTGCCACGGCTGCATGCGTTCTACAGCGCCCACCCGGGCATGCTGGTGCACATCCATTCACGTATCGAAGCCATCAACTTCGACACCAGCGAAATCGACGCCGCCATCGGTGTGGCCAGCCACGACCTGCCGGGGCTGATCTGCCATCGCCTGCATGCCGAGGAACTGGTGGTGATCCTGCCACCGGAGGCCGGGGCCGACAGCCAAGGCTGGAGCCCGGCACGGATCAGTGAAGAGGTGCTGTTGAATGTGGCCAACAACCCGCATGCCTGGGGCGAGTGGTTCTCGCACCATGGCCTGCCGCACCGGGCAATGCGCCTGGGGCCCAGCTTCGAGCTGACCTCGCACCTGATCCAGGCAGTGCGGGCCGGGATTGGTATCGGGCTGGTGCCGCGTATTCTGGTGGAAGAGGAGTTGGCCAAGGGTGAGCTGCACAGCCCGGGCGTGGCGTTTGCCAGCCAGCGTAGTTATTACCTGATCTACCCGCCCAGGAATGAGGCCTTGCCGTCGTTGCGGGCATTCAGGGGCTGGTTGCTGGAGCAGATCTGATGTGTTGCCTGCACAGGCAACAAAAAACCCGAAGCCAGTCACCTGACTTCGGGTTTTTGCATACGGCCTTGAGTTGCTTACTTGGCCACGTGACCCACAGCCCCACCGGCATTCATCCGGCGGCGCGGCTTGACCATGTAGACCACAAACATCCCGAACAACCAAACCGGCATGACATACACCGAAACCTGAATACCCGGAATCATCAGCATGATGCCGAGGATCAGCACCACGAAGGCCAGCACCACGTAGTTACCGTAGGGGTACCACAGCGCCTTGAACAGCGGCTTCTGGCCGGTACGGTCCAGGTGCTGGCGGAACTTCAGGTGCGAATAGCTGATCATCGCCCAGTTGATCACCAGGGTAGCCACCACCAGCGACATCAGCAGCTCCAGGGCATTCTGCGGCATCAGGTAGTTGAGCAGTACGGCCACGAAGGTAACGGCAGCCGACACCAGGATCGAACGCACGGGCACACCACGCTTGTCGACCTTGGCCAGCGACGCCGGGGCATCGCCCTGTTCGGCCATGCCCAGCAGCATGCGCGCGTTGCAGTAGGTGCCGCTGTTGTACACCGACAGTGCGGCTGTCAGGACCACGAAGTTCAGCAAGTGGGCAGCAACGTCACTGCCCAGCAGCGAGAACACTTGCACGAACGGGCTGCTGCCATAGCTGCCACCCGAGGCATCGATGCTGGCGACCAGGTTGTCCCATGGCGTCAACGACAGCAATACCACCAAGGCACCTACGTAGAAAATCAGGATACGCCAGATGACCTGGTTGATCGCCTTGGGGATCACGGTCTTCGGCTTGTCGGCTTCGGCAGCAGTGAAACCGAGCATTTCCAGGCCACCGAACGAGAACATGATGAACGCCAGGGCCATCACCAGCCCGCTGACACCGTTCGGGAAGAAGCCGCCGTGGGACCACAGGTTGGCGATGGTGGCATCCGGCCCGCCGCTGCCGCTGGTGAGCAGGTAGGCACCCAGGCCGATCATGCTGACGATGGCCACGACCTTGATGATGGCGAACCAGAATTCGGCTTCACCGAAGAACTTCACGTTCATCAGGTTGATGGCGTTGATCAGCACGAAGAACGCCGCCGCAGTGACCCAGGTCGGGATCTCCGGCCACCAGTAGTGGACATACTTGCCAACCGCCGAAAGCTCCGACATGCCCACCAGGATATACAGCACCCAGCAGTTCCAACCCGACAGGAAGCCGGCGAAGCCGCCCCAGTAGGTGTGTGCAAAGTGGCTGAACGAGCCGGCCACCGGCTCTTCGACAATCATCTCGCCAAGCTGGCGCATGATCATGAAGGCGATGAAGCCGCAGATGGCGTAGCCAAGGATCATCGACGGGCCGGCGGATTTCATCACGCCTGCCGAGCCGAGGAACAGGCCGGTACCAATTGCACCACCCAGGGCGATCAACTGGATATGGCGGTTCTTCAGGCCCCGCTTGAGCTCGCCTGAATGCATGTTTTGTCC
Organism: Pseudomonas sp. OG7; assembly: GCF_014192825.1. Lineage (NCBI taxonomy): Bacteria > Pseudomonadati > Pseudomonadota > Gammaproteobacteria > Pseudomonadales > Pseudomonadaceae > Pseudomonas > Pseudomonas sp. OG7. The sequence goes on along the minus strand of NZ_JACHYK010000005.1, from coordinate 206,482 downwards.
ACTCATGAACGAAGTCACCTGCATTGTTTTTATCTGTGACGGAATCGGACCCACCGCGCTCGTGGCGCAGCGGAATGGGCAAGGTGGTTACCTTGGGTTTCTTGACCTCAGGCGCCGCCGAAGCGGGTCAACCCGGCGTGATCAAGAGTGCGCGGTACGCAAAAGGGTCACAGGTAAAACGCGGCGCACTGTATACCCCTGCAAGCGCGCAGGCGTCAACGCGTTGCGCTCTTCCATCCGGAAAAAACGCAGCGATCCTGTGGTATGGGCCTTCAAAGGCAGAGTGATCGGCGTACATGGCGCCTCCATTTGTTGTTTTGTCAGCCAGGCTCTGTGGACGGGCTCTTGCACACGGCAATGGCGGCTATAACACCGTGGGGACGGGGGTTCGGGCAAGGGAGGGCAAGGTGGAGTTGGCGGGTTTGGCACATCGGTGACGGCAAGGTTTGTTTACACGATTGGGTTAAATCTGGAATCAGGGCTGAAACCGGCCATATTCGTATAAATTTCTTTACAAGCCGGTTCAAGAACTTGCCAGTCGTCAGAAAAATTCTTTTTGTTCAATATCTTGCCGTGCCCGCAATACATCGCAGGCATAAAAAAACCAGCCCGAAGGCTGGTTTCTCATCACCACGCAGGCCGATCAGCCACGCGGTTTACCGCGACCACGGCCTGCCGGCTTGTCACCTTCAGGCTTGGCCGGACGCTTGCGCATTTCGCTCGGGCGCTCGGCCACCGTGCTGCCGCGGGTGTTTTTACGCGGAGCCTCTTCACGCGGCTGACGCGCCGGGCGTTCACCGGTAGCGGCACCTTCGTGGGCCGGGCGCAGGTTGCGCACGCGCTCGCCACGGCCCAGCGGGCGGGTCGACTTGCGCTGCAGGCGCTCCATCTTGTCCTTGGCCTTGAGCTTCATGGCGGGCAGCGCAACCGGCTGCAGGCCCACTTCGGCGGCCAGGATGTCGATTTCGCCCTGGGTCATTTCACGCCAGCGGCCCATCGGCAGGTCGGAGTTGAGGAACACCGGGCCAAAACGCACGCGCTTCAGGCGGCTGACCACCATGCCCTGGGATTCCCACAGGCGACGCACCTCACGGTTACGGCCTTCCATCACCACACAGTGGTACCAGTGGTTGAAGCCTTCACCACCCGGTGCCTTCTGGATGTCGGTGAACTTGGCCGGGCCGTCTTCCAGCATCACACCGGCTTTCAGGCGCTCAATCATCTCGTCATCGACTTCACCGCGCACACGCACCGCATACTCACGGTCCATCTCGTAGGACGGGTGCATCAGGCGGTTGGCCAGTTCACCGTCGGTGGTGAACAGCAGCAGGCCAGTGGTGTTGATATCGAGGCGGCCGATGTTGATCCAGCGGCCTTCTTTTGGCCGTGGCAGGCGGTCGAACACGGTCGGGCGGCCTTCCGGGTCGTCACGGGTGCAGATTTCGCCATCGGGCTTGTTGTACATGATCACCCGGCGAGTGGCCTCGGCGGCCTCCTCACGCTTGATCAGCTTGCCGTCTACGGCAATGGCGTCGTGCAGGTCGACGCGCTGGCCAAGGGTGGCCTCGACGCCGTTCACCTTGATGCGGCCCTGGCTGATCCAGGCTTCGACGTCACGGCGAGAACCCACGCCAATGCGTGCCAGCACTTTTTGCAGCTTTTCGCCGGATGGCGGGGTGATTTCGGTATCTTGCAGGTCTTGCTCACTCATCTGGGCACCTCCCGGTGTAGGAATGAAAACAGGTTTTTTGGCGACGAGCGCGCCAAAAGGCCGCGCATCATACGCGGTTCAGGGGAAGAACGCACTGGAGGGTAGAGGGTTTTGTGGGCTTTGGCTGGGGTTTCTGCCTAATGGTGGTGTATGGGCAACAGCAGATCAGGGCTGTAACTTGCCCTCTTCTTCCACCGAAGCCCCTGGTTCTTCCTCGCGCAAGTCATCAAAGTCGGTCTTCAACCCATCTTCCATGGCATCCAGCTCCACCAGCAAGCTACGGAAGCTGGTTTCCTCCTTCGGCTCAACACCCTCTTCTTCCTCCCCAAGGCTGGCATCTGCCAACGCCTGCAGGTGCGCCGGCACTGGCGCATCGTCCGGGTCGAGCACCGGCTCCGGCTCCATCTCGCGCAGCTCGGCCAAGGCCGGCAGCTCATCCAGGCTCTTGAGGTTGAAGTGGTCAAGAAACGCCTTGGTGGTGGCAAACATCGCCGGCCGCCCCGGCACTTCGCGGTAGCCGACCACGCGAATCCACTCGCGCTCCATCATGGTCTTGATGATGTTGCTGTTCACCGCCACGCCCCGCACGTCCTCGATCTCGCCACGGGTGATGGGCTGGCGGTAGGCAATCAGCGCCAGGGTTTCGAGCAGCGCACGTGAATAGCGTTGCGGGCGCTCTTCCCACAGGCGCCCGACCCAGGGCGCATAGTCCTCGCGGATTTGCAGGCGGTAGCCGCTGGCCACTTCCTTGAGCTCGAACGCTCGGCCATTGCACGACTTGCCCAGCACGTCCAGGGCCTGCTTGAACACCTTGGGTTCTGGGCGCTCGGCCTCTTCGAACAGCTCGTACAGGCGTTCCAGGGACTGCGGTTTGCCCGACGCCAGCAAGAAAGCTTCGATCAGCGACGCCAGGTCGCGGGGGTCATTCAGGTTCATCAGGTTCTTCAACAAGCGCCGGGCGGAGCCGCACGTGAATGGCGGCGAAAGGTTCATTCTGCACCAGTTCGATCAGCGATTCCTTCACCAGTTCGAGAATCGCCATGAAGGTGACCACCACGCCCAGCTTGCCCTCTTCGGCGGCAAACAACTCGACGAACGGCACGAAAGCACCGCCCTTTAGGCGCTCCAGCACCTGGCTCATGCGCTCGCGGGTAGACAGCGTTTCACGGGTGATCTGGTGGCTTTCGAACAGGTCGTTGCGGCGCATCACCTCGGCCATGGACACCAGCAACTCTTCCAGGCTGACTTGCGGCAACAGCTTGCGCACCTTGGCCTGCGGCGCCTCCAGGCGTGGCACCACCACATCGCGGCCTACCCGTGGCAATTCATCAATGCCTTCGGCGGCGGCTTTGAAACGCTCGTACTCCTGCAGGCGGCGGATCAGTTCGGCGCGTGGGTCGCCCTCCTCTTCCTCGACATCAGCCGAACGCGGCAGCAGCATGCGCGACTTGATCTCGGCGAGCATGGCGGCCATCACCAGGTACTCGGCGGCCAGTTCAAGGCGCACGCTTTTCATCAGCTCCACGTAGCCCATGTACTGGCGGGTGATTTCCGCCACCGGGATGTCGAGAATGTCGATGTTCTGCTTGCGGATCAGGTACAGCAGCAGGTCCAACGGGCCTTCAAAGGCCTCGAGGATGACTTCCAGCGCGTCCGGCGGGATGTACAGGTCCAGCGGCAGCTCGGTCAGGGCTTCGCCGTAGACCAGGGCCAACTGCAACTGCCGAGGCGCTTCGGCCTGTTCGGCCGGTGCCTCGGGCGTTTCCACCTGGCTCACGCGTTGACCAGGAACGGCGTGGGGTCGCCGCAGCCTTCGCGGATCAGCTCGGGCTCATCGCCGGAGAGGTCGATGATGGTAGAGGCCTTGAGGTCGCCGAAGCCGCCATCGATCACCAGGTCGACGTGATGCTCCAGGCGCTCACGGATTTCGTAAGGGTCGGTCATCGGCTCGGTGTCGCCCGGGAGGATCAGGCTCACGCTCATCAACGGCTCGCCCAGTTCGGCCAGCAGGGCCAGGGTGATGGCATGGGCCGGCACCCGCAGGCCGATAGTGCGGCGTTTATCGTGCAACAGCAGGCGCGGCACTTCACGCGTACCGTTGAGGATGAACGTGTAAGGCCCCGGCACATGCGCCTTGAGCAGGCGGAAGGTGCCGGTGTCGACCTTGGCGTACAACCCCAGCTGCGACATGTCGCAGCACATGAGGGTGAAGTTGTGCGTCTTGTCCAGCCCGCGCAGGCGCCGTACCCGTTCGATGGCCGCCTTGTCACCCATCTGGCAACCCAGTGCGTAGGCCGAATCCGTCGGGTACACCACCACACCGCCCTTGCGGATAATCTCGACAGCCTGCTTGATCAGGCGCTGCTGCGGGTTCTCCGGATGAATCTGGAAAAATTGGCTCACGTAGTCGTCCTGTTCATAGCGCCAAAGGCTGTTCATGGCTGAATCGACGCCACAGAGGTGGCAAGTCCTCGGGCAAAGGCCGATAGGCACCGATCTCGCCCCAGGTGCCGGGGCCGTGGAAGTCACTGCCAGCGCTTGCCAGCAGGCCGAACTCACGGGTGAGGATGGACAGGGTGCCCACCTGCTCGGCCGGCATCATCCCGTTGACCACCTCAAGTGCCTGCCCGCCTGCCTGAATATAGTCGGCAATCAACCGTCTGCGCTTGCTGCGGGTCAGATCGTAATGCATGGGGTGCGCCAGGCTCACCCACGCTTTGGACTGGCGCAGGGTGGCGACAGTTTCGTCGAGGGTCGGCCAGTGCTGCTTGACGTCGCCCAGCTTGCCGGCGCCCAGCCACTTGCGAAACGCTTCGCCACGGTCCTTGACGTGCCCGGCGCGCACCAGGTACTCGGCAAAATGCGGGCGCGCCGGGGCGTTGCCGCTGTCGCCCAGCTCGTGCTGCACGGCACGGGCGCCTTCGAGGGTGCCAGGCATGCCCTTGGCGGCCAGCCGTTTGTCGATTTCTTCGGCGCGCAGCCAGCGGCCACGGTGCAACGCTTCGATTGCCGCCAGCAAAGGCGGCGCGTCGAGCGGGAAGTCATAGCCCAGCACATGGATGGTCGCACCACCCCAGGTGCACGACAGCTCGACGCCGCTCACCCAGCGCATGCCCCGCTCGATGCAGGCCTGGCGTGCTTCGGGCAGGCCTTCGATGGTGTCATGGTCGGTCAGTGCCAGCGTTTGCACCCCGTGCTCATGGGCCCGGGCAACCAGTACCGAGGGCGACAGGGCGCCGTCGGAGGCCGTGCTGTGACAGTGCAGATCAACATTCATGGAGGAGCGCTTTCGCTGGAATCGATGTTTGTTATTATGCCGTCACATCCCGATTCTGGCTGCCATTGTGAAACAATTCATCGATTTCATCCCGCTGCTGCTGTTCTTCATCGTCTACAAGCTGGACCCGCGCCCCCTGGAAGTCGCCGGCCACAGCTTCGAATTCGGCGGCATCTACAGCGCCACGGCCATGCTGATCATCAGCTCGCTGGTGGTGTACGGCGCGCTGTTCCTGCGCCAGCGCAAGCTTGAAAAGGGCCAGTGGCTGACCCTGGTGGCCTGCCTGGTGTTCGGCGGCCTGACCCTGACGTTCCACAGCGAAACCTTCCTGAAGTGGAAGGCGCCGGTGGTGAACTGGCTGTTCGCCCTGGGCTTTGCCGGCAGCCACTTCATCGGTGACCGGGTGCTGATCAAGCGCATCATGGGCCACGCGCTGACCTTGCCCGATGTCATCTGGGCGCGCCTGAACGTGGCCTGGATTGCCTTCTTCCTGTTCTGCGGCGCGGCCAACCTGTTCGTCGCCTTCACCTTCCAGGACTTCTGGGTGGACTTCAAGGTGTTCGGCAGCCTGGGCATGACCGTGATCTTCCTGGTGGCGCAAGGCGTGTACCTGTCGCGCCACCTGCACGACGACCCTTCTACCTCCAAACCCAAGGATTGACATGCTCTACGCCATCATCGCCAGCGACGTCGCAAACTCCCTGGAAAAACGCCTGGCTGCCCGCCCGGCGCATATCGAACGCCTGCAGCAGCTCAAAGCCGAAGGCCGCGTGGTGCTGGCCGGCCCGCACCCGGCCATCGACAGCAACGACCCGGGCGAAGCGGGTTTCAGCGGTAGCCTGATCGTTGCCGAGTTCGAGTCCCTGGCTGCGGCGCAGGCTTGGGCAGATGCCGATCCGTACATTGCTGCGGGCGTTTACGACAAAGTCGTGGTCAAGCCATTCAAGCAAGTACTGCCGTGATGCAAGACCGTGTCGCCTGCTTCGCGGTCTCGCCCGCGAAGCAGGCGACACGGTAGAGGCAGTTACACAGTTGCCATCAGTCTGCGGTATCTTTGCCACTGGCGGGCCGAATAGCCGCCGTCAATGGTTGAAATGAGTGAGTCATGAGCGAGCTGTTACTGATTGATGATGACCAGGAGCTGTGCGAGCTGCTCAGCAGCTGGCTGACCCAGGAAGGGTTCACCGTACGTGCCTGCCACGATGGCCAGAGCGCACGCCAGGCCCTGGCCGAACACGCCCCGGCGGCCGTGGTGCTGGATGTCATGCTGCCCGACGGCAGCGGCCTGGAACTGCTCAAGCAGTTGCGCAGCGAACATACCGAACTGCCGGTATTGATGCTCTCCGCCCGTGGCGAGCCGCTGGACCGCATCCTTGGCCTCGAACTGGGTGCCGACGACTACCTGGCCAAACCCTGCGACCCACGTGAACTCACCGCCCGCCTGCGCGCCGTACTGCGCCGCAGCCACCCCACCGCCACCACCAGCCAGGTGGAGCTGGGCGACCTGGTGTACAGCCCTGCCCGTGGCGTGGCCAGTATCGATGGCCGCGAAATGACCCTGACCCTGTCCGAAAGCCGCATTCTCGAAGCGCTGCTGCGCCAGCCCGGCGAGCCGCTGGACAAACAAGAACTGGCGCAGATCGGCCTGGGCCGCAAGCTGACCCTGTACGACCGCAGCCTGGACATGCACGTCAGCAACCTGCGCAAGAAGATTGGCCCCCACGCCGATGGCCGGCCACGCATCGTGGCGTTGCGCAGCCGTGGCTATTACTACTGCCTGTGACATCGCCGGGGCCGCTGCGCGCCCCTATCGCGGCACAAGGCCTCTCCTACCCAGGCTAATCATCTTTACCTTGCCTTTACCCTCTGCTGACTGCGCTTGACGGTGATCTCCCTAGACTGTGCTCATCCGGTAACCACCGGCCTATGAAAGGAGAGACACCATGCGCAAGACCCTTATCGCCCTGATGTTCGCCGCCGCCCTGCCGACCGTGGCCATGGCCATGCCTGACGGCGGCCCGCGTCACGACGGCCCGCATCATCGCGGTGATGCGCCTTTCCACCAGCTGGACCTGAGCCGCGACCAGCGTCAGCAGATCGGCAAGCTGATGGGCGAGCAGATGCAACAGCGCCGCGACATCACCGAGCGCTACCTGTCCAAGCTGCCGGCCGCCGACCAGAAAGCCATGAAGGACGAGCTGAAAGCCAGCCGCGACAAGACCGACAGCGCCGTGCGCAACCTGCTCAAGCCTGAGCAGCAGAAGAAGTTCGACGAACTGCAAAAGGAACGCGCCGCCAAGAAAGCCGAGTGGCAGGAGTTCCAGGCCTGGAAAGCTGAAAAAGGCACCAAGGCTCAGTAAGCTGTCTGCCCAATGCCCGGCCCGCATCACTGCGGGCCGGGCTTTTCCCGTTTAGGAGGTGCACTTGCGTTCATTGTTCTGGCGCATCCTGGCCAGTTTCTGGCTGGCCATTACCCTGGTCGCAGGCCTGTCGATCCTGTTGGGCCACATGCTCAACCAGGACGCCTGGATCCTCAGCCGTCACCCGGGCCTGAATACCTTGGCCAGCAAGTGGGCCAGGCATTACGAGCAGGAAGGCCTGGATTCGGCACAGCACTTCCTGGAACGGCGTAAAGACCGCTACAAGATCGACGTGCAAGTGCTCGACGACAGTGGCGAAGCCGTGGTGCCCGGTACCTTCCCGCGCCGTGCAGCGGCCTTCGAAGCGCGCCAGCACAATGACCAGCGGCGCCTGCCGTGGCGCAGGCTGACCGAGGAATACACCAGCCCCGACACCGGCGAAACCTACCTGCTGATCTACCGCATTCCCCACCCGGCACTGGATGCCTGGCACCGCGAAAGCCTGCTGTGGCCGCTCAGTGCACTGGGCATCGCCCTGGTTGTGCTGACGTTGTTCAGCCTGCTGGTGACCCTGTCCATTACCCGCCCGCTCAGCCGCCTGCGCAGCGCGGTGCATGACCTGGGGCAGACCACCTACCAGCAGAACAGCCTGGCGCGGCTGGCAGCGCGGCGCGACGAGTTCGGTGTGCTGGCCAAGGACTTCAACAAGATGGGCGCGCGCCTGCAAAGCACCATCGGCAGCCAGCGCCAGTTGCTGCGCGATGTGTCGCACGAGTTGCGTTCCCCATTGGCCCGACTGCGTATTGCCCTGGCGCTGGCCGAGCGCGCCGAGCCCGAGCAGCGGGAAACCCTGTGGCCACGCCTGACCCGCGAGTGCGACCGCCTGGAAGACCTGATCAGCGAAATTCTGGCCCTGGCCCGGGTGGATGCCGAGCAGGCCCATGCCGAACCGGTCGACCTCAACGCCCTGCTGGGCAGCGTGCGCAAGGATGCCCTGCTCAGCGCGCCCGACCAGGATGTGCGCCTCGAGGCGCAGCCTGGGTTGACCTTGCAAGGTTGGCCGACGCTGATCGAGCGGGCCGTGGACAACCTGCTGCGCAATGCCTTGCGCTTCAATCCGGTCGGGCAGCCGGTAGAAGTGAGTGCAGTGCGTGAGCAGGACCGCATAGTGATAAGCGTACGTGACCATGGACCGGGGGCTGCAGCGGAACACCTGGCGCAGCTGGGCGAACCCTTCTTCCGCGCGCCGGGGCAGGAAGCGCCGGGGCATGGGCTGGGGCTGGCGATTGCGCGCAAGGCGGCGGAGCGCCATGGCGGCAGCCTGATTTTTGACAATCATCCACAGGGTGGATTTGTGGCCAGGCTGGAGTTGCCTGTCGCTGAGGCTGCTGGCAGTTGAGGTGATGTAAAGGCCACCGGCCTCTTCGCGGGCACGCCCGCGAAGAGGCCGGTGGCCCTGATACGACAATCAGCCCAAAACGGCGTTACTCGCCCCAGACGCTGACGAAATCAGCCGTTTCCAGAATCGGCGCCGTACGCGGCTCGGTCAGCGGCGTGCCGACATACAGGTACCCGATCAACTCCTCGTTCTCGGCCAACCCCAACCCCTTGTGCACATGGGCATCGAACGCCATGTCCCCGGTTCGCCACACCGCGCCGATACCCTGCGCATGTGCGGCAATCAGAATGCCATGCGCCGCACAGCCCGCCGCCAGGCGCTGTTCGGACTTCGGCACCTTGAAGTGCTCCTGCAGCTTGGCCACCACCACAATCAGCAGCGGCGCCCGCAACGGCATGGCGCGGGCCTTGTCCAGCGCGGCCTGGCTGGCGTCGCCCCTGCTCTGCACGGCTTCGGCAAACAGCTCGCCCAGCTTCTCACGGCCCTGGCCTTCGATGGTCAGAAAGCGCCAGGGGCGCAGCTGGCCGTGGTCCGGGGCGCGCAAGGCGGCCTGGAACAGCGCCTCGCGCTGGGCAGCGTTCGGCGCCGGGTCGGTCAGGCGTGGCACGGAAACACGGTTGAGCAATGCGTCGAGAGCCTCCATCGGCTACCCTCCTGGCAGTTGAATGTGCGGCCATTCTAGCGTTTACATCACCAGACCCATAGGTAGAATGGCGCCCTTCCGAATCGAGTCAGAGCAGATCACATGGCGTTGCCGACCTTAAGGATCATTGGTTTCATCATCGGCATCTTCCTGATTACCCTCGCCGTCAGCATGGCCGTGCCCATGGCGACCCTGGTAATTTTCGAACGCACCGGTGACATGCCGTCGTTCCTCTGGTCGAGCCTGATCACCTTCATCGCCGGGCTGGCCCTGGTGGTGCAGGGGCGCCCCGAACATGTGCACCTGCGCCCACGCGACATGTACCTGCTGACGGTCAGCAGCTGGTTGGTGGTGTGCGTGTTCGCCGCCCTGCCGTTCCTGCTGACCCAGCACATCAGCTACACCGACGCCTTCTTCGAAAGCATGTCGGGCATCACCGCCACCGGCGCCACCGTGCTCAGCGGGCTCGACACCATGTCACCCGGCATTCTCATGTGGCGCTCGATGCTGCACTGGCTTGGCGGTATCGGTTTCATCGCCATGGCGGTGGCGATCCTGCCGCTGCTGCGCATCGGTGGCATGCGCCTGTTCCAGACCGAGTCGTCCGACCGTTCGGAAAAGGTCATGCCGCGTTCGCACATGGTCGCCAAGTCGATCGTGGGGGTGTACGTCGGCTTCTCGATCCTTGGCTCGCTGGCCTTCTGGTGGGCAGGCATGAGCCCGTTCGATGCGATCAACCACGCCATGTCGGCGATCTCTACCGGCGGTTTCTCCACCTCTGACCAGTCGCTGGCGAAATGGGACATCCCGGCCGTGCATTGGGTGGCGGTTGTGGTGATGATCATGGGCAGCTTGCCGTTCACCCTGTATGTGGCCACCCTGCGCGGCAACCGCAAGGCGCTGATCCGCGACCAGCAGGTGCAGGGCTTGCTGGGCATGCTGGTGGTTACCTGGATAGTGCTGGGCACCTGGTACTGGTACAGCACCAACCTGCACTGGCTCGACGCCTTGCGCCATGTGGCGCTGAACGTGACCTCGGTGGTCACCACCACCGGCTTCGCCCTGGGCGACTACAGCCTGTGGGGCAACTTCTCGCTGATGCTGTTCTTTTACCTGGGTTTCGTGGGCGGCTGCTCCGGCTCGACGGCGGGCGGTATCAAGATTTTCCGCTTCCAGGTGGCCTACATCCTGCTCAAGGCCAGCCTTAACCAACTGATCCACCCGCGCGCGGTGATCAAGCAGAAATACAACGGCCACCGCCTTGATGAAGACATCGTGCGTTCGATCCTGACGTTTTCGTTCTTCTTCGCCATCACCATCTGCGTCATGGCCCTGCTGCTGTCGTTGCTGGGCGTGGACTGGATGACCGCGTTGACCGGTGCCGCCGGTACGGTTTCGGGTGTGGGCCCCGGGCTGGGCGAGGTGATCGGCCCGTCGGGCAACTACGCCACGCTGCCGGACGCAGCCAAGTGGATTCTGGCGGCCGGCATGCTGCTCGGCCGACTCGAAATCATTACGGTGCTGGTGCTGTGTATGCCGGCGTTCTGGCGTCACTGACCGCTTCGGCCTCCGCGCCCATACGGGCACGGTACTCACTCGGCGTGGCATCGAACCAGCGGCGGAATGCCCGGTAGAAGTTGCTGGGGTCGGCAAAGCCCAGCAGGTACGCGACCTCCAGCAGGGTCATGCCCGGCTGGGCCAGGTACTGCTCGGCCAGTTCGCGGCGGGTGTCGTCAAGCAAGGCCTGGAAGCTGGTGCCCTCCTCCTGCAGCCGCCGCTGCAAGGTACGTTGCGACAGGTGCAGGGCCTGCGCCAGGGTCTCGCGCTTGGGCTCGCCCTGCGGCAGGATGCGGCACAGCACCTGGCGCACGCGGTGGGTAACCCTGCTTTCGGAAAAACGGGCCAGATACTCCCCGGCAAAACGGTCATGCAACACGGCCATGGCCTCATTGGCAGTGGGCAGCGGCGCCTCCATGTCGGCCCGTTCGAACACCAGCGCATCGTGCGGCGCACCGAACACCAGCGGCGAATGAAACGCCACCTTGTACGGTTCGATATTCTTCGGCTGAGGCCCCTGCACCAGCACCCGCCTCGGCTGTACCGGGCGGCCGCTGAGCCATTTGCACAGTGCCAACGCGCAAGCCAGCGAGGCCTCGGCGCTGTGCCGCGTGGGCGGCAGGTGGTCGCCATGTACGGTCAGGATCAGGGAATAACCTTCAGGGCCAAGCACGAAGCTCAGGTCCGAGCTTTCGGCGATGATGCGCTGGTAACGCACCAGGCGCTCGAAGCCTTCAGCCAGCGTGCGGCTGGACATCAACGCATAGCCCACCACATGGAACGACGCCGGGCGTACCACGCGCGCCATGTTCAAGCCGATGGCCTCATTACCCGACAGCTCCACCGCCAGCTGCCAGAGCCGGGTCATGGAGTCCTGCGGGAAGCGGGCGTCAGGGTCGTCGAGGGCCGCGAAGTCCAGCCCCAGCTGCTTGAACATGGCCTGGCAGTCCAGCCCTTCCAGTTCGAGTGCCTTCACAATCCCTGATGCCCAGCTGGCTGACGTGGTTCTTTCGCTCATGACAGGCTTCTTTCTACCGACCGCTCCTGCGGTGAACCCCAAGGATATTCAATTGGCGCCTATTGTCACTGGTAGGCCCCGCCAATCACTCTAGACTCGAATCAGGCTCCACGCCGTGCATCTTGTCCAGAAGTATTAATCCCGGAGCACTGCCATGAACCGCACAGCGCAGTTTCGCAGTTTTGCCGAGTTCTATCCGTACTACCTGGGGGAACACAGCAACCCCACCTGCCGCCGCCTGCACTTTGTCGGCACCAGCCTGGTGATTGCCTTGCTGGCCTATACCATTGGCAGTGGCAAGTGGTTGCTGTTGCTGGCCGTGCCACTGTTCGGCTACGGCTTTGCCTGGGTCGGGCATTTCTTTTTCGAGAAGAACCGGCCGGCAACCTTTACCTATCCGCTTTACAGCCTGATAGGGGATTTCGTGATGTTCAGGGATATCCTGCTGGGCAAGATCAGCCTGTAGGCAACTGGGCTGCACAGCAGCCCTCTATGCCGGTTCTCGCATCGCCGCGGCTACCTGCGCTTCCCGTGCCTGGGCATCCGCCAGGCGGTACAGCTCGATGCTGCCATCCCAATGCTCGATCAGCGCCGTGCATGACTCCACCCAATCGCCGCAATTGAGGTACTCCACCTCTCCTACCTTGCGGATTTCAGCGTGATGAATATGCCCACACACCACACCGTGAAAACCACGTCGGGTGCACTCGTGGGCAATGGCATCCTCGAAATCGCTGATGAAGTTCACCGCGCCTTTTACCTTGTGCTTGAGGTACGCCGACAGCGACCAGTAGCCATAGCCGTACCGCGCACGCCAGTGATTGAGCCAGCGGTTAAGCACCAAGGTGAACTCGTAGGCGCGATCACCGAGGAACGCCAGCCAGCGGTGGTAACGGGTAATCACGTCGAACTGGTCGCCATGAATCACCAGCAGCCGACGACCATCAGCGGTCAGGTGCTCGGCCTCGTCCACCAGCTGGATATTGCCCAGTATCAGCCTGGAGTAACGGCGCAGGAATTCATCATGATTGCCGGTGACATAGATCACCTCGGTGCCGCGCTTGCTCATGGTCAGCAGCCGGCGGATCACGTTGGTGTGGGCTTGTGGCCAGTAGATGCCGCCGCGCAGCTTCCAGCCATCGATGATATCGCCGACCAGGTACACCCGGTCGGCCTGGTAGCCCTTGAGGAACTGCGACAGGTGTTCGGCCTGGCAGTCACGAGTGCCCAAGTGCACGTCGGAGATCCACAGGGTGCGCACACGTTGCTTGCGCGAGGGGCGGGACAGTTCGGCATGGGTCATGGGCAGGCTCCGGCGCAGTTTGCTGGAGACTGGCAGGCGCGCGTGACAGCGCAGTGGCAAAACGGTGACGAGTGATGGTGTGCAGCGAATGAGGCACAATGGGCTTCTGCCCTGCGAGGACCTCCCATGACCGCCGGCCCGATCCTCTCGCTGCGCCATTACCGCCACAGCCTGATCGCCCACAGCCACGAACACCCGCAACTGGTGTTCGGCCTGCGCGGCCGCCTGGAGTTCGAGGTGCAAGGGCAAGGCGCCGGCATCGATCGGCAGGGACTGGTCGTGGTACCGGCCGGCGCGCACCACACCTGTGCCAGCGACGGCGGCAGCCACTGCCTGGTGCTCGATGTGCCTGGCGAGCAGTGGTTGCACGAGCAGTTGGGCGAGCATGCCGATGCCAGCCGCCGGCTGCTCGACTGCCCTGCCGCGCTGGGCCTGGACGACCGCCAGCAGCAGTTGGTGGACTGGTTGGCGGCCAGCCCCATGGACGACCCGCTGATTGCCCGGCAAGGCGCGGCGCTGCTGCTGGCCAGCCTCAACTCCAACGCAGCAGCCAGCGTTACCGCCAGCCGGCGCCTGCCCTATGCGTCCTTCGATGCGCATATCGAGCAGCATGCCGCCTACCCGCTGCAGGTGGCCGACCTGGCGCGGCTGGCCGGGCTTTCCAGTGCCCGGCTGCATGCGCGATTCATGGCGGAGTGTGGCATGACGCCGATGGACTACATTCGCCAGCGACGTTTGCTCAAGGCGCGGCGGCTGGTGACACAAACCTTGTTGCCGATGGGGGAGATTGCTACGCAGGTGGGGTATAGCTCGCAGAGTGCGTTCTCGGCGGCGATGTTGCGGGCGTTCGGGTGTACGCCTTTGGCGTTGCGGCGCGAGCCTGGCGATAACTGACAGCAGTCTTGCGACAGAACGGGTTTGCCTGAACCTTTACACTTTGCCTGTACCGGCCCTTTCGCGGGCAAGCCCGCGAAGAGGCCGGCACAGCCATTAGAGATCTTGAGCAAGGACCACCATGAACCACCGCACCGCCCTCGGCGCCCTGCACATTGGCGCGCTGTTCTTCGGCCTGACCGGCGTCTTCGGCAAACTGGCCGCCAGCGCCAGCCCGGCAATCATCGTGTTCGGCCGCGCCGCCTTCGCCGTGCTTGCCCTGGCCCTGTTCGCCAGCCTCGCCGGCCCGGGCTGGCAACGCCTGAGCAGTCAGGACATCCGCCGCCTGCTGCTCGGTGGTGTGCTGCTGGCCGGCCATTGGGTCAGCTTCTTCATCGCCGTCAAAGTCGGCGGCGTGGCCATCGCCACCCTCGGCTTCGCCAGTTTCCCGGCCTTTACCGTCATCCTCGAAGGCCTGCTGTTCCGCGAACGCATCCGCCGCAACGAGGCCGTGCTGGTACTGCTGGTCAGCATAGGCCTGGTCCTGGTCACGCCGGCCTTCGATCTGGCCAGCGAAGCCACGGGCGGCCTGCTCTGGGCACTGCTTTCCGGGTTGCTGTTCTCGCTGCTGTCACTCACCAACCGCGCCGGCTCCGGGCGCTTGCCTGCGGTTCAGGCTGCGCTGTGGCAAAACCTGGTGGTGGGCCTGTGCCTGCTGCCCTTCGCAGCACCGGGCCTGGCAGACGTGGCAGCCATGGACTGGCTGTGGATCGCCCTGCTCGGCATCTTCTGCACCGGCGTGGCGCACAGCCTGTTCGTGGCCAGCCTGGCGGTGATCAAGGCGCGTACCGCCGCCGTGGTGTTCGGCATGGAACCGGTCTACGGCATTGCCGTGGCCTGGGTCGTGTTCGCCGAAACCCCCACGCTGCGCATGCTACTGGGCGGCGCGCTGATCATCTTCGCCATCGTGCTGTCCAGCCGCCTGGCCGCCGAGCAGCCGCCCAAGCAGCCACTGCCCGAAGGTGCGTGATCAGCGGTCGTTATGGCCAAGGTCACGCTGAGGGTCGATCTGGTCACGTACCCGCTGCTTCAGCACCTTGGCCTCGGGGAAGCCGCCGTCGGCCTTGCGCTCCCAGATCTGCACACCATTGCAGGTGATGCGGAAGATACCGCCAGTGCCCGGCTCCAGCGCCACCCGGCCAAGGTCGTCGGCGAAGGTGCTGAGCAGTTCCTGGGCCAGCCAGGCGGCACGCAGCAGCCATTGGCACTGGGTGCAATAAGTGATGACGATTTCCGGCTTGCTGTCGGCCATGGTGGCGCATCTCCAGGTAAGGGGCCGCTTATACTAGCGGTCTTTAGCCCACGGTTTGAGACTCACGATGCGCCGTTTGCTGTTCTGCTTTCTGCTCACCCTCACCAGCCTCACGGCAATTGCCGCCGAACCGGCCAGGCCCAAGGTCGGGCTGGTGTTGTCTGGTGGTGCGGCCCGTGGCCTGGCCCATATCGGCGTGCTCAAGGCCCTGGAAGAACAAGGCGTGCGCATTGACGCCATCGCCGGCACCAGCATGGGGGCTGTGGTCGGCGGGTTGTACGCCTCGGGGTACAGCGTCGAAGAGCTGGAAAAGCTCGCCACCACACTGGACTGGCAACAGGCCCTGTCCGATGCCCCACCGCGCAAGGACGTGCCGTTCCGACGCAAGCAGGATGACCGCGATTTCCTCGTCAAACAGAAGCTCAGCTTTCGCGACGACGGCAGCCTGGGCCTGCCGCTGGGGGTCATTCAGGGCCAGAACCTCGCGCTGCTGCTGGAGAGCAAGCTGGCGCATACCGCCGACACACGCGACTTCGACAAGCTGCCCATCCCCTTCCGCGCCGTGGCCACCGACATTGCCAGTGGTGAAAAAGTGGTGTTCCGTCGCGGCCACCTGCCCCAGGTAATCCGTGCCAGCATGTCGATCCCCGCCGTGTTCGCCCCGGTCGAACTGGAGGGTCGCCTGCTGGTGGACGGCGGCATGGTCGACAACATCCCGCTGGACGTGGCCCGGGAAATGGGCGTGGACCTGGCCATCGTGGTCGACATCGGCACCCCGCTGCGCGACCGCAAGCAACTGGCCACGGTGGTCGACGTGCTCAACCAGTCGATCACCCTGATGACCCGGCGCAACTCGGAAGAGCAACTGGCCAGCCTGCACCGCGACGATATCCTCATCCAGCCTTCGCTGACCGCGTTTGGTGTAACCGACTTCGGCCGCGCCCGGGACATGATCGACGCTGGCTATCGCGCCACCCGCCTGCTCGACCCGCGCCTTGCCAGCCTGCGCCAGCCCGAAGACAGCAGCCTGGCCGTGGCCCGCTCGCCGCGTCAGCGCACACCGGTGATTACCGCGATCCGGATCGAGAACGACTCCAAGGTCAGCGACGATGTGATCCGCTCGTACATTCGCCAGCCGATCGATGCCCCGCTGGAACTGGACCGCCTGCAGACCGACATGGGCACGCTGTACGGCCTGGACTACTTCGATCGGGTGCAGTACCGCGTGGTGCACAAGGGCGACGACAACACGCTGGTGATCAATGCCCGCGGCCGACGCGGCGGTACCGACTACTTGCGCCTGGGCCTGAACCTGTCGGACGACCTGCGTGGCGACAGTGCCTTCAACCTGGGTGCCAGCTACCGGGTCAACGGCATCAACAGCCTGGGTGCCGAATGGCTGACCCGTGGCCAGATCGGAGACCAGCAAGAGCTGTACAGTGAGTTCTACCAGCCGCTGGACGTGGGCTCACGCTACTTCATCGCGCCGTACCTGGACTTCGGCTCGCAGAACATCGAAGCCACTCTGGACAACGACCCCATCGCCGAGTACCGCCTGGAGCGCTACGGTTTTGGCCTGAATGTTGGCCGGCAGATCGGCACCAACGGCGAAGTGCGCCTGGGTGTGGGCAAGGCGTGGGGCGAGGCCGAGGTGCGCATCGGCGACCAGGACCTGCCCAAAGTCAGCTTCAACGAAGGCTTCTACGAGCTGAAGTACTCGTTCGACACGCTCGACAACGTGTACTTCCCCCACAGCGGCGAGGACATAGGCCTGACCCTGCGCAAGTACGACAAGTCGCTGGACTCGGACCAGGATTATCGGCAGTGGTTGTTCAACCTGGACAAGGCCATCAGCAGCGGGCCGAACACCTTCGTGCTGGGCGGGCGCTACGGGCGCACGCTGGATGACGCCGAAGTGGTGACGTCAAGCTTCGTGATCGGTGGCGCGCGGCAGCTGTCAGGGTTCCGCCAGGACTCGGTGTCGGGGCAGAACGTGAGCCTGATGCGCATGGTCTACTACCGCCGGCTGACGCCACGGGCCTACGTGCCGCTGGACTTCCCGCTGTACATTGGCGGGTCGCTGGAACGTGGGCGGGCGTGGAACAACGACAATGAGTTCGACAGCGGGTACATCAATGCGGCGAGCATCTTCCTGGGGCTGGAGACGCCGCTGGGGCCGCTGAACTTCAGCTATGGCACCAACAGTGCGCATGAACAGGCGGTTTACCTGAACCTTGGGCATACCTTCTGAACAATGGAGCCGCTTTGCGGCCCCAAGGGCCCTCAGGATTTCTCGAGGTTGGCCAGAATCTTCGCATGCACCCGCATGCACACCTGCAAGTCCGCCTCGTCCACCCCGGTAAACAGCTCCACCCGCAGTTGGTTGGCAATGGTCTCGATCTGGTCGATCAGTGGCTTGGCTGGCGGGCACAGTACAATCTTCTTCGCCCGACGGTCCTCCAGCACCGCCTGCCGACGTACCAGCCCTTGCGCCTCAAGGCTGTCGAGCAGGCGCGCCAGGGTCGGGCCTTCAACGCCCACGCTCTGGGCCAGCTCACGCTGGGTCGGGGCTTCTTCGAAACGGGCCAGGTGCAGCAACACCAGCCAGCGCGCCTGGGACAGGTTGAGCCCGGCCAGGCGGCGATCCAGTTCGGCACGCCAACCCCGGGACATCTGGGCCAGCTGCATGCCAAAGCGGTGTTGGTTGTCGGTAAGGGGCATAAGCAACTCATTGAATGGATCTAATTATTAGGCAGCTAACCATGGCCGGCGCCACGAGGCAAGGCTCGGGCGCGCGGGCGTGTACGATAATCGTCAAAAAGCATGACAAAGGTCAGCGGATGGCGCTTCTGCCTTCGATCCTGCCGCCGTTTACAGCTCGAACTCCGCCGCCAACGCTGCACGCACGCAATACAGCACGCCCTCCGGCACCCGAGCGCCGAACAACGGCGCAATGGCCGACACCGCTGGCAGCTCGCCTTCGCCATCCAGGAAGGCGTCCTGCACTTCCATCAGCAGGTCTTCCGGCAGGTCGAGGGCCTGGTCCAGGCTCAGCTCCTGGCGGCCCAGTGCCTCGGCCAGCAGGCTATACACGTTCTTCTCGCTGCAGTTGAGCTGCCCGGCGATCTGCGCCGGCGTCATGCCGGCGCGCGCCAGGCTGACCAACTCGTGGCGCAGGTCGAGCACCACTTTCGGCGCCTCGTCGGTGCCGCCACTGTTGTTCAGCACTTCGAGGAATGCCTGGCCATAGCGCTCCAGCTTGCGCGCACCCACGCCGCTGACCTGGGCCATGTCGCTGAGGCTGACGGGCTGGCTGCGCAGCATTTCCAGCAACGTCGAGTCGGGGAAGATGACATAGGGTGGCACGCTGTGCTCCTCCGCCAGCTTGCGCCGCAAGGTACGCAGCGCTTCCCAGAGATCGCGCTCTTCGGCACGCACCAGTTGGCTGGCCGGGCTGCCGCCGCTGGAGGACGAAGCCTTGGCCGTGGTCTGCGGCTTGAGGTCGCGGCGCAATTGCAGGGTGACCTCGCCACGCAGCAGCGGCCGGCAGCTGTCGGACAAGCGCAGGCCACCATAGCCCTCCAGGTCGATATCGACCAGGCCGCGTGCCACCAGCTGGCGGAACAGCGAGCGCCACTCGACCTCGGCCAGGCCCTTGCCAACGCCGAAAACCGACAGCTTCTCGTGGCCGAAATTGCGTACCTTCTCGGTGTCCTTGCCCAGCAACACATCGACCAGGTGGCCGACGCCATAGCGCTGACCCGTGCGGAACACCGCCGACAGGGCCTGGCGGGCCGGCTCTGTGGCGTCCCAGGTCTGGATTTTGTCGACACAGTTGTCGCAATGCCCGCAGGGCTGTTCGAGGGTTTCGTCGAAATAGGCCAACAGAGACTGGCGGCGGCAGCGGGTTTCCTCGCACAGCGCCAGCATGGCATCGAGCTTGTGCTGCTCAATGCGTTTGTGGCGCTCGTCACCTTCGGAGTTCTGCAGCATCTGCTTGAGCATCACCATGTCCTGCAGGCCGTAGGCCATCCAGGCATCGGAGGGCAGCCCGTCACGGCCGGCACGACCGGTTTCCTGGTAATAGGCCTCAAGCGACTTGGGCAGGTCGAGATGGGCAACGAAGCGCACGTTGGGCTTGTCGATGCCCATGCCAAACGCAATGGTGGCGACCATGATCAGCCCTTCCTCGTTGAGGAAGCGGTGCTGGTTGGCCGCGCGCGTCTCGGCCGCCAGGCCAGCGTGGTACGGCAATGCCGGGAAGCCTTGGTCACAGAGGAAGGCGGCGGTTTCGTCGACCTTCTTGCGCGACAGGCAGTAGACGATGCCTGCGTTGCCGCGGCGCTCGCCCAGGAAGGCCATCAACTGCTTGCGCGGCGCTTCCTTGGGCACGATGCGGTAGAAAATGTTGGGCCGGTCGAAGCTCGAGAGGAAGCGTTCGGCGCCTTGCAGGTGCAGGCGCTGGACGATTTCCTCGCGGGTTCGCATGTCGGCGGTGGCGGTGAGCGCAATACGCGGCACATGCGGGAACAGCTCGGCCAACTGGCCCAGTTGCAGGTATTCGGGGCGGAAGTCGTGGCCCCATTGCGAGACGCAGTGGGCTTCGTCAATGGCAAACAGCGAAATGTCCAGGTCGCGCAGGAAGTCGAGCATGCGCGGCTGCACCAGGCGCTCCGGCGCCAGGTACAGCATCTTCACTTCGCCACGGCGCAGGCGCCCGGCCAGGTCACGCTGCTGCTCAGGTGTCAGCGTGGAGTTCAACGCAGCCGCCGGCACGCCCAGCTCGTCAAGGGTGGCAACCTGGTCATCCATCAAGGCGATCAGTGGCGAAACCACCACCGTCAGGCCGGGGCGCAGCAGCCCCGGTACCTGGAAGCACAACGACTTGCCGCCGCCGGTGGGCATCAGCACCAAGGCATCGCCGCCGTTGGCCACGCATTCGATGATTGCTGCCTGGCGCCCTCGGAAACTGTCGTAGCCGAAGATGTCCTTGAGAACGCGCTGAGCCTGTTCGAGCATGTGCAACTCCAAATCGCCGTACCATCCTGGAAACAGGCTGGACGAAAAACCCGCCCCGCATACGCCAAAAGCGTAAGCGGTTTTTGCCAGGCGACCGGTAAACCCTGCCCCTGGATGAAAAACCGCGGAGTATACCGCAGCACCGCACCGCGCAGGGCACCACGGCGATAGACGTTCCCTTTGCCCCGCTGCCGCTGCAAGGTGCTAGAATTCGTTATCGTTTATTCCCCAAGGTAGCCCTGTAATGTCCTTCGCCGAGCAACTGACCCGCCTGCAAGCCTTCCTCGACGCCGACGAGCTGCACGAAGAAGCGCTGGACTATGTCGCCGCACACGGCTACCTCACCGCCCTGTCGATCAATGCCGAGGATGTACCGGAGCGCGAGTGGATCGACGCCCTGTTCGCCGAAGAGCCGCACTACAGCAGCGATGCCCAGCGCACCGAAATCGAGGCGACGCTGGTTGCCCTCAAGGCGCACATCGCCCGCCAGCTGGCCAGCGACGACGAATTCGAACTGCCCTGCGACCTGGACCTGACCGACGAGCCGGACGATTCCGATCTGCGGGGCTGGTGCATCGGCTTCATGGAAGGCGTGTTCCTGCGTGAAGAAGCCTGGTTCGAGAACGCCGAAGAAGAAGTGAGCGAGATGCTGCTGCCGATCATGGTCGGCTCGGGCCTGTTCGACGAACAGCCAGAGTTCGCCGATATCGCCAGCAACGCCCACCTGCAGGACGACATGATCGTACAGATCCCCGAAGCGCTGACCGCGCTGTTCCTGCTGCTGCACGCCCCTGACGAAAAACCGGCGCTGCTCAAACCACGCCACCACTAATCTGCCTGTGCGCTACCTGCTGCTGGCCATCGGCTGGCTCAGCGTTGCGCTGGGGGTGTTGGGGATTTTCCTGCCGGTATTGCCCACCACCCCCTTCCTGCTATTGGCGGCAGCCTGCTTCGCCCGCAGCTCGCCGCGCTTTCACCATTGGCTGGTCAACCACCCCAAGCTCGGGCCGTGGATTCGCGACTACCTCAGTGGAGAAGGCATTCCCCTCAAGGGCAAGGTCTACGCCATCGGCCTGATGTGGGCCAGCATTGGTCTGTCGTGCTATCTGGTTCCCCTCTTCTGGGCGCGCGCATTCATGCTGACCAGCGCCGTGCTGGTCAGCCTGTACATCCTCAGACAGAAAACCCTTCAAAAGCCAAAGTGACATTTTTTTGTCGCCAAATATCACTTTCGCCTAACGGATACTTCCTTTATCCAGAATAATTCTGGAACCTCGCGAAAGCCTTGCAGACACTGGCTTTGTAAGCCTTACGCGCATTCGCCATCAGCACTTATTGGTGTCTTTTTTAGATAATAAAGATCTTATATGGCAATTTGATATGAATAAATCTTCTTACATATTGCGTTGAATGTACTTAGCTGTGTTGTTAAAAACCTGCAACACTATACGCGATAACATTATCGTCATTTTTTTGGCGAGCAGCAGGATCAATTCCAGGATCAGGGAGATGTACCATGCGCGTTTTGAACCCCATCACCAGTGCATTACTGTTGGCCCTGGCGAGTGCCAACGTACAGGCGATGTCGATCACCGAGGCCGTCCAGAGCGCCGTGGACTACCACCCACAAGTCAGCTCCAACCGCAACAGCAAGCTGTCGGCCGATGAGGACGTGAAATTTGCGCGTGGTGGCTACTACCCTTCCGTGGATTTGGTCGCTGGCTATGGCCGCCAGCGTTCGGACAACGCCACTACCCGTGCCGAGGGTAACCACAACAAGGAAACCCTCAACTACACCCAGTCCGAGCTGCGCCTGCGGCAGATGATCTTCGACGGCTTCAACACCTCGAATGAAGTGGGCCGTACCGAGGCAGTCTCCACCTCCCGTGCCTACTACACCCAGGCCGTTGCCCAGGATGTCGCCTTGCGTGCCGTGGAGGTGTACCTGGAAGTGCTCAAGCGCCGCGAGCTGGTAACCCTGGCCAAGAACAACCTGCAAGCTCACCTGCGCGTCAACGACCAGATCGGCCTGCGTAACGAGCGCGGCGTTGGCAGCACCGCCGACCTCGACCAGTCCCGCGCACGTCGCGCCCTGGCAGAAAACAACCTGGACACCGCCGAAGTCGACCTGGCCGATGCCGAGGCCAACTTCTTCAGCGTGATCGGCCGCATGCCGGACGAACTGGAAAGCCCGCAGACCATCAAGGCCGAGGTGCCTGACACCCTCGACGGCGCGCGCGACAGCATGCGTCAGAACAACCCCTACATCAAATCTGCCCAGGCTGACGTCAACGCGGCCGAGCAGCAGTACGAAGTGGGCAAGTCGACTTTCTACCCGCGCTTTGACGCCATTCTGGCAACCGGTGCCAACAACAACACCGGCGGCGAGAAAGGCCACAACAACAACGACTGGCAGGCCGGTGTAGAGATGAACTACAACCTGTTCCGCGGTGGCAGTGACAAGGCCCGCCTGCAGTCTGACGCGCACAAGATCAACCAGGCCCTGGACATCCGCAACAACGCCCTGCGTGAGCTGACCGAAAACCTGAGCCTGGCATGGAACGCCATGAACAACGCCAGCAAGCAGCTGCCGACCGCGCGTGAATATGCCGAGACCACCAAGCGCGTGCGTGCTGCCTACCAGGACCAGTTCGGCCTGGGCCAGCGTACCCTGCTGGACGTGCTGGACAGTGAAAACGAACTGTACAACGCCGACCGCCGCTACACCGAAGTGCGTTATACCGAGGAGTTCTCGCGCTACCGCGTGCTGGCGACCATGGGTGAGTTGCTGAGCAAGCAACACATCTCGCTGCCGCCAGAGGCCCTGGCTACCACTGAAGTACGCACCGAGGCGCGCCTGCCCGAGATGCGTTGATCGGGTTTGAGATTCGGGGGCCGCTTTGCGGCCCCCAGCCCTCACTCGGTGCCATGGTTACGCTCAAACGTCTCCATCCCCATCGCCTTGATCTGCCCCTCGATCAACGCCTCGAACGGCGCCAGCAGTGCATCGAAGCAGGCCGGCTGCTCCAGCGTATTCAATGCCCCCACCACCGCCTCGATAGTCGACAATGCCCCCGCTTCCGGCGCTTTGCGCAGCCGGTAACGTGAAGGCGTGACGGCCCCCAGGGTGACTCTCGGCAACCCCTGCAGCAACGGATTCATGTACAAAAGCTTGCGCGCCTTGCGCCAGGTGCCGTCGGGCACGATCAGCAGCAAGGGTTTGTCTTCGGCTTCGCTATACGCCGCGAGCACCTGGGCGTCGTCACCCGGGAATAGCAGAGCCGGCCGGTAACCGGGGGTCGCCAACAGTTCACTCAAGTCATCGAACACCTCTCCAATCCGCAACTCGGCATTGTTCAAGCCAAGGGCCGCGAGGCGCGCGGTGTTCAGGGCATGGGCCGTTTCACTGGGGTGCTGCAGCAGGATGACGCGGGTGCGGCTGTCGAGCGCGGGGATCAGTGGGCAGAGGCAATGGTCGAGCGGGCGCTGGCAGCGCTCGCAGCGGGGTCTGGGCATGGGGTTCTCCTTGGCGGAGACAGTTTGCCACAGAACCGGGGCCCGCTTGGCGGACCCCACTTCGCTTAACGATTGAACCGCTCCGCCAGGCTATGCAGGTACTCCGCCATGCGCTCAAGATCCTGGCTGATTTCAGCCCCCTGCCGTGCCTGCCCGGCACTCTGGTCGCACAGCTGGGCAATCCTCACGATCTGCTGGTTGATATCTTCGGCCACATGGCTCTGCTGCTCCGACGCCGTCGCCATCTGCTGGCTCATGCCGGTGATACGGCTGACCGCCTGGGCTATCCCGCTCAACGCAGCCTGCACGGCCTCGACACTGTGCACGCTGTCTCTCGAGATCTGCTCGCCCCGGCTGGCGGTGCTCACGGCCCGCTCTGCCCCTGCGCGCAGCGAGGCGATGATGTGGTGGATCTCATCGGTGGAAGCACGGGTGCGCTGGGCCAGCGAACGCACCTCATCGGCGACCACGGCAAACCCACGCCCTTGCTCGCCGGCGCGCGCCGCCTCGATGGCCGCATTGAGCGCCAGCAGGTTGGTCTGTTCGGCAATCGAGGTAATGACATCGACGACACTGCCGATCGACTGGGTCTGCTCGGCCAAGGCATTGACTGCCAGGCCAATGTCATTGACCGCATCGCTCATGCTGCCCATGGCCTTGAGGCTCTGCAGCGCCAGTTCGCTACCCTGCTGCGCCAACTGGTCGGCATCACCCGCCGCATGAGCCGTACTTTGCACGTTGTGGGTGACTTGCTGGATGGTCGCTGCCATCTGCGCGATGGCCGTGGCCGATTGGTCGGTTTCACTGCGCTGGCGGTCGAGCATCTGCGCCTGGGCGTCAGACAAATCGGACGACTGCGCCGCCCTCGACTTCACCCCTACCCCGGCATCCACCAGCCGAGTCAGGGCCGTTTGCAAGCGTGCTTCCTCGCTGATGATGGCGAGGTCAAGCTGGCCTTGCAGGCCCGGGTTGTCGCTGTAGGTCAGTGCCACCAGCGGGCTGGTGAAGGCCTTGGGGTGCTCGGCCAGCGTGCGGCGGATGGCTTGGTTCTGCCGGTGCTCGACCAGGTACCAGGCCAGCAGGAGGCTGGCCATCAGCACCCCGAGCGCGGCATAGGGCGGCAACCACAGGTAACCGGCTGCCGACAACAGGCCTGCGCCAATCAACGGCCAGCCATGGCCCAGCCCATGCCCCAGCCGCGCCGCCCATGGCACGGCAGCCCTGCCGCCCCGCAGGCGGGCATACAGCGCCTCGGCACGGCGGATCTGCTCGCGCGTGGGTACCGAGCGCACCGACTCGTAGCCACTGATGCGGCCCTGCTCGTAGATCGCCGTGACATAGGCGCTGACCCAGTAATAGTCCCCGTTCTTGGCCCGGTTCTTGACCACGCCCATCCACGGTTTGCCTTGCTTGATGGTCTCCCACATATGCCCGAATACCGCCGGCGGCATATCCGGGTGGCGCACCAGGTTGTGGGGTTGGCCGACCAGTTCGTCGTACGTGAAACCGCTGATCGCCACGAAGGCGTCGTTGCAGTAGGTGATGCGGCTGTTCAGGTCCGTGGTGGAAATCAGGCGTTGATCGCTGGAAAAGGTTCTTTCGTGCTCAGTGACGGGCAAATTCATGCGCATCTTGGGCGATCCTTGCAGGATGAAATGAGGGAAAATCATCAGCGCAAGTTGATATGTAGCAGAGCGCTATCAGGTTAGCGGTCTGCTTTTGCCGGAATTTAGCGCCTCCCGACGGAATGCATGAACACCTTGCTTCTCAGCCCACGTTGAGCTGGCTTTTCAGCAGGTCGCGGAAGGTCTGGATCAAGGGTTCACGGCTACGCCCGCGACGGATGATCAGCGAAAACGGGGCCTGGTAACCAAACGTCGATGGCGACAGCACACGCAAGTCGCCCTTGTCGACCCAGGCCTGGGCGTAATGTTCGGGCAAATAGCCGATATAGGCCCCGGACAGAATCAGGATCAGTTGCGCCTCCAT
The DNA here is from genome assembly GCF_014192825.1 of Pseudomonas sp. OG7. Taxonomy (NCBI): domain Bacteria; kingdom Pseudomonadati; phylum Pseudomonadota; class Gammaproteobacteria; order Pseudomonadales; family Pseudomonadaceae; genus Pseudomonas; species Pseudomonas sp. OG7. The sequence continues at coordinate 180,505 of NZ_JACHYK010000005.1, read as the reverse complement.
ACTCTCCACCGTCGCCGCGCTGTGCTTGAAACCATGCCGGGCCAACTCGGCCTGGCTCCAGTAGCCACGCCCGACCATGCGTTGCTGCGTCACCACCGGCTCAGGGATACGCCGCTCGGTATACAGCGGGTGACGGCTGCTGCAGTACAACCAGTGCTGCTCACGGTACAACGGCTGGTACAGCAGGCCGCTCATGCGCGAGGAGAATGCGCCAATGGCCAGGTCCAGGCGGTTGTCCTGCACACCCAGTTGCAGCTCGTAGGGGCTGGACACCGACAGGTGCAGGTGCACTGCCGGGTGCTCCTGGCTATAGGCGCCAATGGCTTCGGCCAGCGGCAAGGCCCGGTCACCGACCGTGGAGTCGATCACCCCAAGGTTGAGGGTGCCGCGCAGTTCACCCTTGAGGGCAGCGGCATACTGCTCGAAGCCGTCCAGCTCGGCCAACAGGCGCAGGGTTTCCTGGTGGAACAGTTCGCCTTTGCTGGTGAGGCTGAAGCCGCCCCGGCCACGGTGACACAACACGATACCCAAGGCCCCCTCCAACTGGCTCATGTAAGTACTGATGGCCGAGGTTGAAAGGTTCAGCTCGCGCTGGGCGTTGGCAAAGCCCTGGTGGCGCACCACGCTGATAAAGATGCGCAGCAGTTTCAGGTCGGGCAAGGTCGAGGCCATGGTGCAACGGTTCCGCAGGGGTATTTGCGCGCAGTCTAACCGCTCTGCCCGCCTTTAGTTCAGAAATTCCTGAACTAAGTTTTTGTCGGTAGCGATTCTTCCCCGCCACTACCTTCAGCAGACTTGGCCGAAATGTCCCTGCCCGCCGGCAAAACCACACTTGAAATGGCGCGCGGCGGCACAGGTTCGAACAAACAGAACAATCGACCGACTGATGAGGCCCACCGTGGACAAGACTCTCCACCAACCACTGGGCGGCAACGAAATGCCGCGTTTCGGCGGCATCGCCACCATGCTCCGTCTTCCCCACCTGCAGAGCGCCGAAGGCCTGGATGCCGCCTTCATTGGCGTGCCGCTGGACATCGGCACCTCGCTGCGCTCCGGCACCCGCTTCGGCCCACGGCAGATTCGCGCCGAGTCGGTGATGATCCGCCCGTACAACATGGCCACCGGTGCTGCACCGTTCGACTCGCTGTCGGTGGCCGACATCGGCGACGTAGCGATCAACACCTTCAACCTGCTGGACGCCGTGCGCATCATCGAAGAAGCGTATGACGAGATCGTCGAGCACAATGTCATCCCGATGACCCTGGGTGGCGACCACACCATCACCCTGCCGATCCTGCGCGCACTGCACAAGAAGCACGGCAAGATCGGCCTGGTGCACATCGATGCCCACGCCGACGTCAACGACCACATGTTCGGCGAGAAGATCGCCCACGGCACCACCTTCCGCCGCGCTGTGGAAGAAGGCCTGCTCGATTGCGACCGCGTGGTGCAGATAGGCCTGCGCGCCCAGGGCTATACCGCTGACGACTTCAACTGGAGCCGCCGCCAGGGTTTCCGTGTGGTGCAGGCCGAAGAGTGCTGGCACAAGTCGCTGGAGCCACTGATGGCCGAAGTGCGGGAAAAAGTCGGCGGCGGCCCGGTTTACCTGTCGTTCGACATCGACGGCATCGACCCGGCCTGGGCACCTGGCACCGGCACCCCGGAAATCGGCGGCTTGACCACCATCCAGGCGATGGAGATCATTCGCGGCTGCCACGGCCTGGACCTGATCGGCTGTGACCTTGTCGAAGTCTCCCCGCCTTACGACACCACCGGCAACACCTCGCTGCTCGGTGCCAACCTGCTGTTCGAAATGCTCTGCGTGCTACCGGGCGTAGTGCGTCGCTAATACCGCTACACCCCGGCAGGAGCCATGAGGGAGGGCCACTGAGGCCCGCCAACAACACGACAAGACCGCCGGGCGCCGTGCAACCGCCCGCGTGGTCGATCTCGCCATAATAAAGATAATCGGGAGACCCCCAATGGCCTTGGACATCATTGTTGTAATGATTTATACCGCCGGCATGCTCGGGCTTGGCTGGTATGGCATGCGGCGCGCGAAAACCCACGAAGACTACCTGGTAGCCGGGCGCAACCTCGGCCCTGTCTTGTACATGGGCACCATGGCCACGACCGTGCTGGGTGGTGCTTCTACCGTTGGCACCGTACGCCTGGGCTACGTCCACGGCATTTCCGGTTTCTGGCTATGTGCAGCCTTGGGCCTGGGCATCATCGCCATCAACCTGTTCCTCGCCAAACCGTTGCTGCGCCTGCGCATCTTCACCGTGACTCAGGTGCTGGAGCAGCGCTACAACCCGACCGCTCGCCAGGCCAGCGCCGTGATCATGCTGGCTTACGCGCTGATGATCGGCGTGACCTCTACCCTGGCCATGGCCACCGTACTGCAAGTGCTGCTGGACCTGCCATTCTGGGCCTCGCTGATGCTCGGCGGCGGTGTAGTGGTGCTGTACTCCACCATTGGCGGCATGTGGTCGCTGACCCTGACCGACATCGTGCAGTTCGTGATCAAAACCGTCGGCCTGATGTTCATCCTGCTGCCAGTGTGCCTGTACAAGGCCGGTGGCTGGGACACCCTGGTGGCCAAGCTGCCGGCGGCCAGCTTCCAGCTGACCACCATTGGCTGGGACACCATCATCACCTACTTCCTGATCTACTTCTTCGGCATCCTCATCGGCCAGGACATCTGGCAGCGGGTGTTCACCGCCCGTGACGAGAAAGTCTGCCAGCGTGCCGGTACCACCGCTGGTGTGTACTGCGTGCTGTACGGCCTGGCCTGCGCCGCGATCGGCATGGCTGCACATGTGCTGATGCCCGACCTGGCCAACCCGAACAATGCGTTCGCCGAAATGATCAAGACCACCCTGCCCGATGGCATCCGTGGCCTGCTGATGGCGGCAGCGCTGGCAGCCATGATGTCCACCGCCAGTGCCGGCCTGCTGGCGGCCTCGACTACCGTGACCGAAGACCTGCTGCCCAAACTGCGTGGCGGCAAGCAGTCGAGCCTTGGCGTCAGCCGCCTGTTCACCCTGCTCACCGGCCTGGTGGTACTGGGTATCGCGCTGATGGTGAACGACGTGATCAACGCACTGACCCTGGCCTACAACCTGCTGGTCGGCGGCATGCTGATCCCACTGATCGGGGCGATCTTCTGGAAGCGTGCGACCACCGCCGGCGCCATTGCCAGCATGTCGCTGGGCTTTGCCACCGCGCTGCTGTTCATGTTCAAGGACGGGCTGGAGGCCAATACGCCGATCTACTACAGCCTGGCTGTTGGCTTGGTGAGCTTTGTGGTGGTTAGCCTGATGTCCCGTAAACCCGTCGGTGCAGTGAATCTGGCCTGACAGGCAATAAACAATCAGCAGACACAAAAAGGCCGCTGCACCTACTCAGGTGCAGCGGCCTTTGTTTTTGTCAGCGACGACGCGGCTGGCGCTTGCGCTGCTCTTCATCAGTCGGGATCGGCACCGGCTGCAAGGGTGGTGGAATCAGCCCCAAGGCAACCGCCAGGTCGTGGAGCCAGTTGGACAGTGGTTTATTCATAATGCCCCCTTGACGGGTCAGCCTCACGGCAAATCAATCCTGCGATGTTTCATACAGATCATAGCCCGATGTCCTGTATTACGCATGCTTCTGATCTTACAGATAAGGGCCATTTTGACGCGGATCAAGCCGTAACGGCGCATTCCGACGACTGGTTAATCGTTTCGCTTTGTTGCAGGTCGATCCATGCCTGCAAATTGGCACCGCGCATACCCTGACGCCACATCAGCCAGGTGACCGCCTGATCGAACGGTGCTTGCAGACGGTGCACCCTTACCCGGTCGCGCCCTGGCAAGCTGTCGAGCATCGACTGGGCCATCATCGCCACGCCTGCGCCGGCAATCACGCAGGCCAGCATGCTCTGGTAAGACTCGATCTCCATGACCCGGCCCATAGGGGTATGCGCATGGGCATACCAGGCCTCCAGGCGCATGCGGTACGAGCAGCCCTGGCGGAACGTGAACACGGCCTTCCCTGCCACATCCTGGGCGGTATGCACTGCCGGGTGCTCCGGGCTGGTGATCAGCACCAGATGCTCGTCACACAACGGCACACCATCCAGCCCGGCCAGGTTCAGCGGCCCATCCACCAGGGCAGCATCCAGGCGGTGGCTTAGCAAGCCTTCCAGCAGCTCGCCGCTAGGGGCAGCGCGCACCTGCAGGTTCACCGCCGGGTAGGCCTGGTGGTAGCGCGCCAGCAACGCCGGCAAATGGGTTGCCGCCGTGCTGTACATGGTCCCCAGCACAAAATCCCCGGCCGGCTGGCCGCCCCGTACGGCAGCCAGCGCCTCGTCGCGCAAGGCCGACATGCGGTGTGCGTAGTCCAGCAGCACCTTGCCCGCTGGCGATAGCTGCAGGCGCTGGCGTTCACGCAGGAACAGCTCGACGCCCAGTTGCTCTTCCAGTTGGCGCAGGCGCGTCGACAAGTTTGACGGCACCCGATGCAGACGCTCTGCGGCACGGGTGACCGAGCCTTCCTCGGCAACGGCCTGGAAGATACGGAGCTGGCTGAATTCCACGGCATTCTCCAAAACAGAACAACTTGATCATCATTATTCAATTTTATTGAAAAAGAAACCGCCCTAACCTGCCGACTATCGCTTACATCCGTGCAGGAGACTTGTCATGTCGCCACTTATCCAACTGCTGGCCAGCGCCGTGGCGCTGATGATGGCCATGGGCATCGGCCGTTTCGCCCTCACGCCACAATTGCCGCAACTGATCGCCGAAGGCCAGTTCGACCTGGCGGTTGCCGGGCTGGTCGCGGCAGCCAACTACCTGGGCTATTTCATTGGCGCGGTAGATGCCATGTTCGCCCGCTCACCCGGCCAGGTGCGACTGCGCCTGCAGGGTGGGCTGTGGTTGTGCGTGCTGCTGACCCTGGCCTCGTGGGCCGCTGAGGGGTTGTGGAGCCACCTGCTGCTGCGCTTTGGTACCGGCGTGGCCAGTGCCTGGGTGCTGGTGATGATCACCAGCCTCAGCCAGCAAGTGGCCAATGCACACAACCGCCAGCGCCAAGGCGCCCTGGTGTTCGCCGGGCCAGGCCTGGGCATTGCCATGACCGGGCTGCTGGCCTTAGTGTCGCATGTGCTGGGGCTGGGCTCGGCAGCCCTGTGGCTGATCTATGCCGTGGCGGCGCTGATGATGTTGCTGGCCGTGCGGCCATGGCTGCCACGCGCCCTGCAAGCGGCGCCAGCCCCGTCGCCAGTGCGCCAAGGCCCGACCCGCAGCGTGGGCATTGGCCGCCTGGGGCTGGTGTATGCGCTCTACGGCGTCGGTTACATCCTGCCGGCCACCTTCCTGTCGCAAATGGCCAGCCAACAGTTCCAGGGGCAGTGGCAGGCCGACCTGTTCTGGCCGGCGTTTGGCCTGGCGGCGGCCTTGGGCGTGCTGCTGGTAAGCCTGCGCCGTGGCGGCCGCACCTCAACCTGGCTGACCGCCACGCTGTGGCTGCAAGGGGTCGGCGTGCTGGCCTGCCTGTTGGGCGGGGGCATCGGGCTGGCGCTGGGCGTGGTGCTGTGTGGCGGGCCGTTCCTGGCCTGCATGCAACTGGTAATGCAACGCTCGCGAGAGCTGGCACCCCATGCCACGCAACGCAATGCCGGGCTATTGACCGCATGCTTTGCCCTGGGGCAGCTGAGTGGCCCGCTGCTGGCAGCACTCAGCATCCAAAACAGCGGCGGGCTGCAGCCGGCGCTGATGGCGGCGGCAGGCGGGTTGGTGGTGGCCGGGGGGCTGGTGAGGTTGGCACGCAGCGAGCGGGCCGGCGGCGCCTGCCCGGCAAACCTTTAACCTACATACCGCCGTAACTGCTTCTTCACCCAAGGCTCGGCACTTACCAGAATGACTCCCAGCAGCACCATCAACGCGCCAATCACAAAGTTGACGCTCAGCGGCTCATCCAGCAGCAGTACACCAAAGGTCACCCCGAACAGCGGGGTGATGAACGAAAACACAGCGAGGTTTGATGCCAGGTACTTGCGCAGCAACCAGAACCAGGTCAGGTAGCTGACGAACGACACCACAATCCCCTGGAACAGCACACTGCCCATGGCCAATGGCGTCAGCGACACGGCCCCGATCTGCCCACTGAGCAAGGCAATCAGCAACAGCCCGGCAAAACCCACCGCCAGCTGATAGAACAGGGTCAAGGTCGCCGGCGCCTCCGACAGCCGTGAGCAACGCACCACCACCGTGGTCGCGCCCCAGGCCAGGCCGGCGATTACACCGAAGGCATCACCCAGCAGCATGCGGCCATCCATCTCCTCGAACGACATGCCACCGGCAAACGCCATGGCAATGCCACCAAATGCCAGCAAAATCCCCAGCCACTGCAACAGCCTCAGGCGCTCGCTGGGTAACCGGAAATGCAAGCCCAACGCGGTAAACACCGGTGCGGTATAGAGGAACACCGACATGTGCGCGGCCGACGTCAGCTTCAGCCCCTCGGCAATGAACAGGAATTCAAGGCCGAACAACCCACCCGCCACCACCCCGGCGCGCCATGTACTGCCGACCTGTTCCCAGCCACCGCGCCAGCACAACATCAGGCCTACCAGAACGGCGGCGATACCATTGCGCAGGGCCGCTTGCATCACCGGGGCGATATCCACGGCGGCGGTTTTGATCAGCACCTGCTGGCAACCCCAGATCAGGCACAGCCCCAGCATCACCTGGAAAGCGAAGGCGTCAGGGTTCTTGCGGACCGCGCTCATGGGCGGGCCTCTGGTGTGATCGTCGGCATGGGCAAGGGCTCGGCAATATTCAGAAGTTACCGATTATCGGGTTTCCGTGCCCACCCTTGCCAGCCTCAAAACGACCTCAAGCAATCTGCGCCTTCGCTGACACCTGTTCGAAGGTGGCTTCATCCAGCGCATCCGCCTGCTCGTCCAGCACCTGACGCGGGTGCTCGAAGCCGGGGATGCTGCTATCGATCAGGCTCATCAGGCGCAAACCGCGCTCGGTCAACACAAAGTTTTCGCCATTGCCGCCCTCTTCTTCAGGCCGGCTTGCGATGAAGCCACGCTTGAACAGCAGCTTCTCGTACTCACAGGCCAGGGTTTTAAGCAGGTCCAGGTCTCCCACCGGCTCACCTTTGGCAGCCAGCGATGCTGCGTGCTGCTCGGCATAGGGGCGTGGGGTAAAGCTGTGACCAGCGCCGTTCTGCACCTCGTGCAACAAGCGCTCGATCAGGTCCCAGTCGTAGGGGATGCTCATGGTGATGGGCTCCAGCTGTGGACGGAAGGGGTACACAGGTTGGGACCGGAGAGTGAGTGGTGACGTTCCGGAAAGTTGAATGAGAGCCACGATATGAGTGCCCCACCTCGCTGGATGACTAACCGTTATCGCCATCGGTCGCAATCGCTGAACTTGCCCGCGCCTTTTGCCCTCCACCGCGCATAACCACCGCTGGAGGTAAAAAGGATGAAACCGCTGCTGCCCCTTACTTGCGCCATCGCCCTGTCCTGCGCCCTGCCCGCCTGGGCCTGCACACCGGAAGAAGCAACGCAGAAACGTGAAGAGCTGGCCGGGCTGGTTACCCAATTGACCGAGCAGAACCCGCAGAAGGCCAAGGAGATTAATGACGAGCTTCAGGGGATGGACCTGGAGACGGCGAGCAAGGACTTGCCCGACAAGTGTCAGCTGATTGACCAGCGGATCAAGGAGTTGAAAACGGCGGAGAAGAAGGCTGAGTAGTTGGCGCCTGTGCTGGCCTCTTCGCGGGCAAGCCCGCGAAGAAGCCAACACCGCTACTGAATGTTACTCAGTAGCCGGCTTGCGCTTTTTCAGTGGCGCCAGGCCATCAGCGCTGGCCAGCGGTGCATTTGGCCTCGGTTTGGCGGTCGGCTTGCGCTTGGCGGCAGCTTTCTTATCGCCGCCCTTCTTGTCTACCTTCTTCTTCTTGGCCCCAACAGCCTTGCCCGACGCCTTGACCTTCTTCGGCCCGCTGTAAGTACCCTTCACTTCCTTGATCACCCGGCGCTCGAACTGCTGCTTGAGGTAGCGCTCGATGCTCGACATCAGGTTCCAGTCATTGTGGGTGATCAGCGAGATTGCCAGGCCTTCGCCACCGGCGCGGCCGGTACGGCCCACACGGTGCACGTACTCGTCACCGCTGCGTGGCATGTCGAAGTTGATCACCAGGTCCAGGCCGTCGATGTCCAGGCCGCGGGCTGCGACGTCGGTGGCCACGAGCACCTTGGAGCTGCCTTGCTTGAAGCGCTCGATGGCCAGCTTGCGGTCCTTCTGGTCCTTTTCGCCGTGCAGCACGAATGCCTTCACGTCCTTGGCCACCAGGTGGCCGTAGATACGGTCGGCCAGGGCGCGGGTGTTGGTGAAGATGATCGCCTTGTCGAAGGTTTCGTTGGCCAGCAGCCACTGCACGATGGCTTCTTTGTGCTGGTCGTGGTCGGCGGTGATGATTTGCTGGCGGGTGCCTTCGGCCAGCTGCGACACGCTGTTGAGCATCAGGTGCTCAGGGTCTTTCAGCACCTTGCCGATGATGTCGCGCAGGGCCGCGCCACCGGTGGTGGCCGAGAACAGCAGGGTTTGCTCGCGGTTCTCGCACTCCTTGCACAGGCGCTCCATGTCTTCGGCGAAGCCCATGTCGAGCATGCGGTCGGCCTCGTCGAGGATCAGTACCTGCACGTGGGACAGGTCCAGGTTACCGGCATTGAGCTGCTCCAGCAGGCGGCCCGGGGTGCCGATCAGCACGTCCGGCACCTTGCGCAGCATGGCGGCCTGTTCCTTGAAGTCTTCACCGCCGGTGACCAGGCCCGCCTTGATGTAGGTGAACTGCGAGAACAGCTGCACTTGCTTGAGGGTCTGCTGGGCCAGCTCGCGGGTCGGCAGCAGGATCAGCGAGCGGATCTCTACCCGTCCACCTTTCAGGTCGACCAGGCGGTTCAGCAGCGGCAGCACGAAGGCTGCCGTTTTACCGCTGCCGGTCTGCGCGGTCACACGCAGGTCACGCCCTTGCAGGGCCAGGGGAATGGCCGCGGCCTGCACCGGGGTTGGCTCGACAAATTTAAGCTCGGCCACGGCTTTAAGCAGGCGTTCATGCAGGGCGAATTGGGAGAACACGGAGGTAACCTCGGGCAAGTGCGGGAAATTCAGTTGCATAGGGTAACGTTTTCTGCCGGCTTAGCCGAATTTCTTTTGGCAACTTTGCCGCCATCCGCGCTCTAATGGCACTTCGTTTCGCAACAAGACTGTACGCAAGCCCATGGATATCCAACGAATCTGGCGTGACTCCCTCGACCTGTGGGGCACCCTCGACCAACACCCCATGCTGCACGCGGCCATTGGCCTGGCGGTGCTGCTGCTGATTTCCCTGGTCATCGGCCGGCTGGCACGCTTCCTGGTACTGCACAGCGCCCGCCTGCTGGCACGCCAACCGGCGCTGAAGTGGCTGGACGACCTGCGCCACAACAAGGTGTTCCATCGCCTGGCACAAACCACACCGTCGCTGGTGCTGCAGTTTGGCCTGAAGCTGGTGCCAGAGCTGTCCGACACCGCCCAGCACTTCCTCGGCAATGTCGCCCTGGCCTTCACGCTGCTGTTCATGACCCTGGCGCTGTCGTGCCTGCTGGATGCCCTGCTCGACATCTACGCCCGCACCGAACACGCCCGCACCCGCTCGATCAAGGGCTACGTGCAGTTGGCCAAGATGATGCTGTGGATTTTCGCCGCCATCGTCATCATCGCCACCCTGATCGACCGCTCGCCGCTGTTGCTGCTGTCTGGCCTGGGTGCCATGTCGGCGGTGCTGCTGTTGGTGTACAAGGACACCCTGCTGTCGTTCGTCGCCAGCGTGCAGCTGACCAGCAACGACATGCTGCATGTGGGCGACTGGATCGAAATGCCGCAGGTGGGTGCCGATGGCGATGTGGTGGACATCACCCTTCACACCGTCAAGGTACAGAACTTCGACAAGACCATCGTGTCCATCCCCACCTGGCGCCTGATGAGCGAGTCGTTCCGCAACTACCGCGGCATGCAGCAGTCCGGTGGCCGGCGGATCAAGCGCAGCTTGTTCATTGATGCCGCTGGGGTACGCTTCCTCACCCGCGAAGAGGAACAGCGCCTGAGCCAGGTGCAGCTGCTGGGCGACTACCTGGCCGGCAAGCGCCAGGAGCTGCAAAACTGGAACGAGGCCCTGGGGCCGGTGGCGGAGCTGGCGGCCAACCGCCGCAAACTGACCAACATCGGCACCTTCCGCGCCTTTGCCCTGGCCTACCTTAAGAACCACCCCAACGTACACCCGAACATGACCTGCATGGTGCGACAGATGCAGACCACCGCCGAGGGTGTGCCGCTGGAGATCTACTGCTTCACCACCACCACGGTATGGGCAGACTACGAACGCATCCAGGGGGATATTTTCGACTATCTGCTGGCCGTGTTGCCGGAGTTCGGCTTGGGCCTTTATCAGCAGCCAAGTGGCAATGACATGCGGGCCGGGTTGGCGGGGCGCACAACGCCGGAATCGGCGCCGCGCCGCCTGGAAGCGATGAGCGAGGCTTGAATCACAGGGGCTGCATTGCAGCCCTTTCGCTTTTCAAGGCAGCCCTAGGGCGCACATTCCAGGGTTGTCGAAAGCGGCTTGCTTTCGCGCCCGTGGACCATGCAGTACAGCGCGCCGGCCAGGATCAAGCCCATGGCCCAACTGATGTCCACACCCAGCCATTCGGCCACGAAACCCGTGTAGAACGACAGTTTCATGAACGGGATGGTGCCGATGATCGACACGGCGTACACCGCCAGGCTTCGACGATTGAAACGTCCGTAGCGCCCCTTGGCGTCATACAGCGCTCCCACATCATAGTGACCCCGGCACACCCAGTAGTAGTCCACCAGGTTGATCGCGCTCCAAGGGATAAGCAGGTACAACTGGCCGATCAGGATGTCGGCAAAGAATGTGTCGAAGTTGTACTGGATGGCGATGGCGATCACCGTTGCCGCTGCGGTCAGGCAGGCCATTACCATGGCTTTGGCAGTTGAGGTCACGTGAGCGATCGTCTTGAACGCACCAAAGATCGTGACTGACGACATGTACGCGCTGTACAGGCACAGGACGTTGTACTGGATCACCCCCAGTGCGATCACTGCCAGCGCCAACGGCGCCAACGGGCCAAACAACGCGGCAATGGCCGTTGCAGGGTCATGCCCCAGTGCGGCGGGTAGTTCCACGGCCACCAGCGCACCCAATGCCATCATGGCGAAGGAGCCCAGCGCACAACCGCAATAGGTAGCCCAGAACGTGGCGCGAGGGTTGACGTTGGCCGGGAGGTACCGCGAGTAGTCGGCCACATAGGGGCCATAGCCCAGCGTCCAGGAGGCAGACTGGGCAACGATCAGGTTGAAGGCGGCGAACGAAAAGCCTGTGCTCACCGCCGTTGTGCTTTCGAGGCCGCCAGGGTGCAGCAGGATCAGCACCAGGGCGCCAGCAAAAACCAGGGTGGACAGCAGGCTCATCCAAGCCCCCAGGCGGTGGATGAGTTCGTAGCCGATAAAGCCAATGATAAAGGTCAGTACGCCCACCACCACAATGGCTTGGCCATCGCTCATGGGCATCAGCGCCTGCAGCGCTTCACGCATCAGCACGCCGCTTGCGGCGAGGAACAAGACGGCAGCCGTGACCATCACCAGCAACGGGATCGCCGCGCCGTGAACACCGAATTGGGCCCGGCTCTGGATCATCTGTGGCACGCCAAGGTGAGGGCCCTGGGCAGAGTGCGCCGCCATGAACACGGTGCCGATCAGGTTGCCGACCAGCAGGCCCAACAATGTCCAGCCAAAACTTAGCCCCGACGCGGCTCCCAGGGTGCCGACCATCAGTGCGGTTATCTGGAAGTTGGAGCTGAACCAGATGGTGAACAGTCGTTTAGGCGTGCCATAACGCTCAGCGTGTGGGACAAATTCGATACTTCGCGTTTCTAGCTTCACGCCGGTCTCCCGATTCATTTTCATGATTATCGGGTAGGCACCGGCGTGATTTGGGCTCAGTAACGAACGCGTCATAGCTGGTTGCGCCATGGCATGCTCGATAACGTCAGGGCCGATGAGCGGCCCCGCACCGACAGGAAAACGCATTGTTTGTAGGCGCGAGTTTATACGCAAAGAGGCCTTCAGCTACCCGCATACCCCAGCAGATACAACAGCCCGGTCAAGGTCACCAGCGAAGCCACGGTCGATAACAGGATCGTCCGCGATATCAGCCCCGCCTCGCGGTTGTAATACTCCGCCAGCATGAACGGCCCGGTCCCTGTCGGCAGTGCCGCCAACAGCACCGCCGAAGCCGCCCACATGCTCGGCAGGCTGAACACCTTGTACGCCAGCACCCAGGTCAGCGCCGGCTGCCCTACCAGCTTCAACCCCACCAACGGCCACGGACTGGCCTGTGCGCCAGTACGCTTTTCCGCCAGGAACGCGCCCAGCGATATCAAGGCGCACGGCGTGGTAGCCAACGCCAGCATGTCGAGAAAGTGCATCACCGGCTCGGCCAGCCCCAACCCGGTCATGGCCCAGCCAGCACCCGCCAGCGGCGAAATCACCAGCGGGTTCTTCGCCAGCGCCTTGCCCACCACCACGATGGCGCGGCCAATATGCCGCTCTTCCTGCAAACCGATCTCGATCAGTGTCAGCGAAATGGCGAACACCAGGCACACGACGATCAACGACGAGATCAGGGCCGGCTGCAAGCCAGCCTGACCGAACAGCAACAGACACAAGGGGATGCCGATATAGCCGGTATTGGCATAGCCCGCACTGAGCCCGTCGATGCTCGATGCCACCAGGCCATGGCCGCTGTACAGCCGCCACGCCAGCGTGACCACGAACATGGCCAAGGCACCCGCACCAAAGGCCACGATGAACCCAGGATGCCAGATCTCACTCCAGGTGGCGGTGGCGGTGACCTTGAACAGCAACGCCGGCAGGCACAGCCAGACCACCATCTTGTTGATTTCGGCGGCGGCCTTGTCGCCGAGTTTGTTGGTCTTGCGGCACAAGTAGCCAACCAGGATCAAAGCGAAGATCGGCGCAACAATGACGAAAATGGTGTGCATGTCAGGCTTTGCCGACCAGCGGAGACTGCGCGCGCGCCCCCAGACGGCTCAACCACACCGACGCCAGGATGATTCCGCCGCCGATGAACAGCCGCCCCAGCGGCTCGTGCTGGTTCCAGATCAACAGGTTCAGCAGCAGCCCTACCGGTACATGCAGGTTGTTCATCACCGCCAACGTACCGCCAGACACCAGGCACGCGCCCTTGTTCCACCAGTACAGGCCCAGCGCCGTCGGGCACAGGCCCAGGAACAGGAGCACCAGCCATTGCACATCGGTGCTCGGCAGGTGCTGGGCGTTGCCGAACAGCAGGAAGGCCGGCAACACCACCAGCAAGGCGCCCAGGTAGAAGTAGCCGAAGCGCGCGTAATGTGGCAGGTCGCTGGGGTGGCGCGCGACCAGGTGGCGGTACAGCACCTGGCCAGCGGCATAGGTGAAGTTGGCCAGTTGCAGCAGCAGGAAGCCGATGAAGAACTCGCCGCTGATGCTGTCGAAGCGGATCACCGCCGCACCGCCCACGGCAACCAGCGCGGCCAGCAGCGCCCACGGGTTGAAACGCCGGTTCATGGCGTCTTCGATCAGCGTCACATGCAGTGGCGTGAGGATGGTGAACAGCAGCACTTCCGGCACGGTCAGCACGCGGAAGCTTAGGTACAGGCAGACGTAGGTGATGCCGTACTGCAGCGCGCCGATCAACAGCATCGAGCGCATGAAGCGCGGCTCGACCTGGCGCCAGCGGGTCAATGGCAGGAACACCAGGCCTGCCAGCACCACCCGTGCGAGCACAGCAAAATAGCTGTCGACGTGCCCGGCCAGGTACTCGCCGATCAGGCTGAAGGAAAACGCCTGGATCAGCGCGACGATTATCAGGTAGCCCATGGTTGTCTCTCGTGAATCAAGGCCGCGACCTTAGCGGGTTGCGGCAAATGAGTTCAACCATGAGGAATGTAAGGGCTGAACCGGCCCCCACGGAAGCCCAGGCATAAAAAAGCCCGGCCATTGGCCGGGCAGGTACACCCAAAGGAGCAACAAACAGGTGTCAGGGTTGGGAATTCGTTGAACCTCAGGCCACGGCCGCCAGTTTGGCCTTGGCCTGGTTGACGCCCTTCTCATGGAACTCGCCGCTCATGTTCAGGCCTTCGGCATGGATGAAATCGACATCGTGAATACCGATGAAGGCCATCACCTGACGCAGGTACGGTTCCTGGTGGTCGCTGCTGGCACCGGCGTGAATGCCGCCACGGGCAGTCAGTACGATGGCGCGCTTGCCGGTCAGCAGGCCCTGCGGGCCGGTCGGGGTGTACTTGAAGGTGATGCCGGCGCGCAGTACGTGATCCAGCCAGGCCTTAAGGGTGCTGGGGATGGTGAAGTTGTACATCGGCGCGGCCATTACCAGCACATCAGCCGCCAGCACTTCATCGGTCAATTCGTTGGAACGGGCCAGGGCCTCCAGTTCGGCGGCACTGCGCTGCTCTTCGGGCTTCATCCAGCCACCCAGCAGATTGGCATCCAGGTGCGGCACCGGGTTCACCGCCAGGTCGCGCACCGTGATCTGATCGGCCGGGTGAGCGGCCTGCCATTGCTGGATGAAATCACGGGTCAGCTGACGGGAAACGGAATCCTGCTGGCGGGCGCTGCTTTCGATGATCAGTACGCGGGACATGGGGTGCCTCCATCGGCAAAAAGGGTTGCGATTCGATGGAGGTGAGATTAAGGCTTGACCTATCGATAAAAAAGCGTAAAAAGTGGGTTCAATCAATCGATTAATCAGTTTATTCCGCGCTACAGCTCAAGGCGATACGCAGTTTGATGATCTGCCGGTTGAACTTGGCGGTGACATCGACGCTTTTACCGGCCGGTACATTCACCCGGCGAACCCGGGGTGCTTCAGGGCCATTGCGGAAGGTCACCTTGCAGGCCGCCGGTACCTGCCCATAGTTGTTGAGGGTAATGGCGCCAATGTCGTAGGCCGTGTCATAGGCGGTGTAGTCAAGCTTTACCCCGGTCAGTTCCTTCTCCACATCGATGGGATAGGCCATGGCCCCGAGGGGCAGGCACATCAGTATTGCCGCACAACATTTCTTCATGGGCCGCTCTCCTTGAAAGAGGGCAGCTTAGGACAACAGGAGCGAAAGATGAAAGCGCCGCGCGTAACCCTTGACCAGTGGCGAACCCTGCAAGCAGTGGTCGATCACGGCGGGTTTGCCCAGGCCGCCGAGGCACTGCATCGCTCACAGTCCTCGGTCAGCTACACCGTGGCCCGCATGCAAGAGCAACTGGGCGTGCCACTGCTGCGTATCGACGGCCGCAAGGCGGTGCTTACCGACGCTGGCAACGTGCTACTACGCCGCTCGCGCCACCTGGTGAAGCAGGCCAGCCAGCTCGAGGACCTCGCCCACCACATGGAACAAGGCTGGGAAGCCGAAGTACGCCTGGTGGTCGATGCCGCCTACCCCAGCGCCCGCCTGGTACGTGCCCTGGCCGCGTTCATGCCGCAAAGCCGTGGCTGCCGGGTGCGCCTGCGTGAAGAAGTGCTGTCTGGCGTGGAAGAAGTCATGCATGAAGGCATCGCCGACCTGGCCATCAGCAGCTACAGCATCGGTGGCTACCTGGGCGCCGAACTGAGTGCGGTGGAGTTCGTCGCCGTCGCCCACCCTGAGCACAGCCTGCACCGCCTGGGCCGCGAGCTGACCTTCCAGGACCTGGAAAGCCAGTTGCAGGTGGTAATCCGCGACTCCGGCCGCGCTCAGCCGCGCGATGTCGGCTGGCTGGGTGCAGAGCAGCGCTGGACCGTCGGCAGCCTGGGCACCGCCGCTACCTTCGTCAGCAGCGGCTTGGGCTTTGCCTGGCTGCCCCGGCACATGATCGAGCGTGAGCTGCGCGAAGGCGTGCTCAAGCCGTTGCCGCTGGATCAGGGTGGCAGCCGCCATCCACTGTTCTACCTTTATTCGAGCAAAGAGAAGACCCTGGGCCCGGCCACGCAGATTCTCATCGACCTGCTGCGCAACTTCGACACCGCGCCACTGGACGTGCCCTTCGCAGCCCCCCCACAAGCTTGAGAGGACCGCGCCCATGGCCTATTTCGAACACGAAGGATGCACACTGCATTACGAGGAATATGGCCAGGGCGAACCACTGGTACTGCTGCACGGTCTGGGCTCCAGTTGCCAGGACTGGGAGCTGCAGGTGCCGGCGCTCAGCCGCCACTACCGGGTGATCCTCATGGACATTCGCGGCCACGGCCGTTCCGACAAACCCCGCGACGGCTACCAGATCGCGACCTTCAGTGCCGACCTGCTCGCCCTGCTCGAACACCTGCACACCGGCCCGGTGCACTTCGTCGGCCTGTCCATGGGCGGCATGGTCGGATTCCAGTTTGCCGTCGACCACCCGCAATGGCTGCGCAGCCTGTGCATTGTCAACAGCGCCCCCGAGGTCAAGCGCCGCACCCGCAGTGACTGGATATGGTGGCTAAAGCGCTGGGGCCTGGCGCGGCTGCTCAGTGTCGAAACCGTCGGCAAGGGCCTGGCTGAACGCCTGTTCCCCAAACCTCATCAAGCCGAACTGCGACAGAAGATGGCCCAACGCTGGGCGCGTAACGACAAGCGCGCCTACCTCAAGAGCTTCGACGCCATCGTCGACTGGGGCGTGCAGGAACGCATCGGGCAGGTCCACTGTCCTACCCTGATCATTGCCGCCGACCACGATTACACCCCGATACAACTGAAAGAGCGCTATGTCGCGCTGATGCCCAACGCCAGGCTGGTCGTCGTCGACGATTCCCGGCACGCTACGCCCCTCGATCAACCCGAGGTCTTCAACCAGACCCTGCTGCAGTTCCTCGCAGCCGCTTCCACCTCTCAAGGATCTTTGAGCCCATGCTGAAAAAACTCCTGCTCACCGCCTGCTCGGTCGCCTTCGCCACCAGCGTCATGGCCTCTGACAAGACCCCGCACGTTCTGCTGGACACCAGCTTCGGCCAGGTCGAAATCGAGCTGAACGCCGAGAAGGCGCCGGTCAGTACCAAGAATTTCCTGCAGTACGTTGACAGCGGCTTCTACAACAACACCATTTTCCACCGTGTAATCCCGGGTTTCATGGTCCAGGGCGGTGGTTTCACTGACCAGATGGTGCAAAAAAACACCAACGCCCCAATCAAGAACGAAGCCAGCAACGGCCTGCTGAACACCCGCGGCACCCTGTCGATGGCGCGCACCTCGGACCCGAACTCGGCCACCAGCCAGTTCTTCATCAACGTGGCCGACAACGACTTCCTCAACCCCGGGCGTGACCGTGGCTATGCCGTGTTCGGCAAGGTGACCAAGGGCATGGAAGTGGTCGACCAGATCGTCAACTCACCGACCACCATCAAGAAAGGCATGCGTGATGTGCCGGCCGACCCGGTCTACATCAAGTCGGCCAAACGCATCGACTGACCGCAGGCTTCACAGGGACGTGAAACCGCCTGAGGGCAGGATGGAACAGGAGTGTCGTTACCCATGCTGTACCGCCGTTTCGAACAACTGATCGATATTTTCCGCGAAGCACCCAGTGAATCGCCGCCGACCACCGTGTGGCCGTTCTACCTGTATTACCTGCGCCAGGTATGGCCCAGTTTTCTTGCCCTGCTGGTGGTCGGCCTGTTCGCCTCGCTGATCGAGGTGGCCATGTTTAGCTACCTCAGCCGCATCATCGACCTGGCCCAGGGCACGCCCAATGCCAACTTCTTCAGTGAGCACAGTGGCGAGCTGATCTGGATGCTGGTGGTGATCCTGGTGCTGCGGCCGGTGTTCTTCGGCCTGCACGACCTGCTGGTGCACCAGACCATCAACCCCGGTATGACCAGCCTGATCCGCTGGCAAAACCACACCTACGTGCTCAAGCAGAGCCTGAACTTCTTCCAGAGCGACTTTGCCGGGCGCATCGCCCAACGCATCATGCAGACCGGCAACTCGCTGCGCGACTCCGCCGTGCAGGCGGTGGACGCGCTATGGCATGTACTGATCTACGCCATTACCTCGCTGGTGCTGTTCGCCGAGGCCGACTGGCGCCTGATGCTGCCGCTGCTGCTGTGGATCGTCGGCTACATCGCCGCGCTCTTCTACTTCGTGCCAAGGGTGAAGGAGCGTTCGGTGATCTCCTCCGACGCCCGTTCCAAGCTGATGGGGCGGATCGTCGATGGCTACACCAACATCGCCACCCTGAAGCTGTTCGCCCACACCGACTACGAGCAGCAATACGCGCGCGAAGCGATCAGCGAACAGACCGAAAAAACCCAACTGGCGGCACGCGTGGTCACCAGCATGGACGTCGTCATCACCAGCCTCAACGGCCTGCTGGTGGTCACCACCACGGGCCTTGCGCTGTGGCTGTGGAGCCAGTCGCTGATTACCGTCGGCGCCATTGCCCTGGCCACCGGCCTGGTGATCCGCATCGTCAACATGTCGGGCTGGATCATGTGGGTGGTCAACGGCATCTTCGAGAACATCGGCATGGTCCAGGACGGCCTGCAGACCATTGCCCAGCCGGTCACCGTCACTGACCAGCCCAATGCGCCGGCGCTGAAGGTGAGCCGTGGCGCGGTGCGGTTCGATGACGTGGATTTCCACTACGGCAAGGCTGCCAACGTGATCGAAGGGCTCGACCTGAACATTCGCCCAGGCGAAAAAATCGGTTTGATCGGCCCGTCCGGCGCGGGCAAGTCGACCCTGGTCAACCTGCTGCTGCGGCTGTACGACGTGCAGGGCGGGCGTATCCTTATCGATGGCCAGGACATTGCCGAGGTGAGCCAGGCCAGCCTGCGCGCACAAATCGGCATGATCACCCAGGACACTTCGCTGCTGCACCGCTCGATCCGCGACAACCTGCTGTATGGCCGCCCCGGCGCCAGTGAGGCGGAGTTGCTCGACGCCGTGCGCCGCGCCCGCGCCGACGAGTTTATCCCGCAGCTATCCGACGCCCAGGGGCGCACCGGCTTCGATGCCCATGTGGGTGAGCGCGGGGTGAAGCTGTCGGGCGGCCAGCGCCAGCGCATCGCCATTGCCCGGGTACTGCTGAAGAATGCGCCGATCCTGATCATGGACGAAGCCACTTCGGCGCTGGACTCGGAGGTGGAAGCAGCCATTCAGGAAAGCCTGGAAACGCTGATGCAGGGCAAGACGGTGATCGCGATCGCCCACCGGTTGTCCACCATCGCGCGGATGGACCGGCTGGTGGTGCTGGACAAGGGGCGGATTGTCGAGAGTGGCAGCCACAGCGAGCTGCTGGAACAGCAGGGGTTGTATGCCCGGTTGTGGCATCACCAGACCGGGGGGTTTGTCGGGGTGGACTGAAACCTGTGCTGGTCTCTTCGCGGGTGAACCCGCGAAGAGACCAGCACAGGCAATACAAATGGATCAGTCCCGACGATAAGGCAACATCCCCCTCGCCTCCTCGGCATACCCCCTCACCCCTTCCCGCT
Source organism: Pseudomonas sp. OG7 (assembly GCF_014192825.1). NCBI lineage: Bacteria > Pseudomonadati > Pseudomonadota > Gammaproteobacteria > Pseudomonadales > Pseudomonadaceae > Pseudomonas > Pseudomonas sp. OG7. Next base: position 160,918 of record NZ_JACHYK010000005.1, on the reverse strand, counting down.
CCTGCACCAGAAAATCCTCCACCGCCCGCCGCAACCCGGGGTGCAGCAGGTAATGCCACGACCGCGTCAACACCGGCTCGAACCCGCGTATCAGCTTGTGCTCCCCCTGCGCCCCGGCATCGAAACGCTGGTAGCCCTCGGCAATGGCAAAGTCCATCCCCTGATAGAAACACGTTTCGAAATGCAGCCGGTCGAATTCATCCAGGCAGCCCCAGTAACGGCCAAACAGGCTGTCGCCCCCCACCAGGCTCAGCGCCATCGCCACATCGCGCCCCCCCTGACGCGCCATTACCACCCGCACAGCCTCGGGCATGCGTTCGGCCAGCAGGCTGAAAAACGCGCGAGTCAGATAAGGCGCCCGGCGGCGTACGGCATAGGTGTTGGCGTAACAGAGGAAGACGAAATCCCACTGGGCTTCATCCAGTTCATCGCCTCGGTACCAGCGAAAATCAATACCCTGCCCCGCCACCTGCTCACGCTCCTTGCGCATCTGCTTGCGCTTGCGCGAACTCAGGCTGTCGAGAAAGTCCTGGAAATCTCGATACCCCCGATTTTGCCAATGGAACTGGCAACCCAAGCGCTCCATCCAGCCCGGCTGGGCTGCCAGTTGTTCGTCCAGCGCCGAGTCGGTGAAATTGATGTGCGCTCCGGATAGCCCACCCTTGGCCAAATACTCAGGCAGGGCCTGCAACATCATCAAACCGTCAGCCGGATCGGCCGCAAAAAGGCGTGGGCCACTCACAGGGCTGAACGGCACGGCCCCCAACAGCTTGGGATAGTAGGCAATGCCGGCCCGCTCACAGGCATCGGCCCAGCCATGGTCGAACACATACTCGCCATAGGAGTGCCACTTGCGGTACGCCGGCATCAGCGCCCGCACCTGCCCCTCACGCTCCAGGACCAAGTGCTCGGCAGCCCAGCCAGTTTTTCGCTGGACGCTGCCACTGTCTTCCATTGCACTGAGAAAGGCATGGCGCAGGAACGGCTGACCCGCTGGCACCAGGGCATCCCAGGTGGCCGCCGGAAGATCATGCAAGTTGGCAAGGCTGTACAGGCTGGTCACGGTTTCGGCTCGCTGTGAGAAGGCCTTCAGTATCCCCAAGTAAGGCCCGGCACTCAAATGACGAACGCCGGGCTGATCCTTTTATTCTCAATTACTTAACCGCAGTGCCACTAATCAGACATTAATCTGTCATTGGCCCCCGCAATACTTGCGCCTGTTTTCCGGAACCTCAGAACCTGTCTAGTCAGGCCCTTTCCGAAGACATGCCAACGCAGGGGCAGGCGCTTGAGCCTCCCCCATTTTTTTCAGTAGGGAGAACCTTATGCGTCTTGTTTCTACACTTACCGGAGTGAGCCTCACCGGCATGATGCTGGCTCTGAGCGCCCCGGCCAGTGCTGCTGTCGACGCCAAGCTGCTCGAAATGCTCCGCGCCAACGGCTCGATCAATCAGGCGCAGTACAACGAACTGCAGGGCGACCTGGCAAAAGAAACCAAGGAAAGGGCCGACCAGAAAGCTCAGTCTGAACGGATGAGCAACTTCGAACAGAAAGTGGCATGGGCCGCCAAGACCCAGATCAAGGGTGATGTGCGCCTGCGTTACGAAGACGTCAACGTCGACAACCCGATCTCCCGCAGCGGCAACCAGGACCGTGAGCGTGTACGTGCCCGTGTCGGCTTCTACAGCGAGATCAACCCGCAGGTTGACGCTGGCGTGCGTGTGGCCACCGGCAGCAGCGCCGATGCCCGTTCGACCAACCAGAGCCTGGACAACTACTTCGAGAAGAAATCGCTGTGGGTCGACCTGGCCTACCTCGACTGGCACCCGACTGCCGTGCCCAACCTGCACCTGATTGGCGGCAAGATGATGCAGCCATGGGTGAGCATGGGCGACATCATCTGGGACAGCGACATCAACCCGGAAGGCGTGGCAGCTACCTACAAGACCAACCTCGGCCCGGCCGAAGTGTTCGGCAGCATCGGCCACTACAACCTGAAGGACAACGTCGACGGCGACGGCGTGCAGTTCAAGCACGACGCGCAGCTGTACGCGGCCCAGCTGGGTACCAAGTTCAACGCGGCTGACACCGTCAAGGTTACCGTTGGCGGCAGCGTATACGGCTACGACAACGACAAGGCCTCGGCTGCTCTGCGCTCGCTGGGCAACACCACCGACGAGTTCAACCTGGTTGAAGGCTTCGGTCAGGTCGATTTCACCGGTTTCGCCATTCCACTGTCGGCTTACGGCCAGTTCGTCAAGAACACCGAAAGCACCGATGGCAAGGACAAGGCCTGGCTGGCTGGTTTGAAGAGCAAGATCGGTGCCTGGAGCCTGGACTACAACTACCGCGACGTGCAGCGTAACGGTGTAGTGAGCCTGTTCACCGACTCCGACTTCGGTAACGGCTTTACCGGTTCCCGTGGCCACAAGTTCAAAGTGGGCTACGAAATCGACAAGAACTTCGCCCTGGGCGCGGCCTACATGATGGCCAAGACCGACTACTCCAACCTGCCGAACAGCGATGCGGATGTAGACACCCTGCAGGTGGACCTGGAAGCCAAGTTCTAAGCGACACCCTCTTCTGCTTCACCTGAAGCGGGAAATGCCGACCCCATCCGGCGTTTCCCGCTTTTTTTTGCCTGGAAAAATGCACCGGCCTCTTCGCGGGCGAGCCCGCGAAGAGGCCGGTACAGGCTGACTAAGGATCAGCGCTTGCGCAGAATCACGCTACCAATCGAATACCCCGCACCAAACGAGCTCAATACGCCCAACGAACCCTTGGCCAGGTCATCCTGATAGAGGTGGAAGGCAATCACCGACCCCGCCGAACTGGTATTGGCATAGCGGTCCAGAATCACCGGTGCATCTTCCTCGGCCACCTCACGCCCCAGCAACTTCTTGACGATCAGGTGGTTCATGCTGAGGTTGGCCTGGTGCAGCCAGAAACGCTTCACATCGCTCGGTTGCAGGCCATTTTCCTGCAGGTGCTCACCGATCAGCTCGGCCACCTTCGGGCACACCTCACGGAACACCTTGCGGCCTTCCTGGATGAACAGCTTGTCTGCGGCGCCTTCGCCCTCTTCCGCTGCCCGGTTGAGGAAGCCGAAGTTGTTGCGGATGTTGTTGGAGAACTCGGTCCACAGCTTGGTGCTGACGATGTCGAACTGGTGCGCCGAGGTGGCCTTGTCGGCACGCTCGAGCAACACCGCAGTGGCGGCATCACCGAAAATGAAATGGCTGTCGCGGTCACGGAAGTTCAGGTGCCCGGTGCACACCTCGGGGTTGACCATCAGCACCGCGCGCGCCTGGCCCAGGGCCACGCTGTTGGCAGCGGTCTGGATGCCGAAGGTGGCCGACGAGCAGGCCACGTTCATGTCGAAGGCAAAGCCCTGGATGCCCAGCGCCTGTTGCACTTCGATGGCGATGGCCGGGTACGGGCGCTGCAGGTTGGAGCAGGCGACGATCACGCCATCGACATCGGCAGCCGTGCGGCCGGCACGCTCCAGGGCCTGGCGGGCAGCGGCCACGGCCATTTCGCAGAGCACCGAGGGCTCGTCATTGGAACGCTCGGGCAGGCGTGGTTTCATGCGCTGCGGGTCGAGGATGCCGGCCTTGTCCATCACGAAGCGGCTCTTGATGCCCGAGGCCTTTTCGATAAAGGCCGCATCGGACAGCGGCGCTGCTTCAACTTCGCCGCGCTCGATGGCAGCGGCGTTGTCCTGGTTGAACTGCTGCGACCAGGCGTTGAAGGAAGCCACCAGTTCTTCGTTGGAAATGCTCTGGGCCGGGGTGTACAGGCCGGTGCCGCTGATCACGACGTTATGCACGGTCGTTCCTCTGGTCAAAGGCCATCGCCACGGGGCGCTGGCTGGGAATATGACAATTTAGTGGCACTTTAGTACCAAATCAGGAGCGTACGTTACCCCTGTGGGAGCGGGCTCACCCGCGAAGGGCCGCAACGCGGCCCCAAACTCCCTGAAGTTTGCCACAAATTGGGCAGGTTAGCCTTCCACCTGGCTCCACTGTTTGCTCAATCTTTTGTCGGAAATCGGCACCTTGGTGCCCAACTGCTGGGCAAACAGCGACACCCGGTATTCCTCCAGCCACCAGCGGTACAACGTCAGTTGCTCATCGCGCTTGCCTTCCTGGGCATGCTTGTCGGCACGCGCCTTGTACTGTGCCCACAAGTTGGCCAGCTCACCGCTCCATACCCGGTCCTTCTGCACCTGCGAACCCAGCTTCTCCAGGCGCAATTCCACCGCCTTGAGGTAACGCGGCAGCTCCTTGAACCAAACCCCGGGCGTTTCACGCACAAAGCCCGGGTACACAAGGTTGCCCAGCTGTTGCTTGATGTCGTTCAGCGCCACCGCCTGGCTCAGGTCGATCTTGCCCTTGAAGCGCTTCTGCAGCCCATGCCACAGTTTCAGCACCTCCAGCGTCTGGCGCGCCAACCGCTCGGCATGCTCGGCCCAGCTGCCGCGCTTGCGCTCAGCCAGCCTGGCCAAGGCCGCACCATCACGCGGCAACGGCTGTTCACCTTCAAGGATACAGCTGTCCAGGCTGGCCAGCAGGATGTCCTCGACCAGTGCCTCGACCCTGCCCATTTCACGGTACAGCAGGCCAAGCTCGGTCAGGCCCGGCAGCTTGCCGCGCAGGTACTTGGCCGGCTCGGCCAATTGCTGCAACAACAGGCGCTGCAGGGCACGGCGGTGCTGGAACTCGGCTTCGGCCTGGGTCGAGAAGCGCCCTTCGCGCACGCTACCGCCCTCTTCCACCAACGCCGGGTACACGGTCATCGACAGGCCGGCAATCTTCTGTTGGGCGGTCTGCTTCACTTCGCTGAAAGCCTTCGCCTGCACCGGCTGCTCGCTCTTTTCGGTACGCGGCACCGCCAAGGCAGCCTGGCTGGCGGCAGCAAAGCGCGCGGTCAGCTCGGCCAGGTCGCGGCCTTCGCCAAGGAACTTGCCCTGGCCGTCGACCACTTCGATGTTCATGCGCAGGTGGCCTTCGACCAGCTGGACCGACTCGTCCCAGGCCTCGTCGGACACCCGCGCACCGGTCATGCGCAGCAGCTCCTGGCCCAGGGCCTGCGGCAGTGCGCCCTGACCGAAGGTCATACGCGCCAGCGAAGCCTTGACGAAGTCCGGCACCGGCACGAAGTTCTTGCGCAAGGCCTTGGGCAGGTTGCGTATCAGCGCCACGCACTTGGCCTCCAGCAAGCCTGGCACCAGCCATTCCAGGCGCTCGCCGGGCAGGCTTGGCAGCAACGGTGCCGGCACCCGCACGGTCACGCCGTCACGCGGGTGGCCGGGTTCGAAGTGATAGCTCAGCGGCAGGCGCAGCTCGCCGACCTGCATGCTGTCGGGGTACTGCGCGGCAGTGACTTCGCTAGCCTCACGGGCCAGCACGTCTTCCTCACGCATGATCAGGAGGTTGGCATCCTTCTGGCTGCCCATGCGGTACCAGCTGTCAAAGGTCGCGGTCTGGTGGATTTCCGCCGGCAGGCGCGCTTCGTAGAAGGCGTACAGCGTTTCTTCGTCAGCCAGAATGTCGCGCCGGCGGGCCTTGGCCTCCAGCTCGTCGAGTTCTTCGAGCAGGCGTTTGTTGGCCGCCAGGCACTTGGCCCGCGACTGTATTTCGCCACCCACCAGGCCCTCGCGGATGAACAGCTCACGCGAAATGACCGGGTCGATCGGGCCAAAGTGCACCGGGCGGCGGCCGACCAGAATCAGGCCGTACAGGGTGATCTGCTCATAGGCCACCACCTGACCGCGCTTCTTCTCCCAGTGCGGTTCGAAGTGGTTTTTCTTGACCAGGTGGCCAGCCAGCGGCTCGATCCAGTCAGGCTCGATCTTGGCGACCATGCGCGCATACAGCTTGGTGGTCTCGACCAGTTCGGCGGCCATGACCCACTGCGGTCGCTTGCGCCCCAGGCCCGAGGACGGGTGCACCCAGAAGCGCCGTTGACGCGCCCCCTGGTAGTCGCCCTCTTCGGTCTTCTGGCCGATCTGGCTGAGCAGGCCACTGAGGATGGCCTTGTGCATCTTCTGGTAGTCGGACGGTTCCTTGTTCACCGTCAACTGCAGGTCACGGCAGATCAGCGCCAGCTGGCGGTGGGCATCGCGCCACTCACGCAGGCGCAAGTAGTTCAGGAAATGCTTGCGGCACCAGTTGCGCAGCGGGTTGGCCGTCAGCGCCTGGCGCTGCTCTTCAAAACCGCGCCACAGGTTGACCAGCGCGGCGAAGTCGGAGTCCACGTCCTTCCATTGCGCATGGGCCTGATCAGCCGCCTGCTGACGCTCTGGCGGGCGCTCGCGTGGGTCCTGCACCGACAGTGCGCTGGTAACGATCAGCACTTCCTGCAGGCTGCCCAGTCGGGCGCCTTCGAGTAGCATGCGGCCCAGTCGTGGGTCGATGGGCAGGCGGGCCAGTTGGCGGCCAATCGGCGTCAACTGGTTTTCGCGGTTGACCGCTGACAGTTCCTGCAGCAGGTTGAAACCATCGCTGATGGCCTTGCCATCCGGCGGCTCGATGAACGGGAACGCATCGATCGCGCCCAGGCGCAGGTGCAACATCTGCAGGATCACCGCCGCCAAGTTGGTGCGCAGAATCTCCGGGTCGGTAAACGCCGGCCGGCTGTTGAAGTCCTCTTCGCTGTACAGACGTACGCAAATGCCCGGCTCGACCCGGCCGCAACGGCCTTTACGCTGGTTGGCGCTGGCTTGGGACACCGCTTCGATGGGCAGGCGCTGCACTTTGGCGCGGTAGCTGTAGCGGCTGATGCGTGCGGTGCCGGTGTCGATCACGTAGCGGATGCCCGGCACGGTCAGCGAGGTTTCGGCCACGTTGGTGGCCAGCACCACGCGGCGCCCGGTGTGCGGCTGGAAGATGCGCTGTTGCTCGGCCGGCGACAGGCGTGCATACAGCGGCAGGATCTCGGTGTGGCGCAACTGCGCCTTGCGCAGGATTTCAGCGGCATCGCGGATTTCCCGCTCGCCGGGCAGGAAGATCAGCACATCGCCCGGGCCTTTGTCTTCGCTGCGTTCGTGGTGCGCCAGCTCATCCAGTGTGGCGAGGATGGCCTGGTCGACGGTGAGGTCGTCCTCGATCTGGTTGCCTTCTTCATCCTGCTCGCTGGTGAGCGGGCGGTACCAGGTTTCCACCGGGAATGTGCGCCCGGACACCTCGATGATCGGCGCGCCATCGAAGTGTTTGGAAAAGCGTTCCAGGTCGATGGTGGCCGACGTGATGATCAGTTTCAGGTCTGGCCGGCGATGCAGCAGTGTCTTCAGGTAGCCGAGCAGGAAATCGATATTCAGGCTGCGTTCGTGGGCTTCGTCGACGATGATCGTGTCGTAGCGCTCAAGAAAGCGGTCGTGCTGGGTTTCGGCCAGCAGGATGCCATCGGTCATCAGTTTGACCAGGGTATTGGCATCGCTCTGGTCTTCGAAACGTACCTGGTAACCGACCAGCCCGCCCAGCGGGGTGCCCAGCTCTTCGGCAACCCGTGCTGCCACGCTGCGCGCGGCGATCCGGCGTGGCTGGGTGTGGGCGATCAGGCCGTGGCTGCCACGCCCCAGTTCCAGGCAAATCTTTGGCAGCTGGGTGGTCTTGCCCGAACCGGTTTCGCCGGCGATCACCAGCACCTGGTTTTCGGCCAGGGCCTTCTTGATTTCGTCACGCTTGGCGGCGATCGGCAGGTTGTCGTCGTAGCGCACGGTCGGCACGCTTTGCTGACGTGCAGTGACCTGGGCGCAGGAGGCCTGGACCTTTTCCACCCACTGCGAAAGCTTCGCCTCGTCGGGGCGCTTGCGCAGTTCGTGCAGTTGCCGGCGCAGACGATGGCGGTCGGCAATCATGGCGTGGTCGAGGTTTTGCAGCAGTTTGTCGATGGCGTGGTCAGTCATGGGGCTTTTTAGTGATGCAGGTGGCCCTGCTTTTTCATGATCGGCATTCGAAGGATGCGCGATTGTCGCAGATTTGGGCCTACTTTGCTGTCATGGTAGGAGAGCGGCCTTGTGCCGCAGCCCTTCGCGGCACAAGGCCGCTCCTACAGGGATCGTATAGCGGCTGAAAGTTTAGCAAGGGTATACGTAAAGGTTGCCATTCACTGCTTTAATCAACCTTACGCCGCATGTGAGTATCAAAAGCATGACTCCCGTCCAGCACATCGCCCCACCGTCGTCCCGCCCTTCGTTACCGAAGGCCCGGAGCCGTGCCGGGGAAAATCCGCTGGTGCACATCATCCTCGCCTTCTGGGCCTTGTGGCACTGCCGTCACGCACGCCCACCGGACTGCCAGCTCACGCCTTTGTGACCAAACCCGGCCATTGTCTGGCCGTTTGACTCAACTGGACCGCGCGTTCTGCGCGAACGTCCTGTGCGCCCGTGAGCGAATACATCATGCACTTTGCACCTGTAGAGCAGGCTTCCCGTTTCCTGGCTGAAAACCCCGATATCGAGCTGTTCGAACTGTTCATCCTCGACGCCAACGGCGTACCACGCGGCAAGCTGCTGCACCGTGATGAATTGCTGGCCGTGTACCAGACCGGCCGGCCGCTGCCCAGCACCATCCTTGGCCTGACCCTGAACGGTGACGACGTGGAAAATTCGGGCCTGGTGTGGGACGTGGGCGACATCGACTGCCGCGCCTACCCACTCGAAGGCAGCCTGGTGCGCCTGCCCTGGCGCCGGGTGCCGACCGCGGCCGTACAAGTCAGCATGCACCCTACCGAGGGCCTGCCAGCCAGCATCGCCGACCCGCGCCATGTGCTGCTGCGCACCATCGACGCCCTGAAAGCCGACGGCTACCACCCCGTAATGGCCTGCGAGCTGGAGTTCTACCTGCTCGACCAGCAACGCGATGCCCAGGGCCGCCCGCAACCGGCGCTGGACAATGACGGTGGCCGCCCACGCACCACCCAGGTCTATGGCCTGCGCGAGCTGGAACAGATCGAACCCTTCCTCGCCGACCTGTACGCCGCCTGCAAGGCGCAGGGCATTCCGGCGCGCACTGCGATTTCCGAGTACGCCCCCGGCCAGGTGGAAATCACTCTTGAGCACGGCGACGCCCTAAAAGCGATGGACCAGGCCGTGCGCTACAAGCGCCTGGTTAAAGGCGTGGCCCATGCCCACGGCATGCAGGCCTGCTTCATGGCCAAGCCGTTTGCCAACCTGGCCGGCACCGGCATGCACATGCACCTGAGCCTGGCCGACAGCGCGGGCAACAACCTGTTCGCCAGCGAAGACAAGGCCGGCACCCCGCTGCTGCGCCAGGCCGTGGCGGGCATGCTGCGCCACCTGCGCGACTCGCTGCTGCTGTTTTGCCCCAATGCCAACTCGTTCCGTCGCTTCCAGGCCAACAGCTATGCGCCGCTGGCCCCGACCTGGGGCGTGGACAACCGCACCGTGAGCCTGCGCGTGCCCGGCGGCCCGGCCAACAGCCGGCATGTAGAGCATCGCATTTGCGGCGCCGACGCCAACCCTTACCTGGCTGCCGCAGCGATCCTCGCCGCCAGCCATCGCGGCATCCGCGAACAGCTGGACCCAGGCGCACCGGTGGAAGGCAACGGCTATGCCCAGGCCACCGAGCACTTGCCCACCGACTGGCTGACCGCCCTCGATGCCCTGCAGCATTCCCATTGGGCTCGCGAAGCCTTGGGCGACGACTTCCTTGGCGTGTACCTGAAGGTAAAGCGTGCCGAGTACCGCCAGTTCATGGCCGAAGTCAGCGAGCAGGACTGGCGTTGGTATCTGCACCAGGCCTGAGCCCCTATCTAACAAGGAACACCCATGAACGCAGCATTGAACAAAGGCCCGGCGCAGCGTGCGCCGTCCTATTACACCGCCTCCCTCAACGACCACACCGAGTACCCGCAACTCAAGGGCACGGTGCAGGTGGATGTGGCCATCATCGGCGGCGGCTTTACCGGCGTGGCCACGGCGGTGGAGCTGGCCGAGCGTGGCCTGAAAGTGGCCATCGTCGAAACCAACCGCATCGGCTGGGGCGCCAGCGGGCGCAATGGCGGCCAGGTCACCGGCAGCCTGTCGGGTGATGAGGCCATGCGCTCGCAGATGCGCAACCACCTGGGTGCCGAAGTCGACGACTTCATCTGGCACTTGCGCTGGCGCGGTCACCAGGTGATCGAGCAGCGCGTGGCGCGCTATGGCATCGACTGCGACCTCAAGCGCGGCCACCTGCATGCGGCAATGAAACCTTCGCACATGGACGAACTGCGTGCCTTCGAGGCCGAGGCCCACCGCCGTGGCATGGGCGAGCAGGTGCAATTGCTGGACCGTGCGGCAGTGGCCGAGCACCTGCAAAGCCCGCTGTACCTGGGCGCACTGAAAAACCTGCGCAACCTGCACCTGCACCCGCTCAACCTGTGCCTGGGTGAAGCCCGTGCGGCCCACAGCCTGGGTGCACTGATCTTCGAGAACTCCGAGGTGCTGGACATCGTTCACGGCCCGCGCCCGGCAGTGGTCACTGCCCATGGCCGGGTCGAAGCGCGCCAGGTAATGCTGGCCGGCGATGTGTATCACAAGCTGGAAAAGCGCCAGCTCAAGGGCAAGATCTTCCCGGCCATGGGCGGCATCGTCACCACCGCGCCGCTGGGTGAGCTGGCCGAGCAGATCAATCCGCAGGACCTGGCGGTATACGACTGCCGCTTCGTGCTCGACTACTACCGTCTGACCGCCGACAAACGCCTGCTGTTTGGTGGCGGCGCCAATTACTCGGGCAAGGACTCACGCGACATCGAAGGCGAGCTGCGCCCGTGTATCGAACGCACCTTCCCGGCGCTCAAGGGCGTGCCGATCGAGTTCCAGTGGAGCTGTGCCATGGGCATCGTGGTCAACCGCATTCCGCAGTTGGGCAAGCTGTCGGACAACGTATGGTATTGCCAGGGTTACTCGGGGCATGGCATTGCTACCAGCCACATCATGGGCGAGATCATGGCCGAGGCATTGACCGGGACGCTGGAGAAGTTCGACACCTTCGCGCAATGCAAGCATGTGCGCGTGCCGATGGGGGACTTGCTGGGGAACCCGCTGCTGGCGGCGGGGATGTGGTACTACCAGATGCTTGAAAAGCTGCGCTGATTTCACTGGCCTCTTCGCGGGTAAACCCGCGAAGAGGCCAGTAAGGCCAGCATAGATTCAGAAGGTCAGGCGATCTTCTTCAGGCCCTGCTTCTTCAGCTCTTCATCACGCAACTCGCGACGCAGGATCTTGCCCACGTTGGTAGTTGGCAACGAATCACGGAATTCGATCATGCGCGGCACCTTGTAGCCGGTAACGTTGGCACGCATGTGCTCCATCACCTGCTCCTTGGTCAGGGTCATGCCCGGCTTGACCACGATGAACACCTTGATCACCTCACCCGACTTCTCGTCCGGCACACCAATGGCCGCGCACTGCAACACACCCGGCAAGGCCGCCAGCACATCTTCCAGTTCGTTGGGGTACACGTTGAAGCCCGAGACCAGGATCATGTCCTTCTTGCGGTCGACGATGCGCATGTAGCCGTCCGCCTGGATCAGGGCGATGTCACCGGTCTTCAGCCAGCCTTCGCTGTCCAGAATTTCGGCGGTGGCGTCTTCGCGCTGCCAGTAGCCCTTCATCACCTGCGGGCCCTTGACGCACAGCTCGCCCACTTCGCCCAACGGCAGCTCGTTGCCGGCGTCGTCGATGATCTTGCACAGGGTCGAAGGCACCGGAATCCCGATGGTACCCACCTGGTTGGCCTCTGCCGGGTTCACTGCCGCCACCGGGCTGGTTTCGGTCATGCCGTAACCTTCGCAGATGGCGCAGCCGGTAACGGCCTTCCAGCGTTCGGCCACGCTCAGTTGCAAAGCCATGCCGCCAGACAGGGTGATTTTCAGCGCCGAAAAGTCCAGGGCGCGGAACGCCTCGTTGTTGCACAGGGCAACGAACAAGGTGTTGAGGCCGACAAAGCCGCTGAACTTCCACTTGCCCAGTTCCTTGACCATGGCCGGCAGGTCACGCGGGTTGCTGATCAGCACGTTGTGGTTGCCGATCAGCATCATCGCCATGCAATGGAAGGTAAAGGCATAGATGTGGTACAGCGGCAGCGGCGTGATAAGGATTTCGCAGCCTTCGTGCAGGTTGGAGCCCATCAGCGCCCGACACTGCAGCATGTTGGCCACCAGGTTGCGGTGGGTGAGCATTGCCCCCTTCGCCACGCCCGTGGTGCCGCCGGTGTACTGCAGCACCGCCACGTCGTTGGCCTGCGGGTTGGCCTCGGTTACCGGCTGGCCCTTGCCCAATGCCAACGCATCGTTGAAGCGTATGGCACGCGGCAGGTTGTAGGCCGGTACCATTTTCTTCACGTACTTGATCACGCTGTTGATCAGCAAGCGCTTGAGCGGCGGCAGCAGGTCGGCCACTTCGGTGACGATAACGTGCTTGACCTGGGTCTTGGGCACCACCTTTTCAGCCAGGTGGGCCATGTTGGCCAGACACACCAGGGCCTTGGCGCCGGAGTCGTTGAACTGGTGTTCCATCTCCCGCACGGTGTACAGCGGGTTGGTATTGACCACGATCAGCCCGGCACGCATGGCACCGAATACTGCGACCGGGTATTGCAGGACATTGGGCAGTTGCACGGCAATGCGGTCACCCGGCTTGAGGTCGGTATGCTGCTGCAGCCAGGCCGCAAACGCCCCCGACAGCGCATACAACTCGCCATAAGTGATAGTCTTGCCCAGGTTGCTAAAGGCCGGTTTGTCGGCAAAGCGTTGGCAGGATTGCTTGAGTACTGCCTGGATATTGGGGAATTCGTCAGGATTGATTTCCGCCGTAATCCCGGCTGGGTACTTATCCTTCCAAAAATGTTCGATCATGGAAGCCCACTCCTTCAGCAACAGCGAAGTTCGATTGGCGCGTCGATGCGCTTATTATTGATATGAGACGGCGGTTCGTTGCAAACCGGATCGTCTGAAAGCGGGCCGAGAGTAACAGCTTTGCCTAGGGTCGCCTAGAGGCCAAAACAGGCCTTGCAGTCACAAAAATGACTCAATGAACAATACAAGTCATTTTTAGAGTTTTTAACCAAAATGTCGCGGATGGCTTGAGTTTTGTAAGGTTTCGCAGATCGAACGCCGCCCGCGCGGCGCTCGATCTCAACAACACCACTAAGTCAAAGCCATACCCATCAAGCGATATCCCGCAGTTCCCGCCGCAAGATCTTGCCCACAGGCGTCATCGGCAACGACTCGCGCAGCACAATGTGCTTGGGCACCTTATAGCCGGTAAAGTTGGCCTTGCAGTAGGCCTTGAGCTCATCCACGCTCAGCCCCCCCTCACGCGGCACCACGAACAGCTTCACCGCCTCGCCGGAACGCTCGTCCGGCACACCGATGGCTGCACAGTTGGCGACCTTGGGGTGGCCCATCACCACATCCTCGATCTCGTTGGGGTAAACATTGAAGCCCGAGACGATGATCATGTCTTTCTTGCGGTCGACGATGCGAGTGAAACCGTCCGGGTCGATCACCGCAATATCGCCGGTCTTGAACCAGCCGTCCGCATCCAGGGCCTGGGCCGTGGCCTCGGGCTGCTGCCAGTAGCCCTTCATCACCTGCGGGCCCTTGATGCACAACTCGCCCCGCTCGCCCAGCGGCATCTCGTTGCCGTCATCGTCGATCACCTTGAACGCGGTACCCGCCACCGGGATGCCCACCGTACCCAGTCGGGCAAGCTTGCCATAGGGGTTGGTGCTGGCCACCGGCGAGGTTTCGGTCAGGCCGTAGCCCTCGACGATGCGACACCCCGTAAGCGCTTCCCAGCGCTCGGCAGTGGCCTTGACCAGCGCCGTGCCGCCGGAGTTGGTGACCTTCAGCGCCGAGAAGTCCAGCTGACGGAAGCCCGGGTGATCCATCAGCGCAACAAACAGGGTATTCAGCCCCAGCAGCGCGGAGAAACGCCACTTGCCCAGCTCCTTGATGAAGCCCGGGATGTCCCGTGGGTTGGTGATCAGCACGTTGTGGTTACCGGTGACCATCATGCACATGCAGTTCGCGGTAAAGGCATAGATGTGGTAGAGCGGCAGCGGCGCGATCATCACCTCCTGCCCGTCCTTGAGCAGCTTCTGCCCGTCGGGGCCATGCTGCGAGAAGCAGGCCAGCACCTGCAGCATGTTGGCCACCAGGTTGCCGTGGGTGAGCATCGCGCCTTTGGCAAGGCCCGTGGTACCGCCGGTGTATTGCAGCACGGCGATGTCGTCCAGGCTCAGCGGCACCGGTTTGTGCGACTGCTCGCGCCCTTGGCGCAGCGCCTGTTTGAACGATACCGCCTGGGGCAAGTGATAGGCCGGCACCATCTTCTTCACTTTGTCGACCACCGTGTTGATCAGCCAGCCTTTGGCGGTGGGCAGCAGGTCGCCCATCTTCGCCTCGATCAGGTATTCGATGCCGGTATCGGGCAACACCTCCTGCACACGCTTGCCGAACATGTTCAGGTACACCAGTGCGCGCGCGCCGCTGTCCTTGAACTGGTGGCGCATTTCGCGCTCGGTGTACAGCGGGTTGGTGTTGACCACGATCAGGCCGGCGCGCATGGCGCCGAAGACGGCGATGGGGTATTGCAGCACGTTGGGCATCTGCACCGCGATGCGGTCGCCCGGTTTGAGGTCGGTGTGCTGCTGCAACCAGCCGGCGAAGGCGGCTGAATGGCGCTCCAGCTCGGCGTAGGTCAGGGTCACGCCCAGGTTGCTGAACGCCGGGCGGTCGGCAAAGCGCTTGCAGGAGCGCTCGAACACCTCGACGACCGAGGCGTAGGCATTGATGTCGATGGTGGAAGGCACGCCCGCCGGGCGCTTGTCATTCCAGAAGTCGGCTTGCATTTATTATTGTTCCTCTGCCTGGACCTGCACTGCGTCCTTTAGTCCCTTACCTGATCGCCAGCCGGCGAAAAGGCGTTGATCCGACGTTAACAGGTAAGTCCAAGGTGGCATATACGCCAAGTGCCGCCATTAACATTGTGAATCTTATTTGTGCCCTTCCTGCAATCCGGCCGGTTGTGCATACACTGTTCGGGTACCCGTGCGCACAAGGACCCGCCATGCCTCACGACGCCTTCTGGCTACCCGCCAGCGAGCACTGCAGCCTGTACGTGCACCAATGGCTGCCGGCCAAACCGGTGAAAGCCGTGGTGCTGCTGGCCCATGGCATGGCCGAGCATGCCGGGCGCTACCAACGCCTTGGGCAGGCCCTGAGCGAGGCGGGCTTTGCCCTGTTCGCGGCCGACCAGCGCGGTCACGGGCGCACTGCCGAACAGGGCAGCCTCGGCCTGTTCGCCCGCCATCATGGCTGGAATGCCGTGGTCAACGACCTCGGCCGGGTGGCCCAGCACATCGGTCAGCAATACCCGTGCACGCCGCTGTTCCTGTTCGGCCACAGCATGGGCAGCTACATCGCCCAGGCCTACCTGCTGCACCACAGTGCCAGCCTGCACGGGGCCATCCTGAGTGGCTCCAACTACCAGCCGGCAACGCTTTACCGAGTGGCCCGGCAGATTGCCCGGCTGGAAGCCTGGCGTCAGGGGCCGTTGGGCAAAAGTGCATTGATCGAGTGGTTGTCGTTCGGCTCGTTCAACAAGGCGTTCAAGCCCAACCGCACCGCATTCGACTGGCTCAGCCGCGACCCGGCCGAAGTCGACCTGTACGTCAACGACCCGTTGTGCGGCTTTCGTTGCAGCAACCAGCTGTGGCTCGACCTGTTACAAGGCTTGGCGCAGATCAGCCAGCCGAGTAACCTCGCGCAGATCGATCCGAACCTGCCGATGCTGGTGATCGGTGGTGAATGTGATCCGGTCAGTGCCGGCAAGCGTCTCACCCATCTGGCCGACGCCCTGCGCGCGACCGGCAATCGAAATGTACAGCTGCGCGTCTATCCTCAAGCGCGGCATGAAGTACTCAACGAAACCAACCGTGACGAGGTCACCGCCGATATCCTCGGCTGGCTTGAACAGGCGCTGGCCCTTGGCCGCCCCGTGCGCAGTGAATGATAGCCACCCTCGCCTAACGCTTAAGGAAGCACCGATGTCCCAGGTCACCAACACGCCTTACGAAGCCCTCGAAGTCGGCCAGAAGGCCGAGTACAAGAAGTCCGTTGAAGAACGCGACATCCAGCTGTTCGCCGCGATGTCCGGTGACCACAACCCGGTTCACCTGGATGCCGAGTTCGCCGCCAAGAGCATGTTCCGCGAACGTATTGCACACGGCATGTTCAGCGGCGCGCTGATCAGTGCAGCAGTGGCCTGCACCCTGCCAGGCCCTGGCACCATCTACCTGGGCCAGCAAATGAGCTTCCAGAAGCCGGTGAAAATTGGCGATACCCTGACCGTGCGCCTGGAAATCCTCGAGAAACTGCCGAAGTTCAAGGTGCGTATCGCCACCAATGTGTACAACCAGAACGATGAGCTGGTGGTCGAGGGTGAGGCCGAGATCCTGGCACCGCGCAAGCAGCAGACCGTCGAGCTGGTGTCGCCGCCGAATTTTGTGGCTAGCTGAAGATCGATATAGCCAGTACCGGCCTCTTCGCGGGCGTGCCCGCGAAGAGGCCGGCACAGCAAACATCATTCAATGGACTGAAGCCGCCGCTCAATGTGCCTGCGCTCCGGCTCCTGCCGGGTCAGCGCCAGCGCCTGCCGCCAAGCCGCACGGGCCTCCTCGACCTGCCCCATTTGATAGTGCAACTCCGCCCGGGCCACATGCGCCAGGTGATAGTCCAGCAGCTCCCCTCGCGCCATAATCCCCTCGACCACCTGCAAGCCAACCTCCGGTCCATCCCTCTTGGCCACTGCCACCGCCCGGTTCAGCTCCACCACGGCTGAAGGCCAATGCCGCTGCAACACGTCATAAAGCCCGACAATCTCCGCCCAGTCCGTCTCCGCTGCCGTCGATGCTTCGGCATGCACCGCGGCAATCGCGGCCTGCACCGTATAGGCGCCGAACGCCCGGCTTTGCAGCGCCTGGCGCACCAGCTCGCAGCCTTCCTCAATGCGTTGCCGGTCCCACAGGCTGCGGTCTTGCTGCTCCAACACCACCAGGTTGCCCTGGGCATCGGTTCGCGCCTGCTGCCGGGACGCCTGCAGCAGCATCAAGGCCAGCAGGCCAACCGCCTCCGGGTCGGGCAGTAACTGCACCAGCAACCGCGCCAGGCGGATCGCTTCATCGCTTAGGTCCTGCTGCAGCAGCGCCTCGCCCGATGACGCCGAATAGCCTTCGTTGAACACCAGGTAGATCACCCGCAAAACGCTCTCCAGCCGTTCAGGCAGTTCGTTCAATTCCGGTACCTGGTACGGGATGGCTGCATCGCGAATCTTGGCCTTGGCGCGGACAATGCGCTGGGCGATGGTGGCCGGGCTTTGCAGGAAGGCGCGGGCAATCTGTTCAGTGGTCAGGTCGCAGACTTCACGCAGGGTCAGCGGTACCTGGGCATCGGCGGACAGTGCCGGGTGGCAGCAGGTGAAGATCAGCCGCAGGCGGTCATCGGCCAGCAACTCTTCTTCGCTGGGATCCTGTGCCTGGCCGTCGAGCAGCATGCTCAGGTCGGCCTGGGAGCGGTCGAAACGTGCGCGCCTGCGCAGCGCATCGATGGCCTTGAAGCGCCCGGTGGAAACCAGCCACGCCCTTGGGTTTTCGGGGATGCCGTCGCGCTGCCAACGCTCGACGGCGATGAAGAAGGCATCATGCATGGCCTCCTCGGCCAGGTCGAAATCACCCAGCAAGCGGATCAACGTTGCCAAAATGCGCCGCGACTCCCGCCGGTACACCGCCTCGACTTCGGTGCGCACTTGCGCCAGTGCCGCCATCAGTCGGGCATCCGCTGGGTCACCACCTCTACCAGGCGGTCCAGGCTTTCTCCCCAGCCCTGGTGAAAGCCCATTTCCTCATGGGCCCGGCAGTCGGCGGCATTCCAGTGCCAGGCGCGGGCGGTGTAGCGGGTTTTGCCTTGCTCCTCGTCAAAGCTGATCACGGCGGTCATGAAGGCCTTGTTCGAGGGCACCCAGCCGGGGCCGAAGGCATCGGTGAACACCAGCCGCCGTGGTGCGGCAATCTCCAGAAACACACCCTGGTTCGGGTACTCGCTGCCATCCGGCGCGCGCATCAGGGTGCGGAACAGGCCGCCGGCCCACAACTGCATCTCGCACTCCGGTGTGGTCATGCCGTGCGGCCCCCACCACTGCATCAGCCACTGGGGTTCGGTCCAGGCGCGGAACACCTTGGCCGGGGGTGCGTCGATCAAGCGGCTGATGGACAACTCGTGTTGGGCAGGTGCAGGTTGGGCAAGGCTCATTGTTGTTGTGCTCCTTGGCTGTCAGGGTTGCAGTTGGCGCACGGGCCTTACCTCGACGCTACCGACCCGTGCGGCAGGAATACCCTTGGCGATGTTCAGCGCCTCGTTCAAGTCGCGGGCCTCCACCAGGTAAAAGCCCGCCAGTTGCTCTTTGGTTTCGGCGAACGGGCCGTCGGTCAGGCTCATGTGCCCGTTGCGCACCCGTACCGTGGTGGCGGTCTGCACAGGCTTCAGCGCCTCGGCCGCCAGCATTCGCCCGGAGCCCTGGATGGCTTCGGCATACGCCATGCATTCGGCGTCTTCCGGGCTGTCGGGCAGGCTGTGCAGCAGCCCCTCGTCACAATAGACCAGGCACAGGTATTTCATGGTCGCCTCCAGGGCTTTGGCAAAGTGCGTTTGGCGATAACGGCTCAGGGCTTGAGATCGAACAGGGCTTTCTGGGTTTCCATGTCGAACGGCGCCGACCAGTGCTCATGGATCACCTGCCACTGGCCATTCTGACGACGATAGCCCACGGTGGCACGCATAAAGCCGCACTGGCTTTCGTCATCGCCCGGGCCGCAGCGGTTCAGCCAGTGGGCCAGGGCCAGGTCGCCAGCGGCGTGTACGGTGAGTTCGGCCAGTTCGAAGACCATGGGGCCGGTGCACATGCCCATGCACATTTCCCAGTGCGCGGTGTAGGTAGCCTTGCCCTTGAATTGCAGCGCCTGGATGGCATCGAAGGCGACGATGTCATCGGCATAGGGGGCGGTGATTTTGGGGATGTCGCGATCGCGCACGGCCTGCATCCAGCGCTCGATCAGTTGGCGGATCTCGGTTTCGGCTGCGGTGCTCATCGGGGGTTCCTCCGACAGGTCATGGGGGCACGGTGGTGCCTTCACCTATGGTCGAATGGAGAACGGAGGAATCGACAGGCCTTGGAAATTATTCTCTCGAGCAGTGGTTTTATAGCCTGTAGGAGCGGGCTTCCCCGCGATCCATCTACCGATGGTGGATGGCACCGGCTGCGCCGGTGTTCGCGGCTAAAGCCGCTCCTAAAGGATCGCTTCAGCTTCAACCTTGCTGACAACCCTCACCCATGGCCCGGTACTGAATGGTATGCACCTGGCCTTGGTGGTCTTCATAGGTCATGGTGGCAGGTACCACTTCGCAGACATTGGGGATGGTCGACAAGTTGATCACCCGTTTGATGTCCAGGTTCATGGAATAGTCATACTGCTGGGCCACAGGCTGGCTGGAGACGGGGGTGGCCTCATCGGCGAGCGCGAACGAGGACATACCGACCAATGCAAGAATCAGTAATGGTTTCATGTGGGTTTGCCTTTTAAGCATTCAAGCTGATCGATTGACTTCTATTGCCGTGAACGGCACGGAGAAGTTGCCATCTACGGTGAAGATGGCACGAAGTACCGATCCCGCTTCGTACTGCCAGGGGGGATGTGTAAAAGTCTACTCCCGCATGGCAATAGTTGAACCCCGTAGTCGGATATTCACCCTTGCCGGATTTGCAACAATCTGCGTCAAATTAGCCGCAAAACATCCAGCCAGAGCCTCTGGCCAGCTTTCAGGGCAGGACTCGCCATTTCATTAACATATCTTCACTGCTCGACGCTTTCGGACACTAAACGCCGGCTACTGGACCATTTTTACCGTCAGCACGGCTCGCGCATGCGTGCTGCAAGCGATGCGCAACTGTGGGTGGCGAGGGCGCCGGGCATCATTGCAGGCTTGAGCCTGAGCCCCGTAGGCGATGGTTATTGGCTGACCGGGTTGTTCGTCGACCCGCAACAGCGCAACAAGGGGGTGGCCGGACGCTTGATCGATGCGGCGCTGGAGCAGGCCAATGGCCCAACCTGGCTGTTCTGCCACCCGGACCTGGCGCCCTTCTATCAGCGCCTGGGTTTCCACATGGCCGGGCAACTGCCCGAAAGCCTGGCAAGCCGCCTGCTGCGCTACCAGCGCAGCAAACGCCTGGTAGCGCTGGAGCGGGCTTAGTCGTCGCTGACGTCGAGCCCCGGGAACAGCACCTCGGTGTAACCGAACTTGGCGAAGTCCTGAATGCGCGATGGGTACAAACGGCCGATCAGGTGATCGCACTCGTGCTGCACCACCCGTGCATGGAAGCCGTCGGCAAAGCGGTTGATCGGGTTGCCCTGGGGGTCGACCCCTTCGTAGCAGATGTGCTTGAAGCGCGGCACCACGCCACGCAGGCCAGGCACCGACAGGCAGCCTTCCCAGCCGTCCTCGACCTCGGTGGAGGTCGGTGTGATGACCGGGTTGAGCAAAATGGTCTGCGGCACCGCTTCGGCATCGGGGTAACGTTCGCTGCGCTCGAAGCCGAAGATCACCAACTGCAGGTCGACGCCAATCTGCGGCGCGGCCAGGCCGACCCCGCCCACATGGCGCATGGTTTCGAACATGTCGTCGATCAGTTGCTGCAGTTCGGCCGTGCCGAACAGGTGCTCGGGCACGGGCGGGGCGATGCGTAGCAGGCGTTCATCACCCATTTTAAGAATGTCGCGGATCATCTGGTGTTCGGCTCGACAGTATTGGACGCGTTCGGGTTGGGGTGCTCGTGGCCCAGCACCGTCAAGGTTTCCTTGGGCTTTTCGCCGTTGAAATCTTTTTCGCCCGGGTTCTTGCCTTCGGCTGACATGTGCTCGATCACCGCATTCATTTCGGCGCCCAGCAGCAATACGGCAGCCGAGATATAGAAATACAGCAACAGCACGATGATTGCACCAATGCTGCCGTACATGGCGTTGTAGTCGGCAAAGGTTTTCACGTAGTAGGCGAAGCCCAGCGAGGCCACGATCCACACCACCACCGCCAGCACCGAGCCGGGTGTGATGAAGCGAAACTTCTGCTTAACGTCGGGCATCACGTAGTAGATCACCGCAACGGCCACCATCAGCAGGATAATGATCGCCGGCCAGCGCAGGATGGTCCACAGCGTTACGATGAACTCCTGCATGCCTATCTGTGAGGCAATCCATTCCATCACCTGCGGCCCCAGCACCATCAGCGCCGCCGCCACCAATAGCATGCCGGCCAAGCCTACGGTGTAGATGATGGAAAGGGGTATGCGCTTCCATACCGGTCGCCCTTCGGGCACGTCGTAGGCGGCGTTCATGGCGCTCATCATCAGTCGCACGCCCGCCGACGCGGTCCACAGGGCAATCACGATACCCACCGACAGCAGCCCGCCCTTGGACTGCTGGAGTTGGTCGATTACCGGGTTTACCTGCTCCAGTGCCTGGGGCGGCAGCACCAGCTCGGTTTGCAGGCGCAGCCAGGAGAAGAAGTCTGGCAGGTGCAGGAAACCAATCAGGGCAATCAGGAACAGCAAGAAGGGGAACAGCGAAAACAGCGCTTGATAAGCCAGCGCGGAGGCATAGGTGGACATCTCGTCGTCGAGGAATTCCTTGACGGTGCGTACCAGCACGCGGTGCAGGGGCAGACCGCGCAGGTCGGGGAAAATCATAGCGTCTCCTTTCGCCGCTTGATTCATCAATACAACGGGTAAGTCTAATAGACCCTGCGGTTGCTGTGCTGCTCCCCGCCATGCTTGAAGAATTTGCTTACACAGGTCCGGCCTCTTCGGGGGCTTGCCCGCGAAGAGGCCGGGTCAGACTGCCTCGAATCAAGGCTTCTTCACCGCATCCTTCACATTGCCCTTGACCTGCTGCGCCTCGCCCTTCAGTTCCTGCGCCTTGCCCTCGGCCCGCAGCTTGTCGTTGTCGGTCACCTTGCCGACGCCCTTTTTGATGTTGCCAACCGCTTCGTTGGCCAGGCCTTTCGCTTTGTCTTTAGTACCGCTCATGGCAAAACTCCTGCAATGGGAGACACGTAAACCGTGCCGACAGTTGGTGGACCCAGCGCCCTCGCCAGGAGTTTCAACGGATTTGTAACCCTTGGGCCGAGCGGTAAAACTGCGGGCGAATACCGCACCGAATCGCCCCTGCGCCCGCGCGATGCCATCAGCCCTGCCCTAAAATCCCCCGCAAACGTCCGCCCAAAGCAGGCTGGCACTTCATAAAAACAATGTTTTCCGGATACCCGCACCCATGCGTCTGATGCCTGCGCTGGTGGCCTTGCTGCCACTGCTCCCCTTGCCCGCCCTGGCCGCCGCACCGGCCCACCCTGAAACCCTGCGTGTCGAGCATTACGCCGACGATGGCCAACCCGGCTCGCTGCGCTGGGCCATCGAAACCAGCAACCAGAACCCTGGCCATTACCGCATCGACATTGCGGCAGTGGGCAAGCCGCCCTACGTCATCCGCCCCAATAGCCCACTGCCAGAAATCAAAGGCCCGGTGCGCATCACTGGCCTGCCCTGGGCACGCGATGGCCAATACATCGCCATCGACGGTTCGGCTTACATCAAGGACCAAGGCGTGCGCACCTGCCCCGGCGCCCTGCCCGGCCAGTTTGGCACCAACGTGCGCACCACCACCCACCCCGGGCTGGTGCTGCGCGATACCCAAGGCGTGCATTTGAGCGGCCTGGAAGTGCGCAACTTCTGCATCGGCATCCTGGTCAACCGCGCCAGCGGCAACGTGATCGAAGACAACCGCATCGTCGCCAACAAGGGCGGCGCGGGCATCATGCTGACCGGTGATGACGGTGCCGGTAACCCCACCGCCACCACCACGAACAACAACAAGGTGCTGCGCAACCAGCTGATCGACAATGGCGACGGCCTGGAGCTGACCCGTGGCGCGGCGTTCAACCTGGTGGCCGACAACCTGTTCCGCTCCACCGCTGGCAACCCGGAGCCCTCGCAAGGCATCGAGATTCTGCTGGGCAACGACAACAGCGTGGTGCGCAACCGCTTCGAGAACTACTCCGACGGCCTGCAGATCAACTGGGGCAAGCGCAATTACCTGGCAGCCAATACCTTCAGCGGCAACTCGATCGGGGTCAGCGTGACCGGCGAGGGCAACGTCCTCGACGGCAACCTGATCCACGGTAACCGCATCGGCGTGGCCCTGCGCCCGGAGCCGGACACGACCGCCACGCGCCTGAGCGCCAACCGCATCTGGGGTAACAGCCAGGATATCCGCCGCTGCGAGGCGGGCGGCTCCTGCGTGCCTGACCAACGCACGGGCGCCATCGTGTTTGGCGTCCCGGCGCAGGCGCATGCGCTGTATGTAGGTTCGCGCGGGGTGGGGGCCGATTTGCCCAAGCAGGACCAGGCGATCATCTGTGATGCCAAGGGCGAGCCCAAGCCTTGCCAGCCGCTGCCTAACCACAACCAACAGGCGCCACGGCTGATGGCGCTGGAAGGCAATGTATTGCGCGGCGAAGTGCAGGGACCGGTGTCGAGCCTGTTGCGCGTGGAGTTCTTTGGTAATGCCCAAGCCGATGGCACCGAGGCGGAGCAGTACCTTGGGGACGTGCTGGTGAACAGTGACGAGCAGGGACAGGCGCGGTTTGCCCAGGTGCTGGAGAACATCGGCGGGTTGCGCAGCTTTACTGCAACCGTGACCACTGCCGATGGGGCAACCTCCGAGTTGAGCCTGCCGGTTCGGCGGTAAGGCTACTGGCCTCTTCGCGGGTAAACCCGCGAAGAGGCCGGCACAGGCACCGCAAATCACAAACCTTGCCCCGCCCCGTGCCACCCCTCACAATGCAGGCCTTCATAGCGTCAACCCGCAGGAACCTGCATGAAACTCGACAAACCCGCCGCCATCGCCCGGCGCAACGAAGCATTGGCCCGGCCGGTGCTGACCAGCAGCAACACCCTGTTCGCCATCCTGGACAACAAACGCAACCTGTGGTGGTTCGAAGTGCCCGTGGCGCTGTTGGGCAAGGGCCAGGCCGACTGGGTCAACCTGCTGTTGCACACGCCAGAAAGCGATGAGCTGCAGCACCTGAAGGTGCCCACCAACTTCCTCAAGGCTCACCTGGAGCAGATGGAAGTGCGCAAGCCCGGCAAGCGCCGCTCGACCATCAGCCTGGCCCTCAGCGCTGACCGCGACTCGCTGCTGCGCGACACCCGTCCGGGTGGCGAGCAACTGGACTTCCGCAACTTCGTACAGGCGTAAGGGCAATCAGACCTTTTCGATACGGTCGTCATGGATGACGATCAGGCCCTGCTTGAACAACCCGCCAATGGCCTTCTTGAAGTTGCCTTTGCTGACGTTGAACAGCTTGCTGATCAGCGCCGGGTCGCTCTTGTCGCACACGCCCAATACCCCACCTTCAGCCTCCAGGCGTGCCATGATCTGTTCTTGCAGGCTGTCGGACAGGGCCGCGCCCAATGGCTGCAGGCTGAGGGCGATCTTGCCGTCGTGGCGCACTTCCTTGATGAAGCCCTTCTCGTGCATGCCCGAACGCAGGAACTTGAACACCTCGTTCTTGTGAATCAGGCCCCAGTGACGGTTGTTGATGATGGCCTTGAAGCCCATCGGCGTTTCACCGGCGACCAGCAGCTCGACCGGTTGCCCGACCTTGTAGTCAGCCGGGGTGACGTCGAGGTAGCGGTCCAGGCGTGAAGTAGCGGTGATGCGGCGGGTGCGCTTGTCGAGGTAGACGTGCACCACGCAGTAGTCGCCGATCTTCAGCGGCCGTGCCTCTTCCGAGTACGGCATCAGCAGGTCCTTGGACAGCCCCCAATCCAGGAAGATGCCGGCACCGTTGATATCCTTGACCTTGAGGCTGGCGAATTCGCCGACCTGCACCTTGGGCTTTTCGGTGGTGGCGATCAGCTGGTCTTCGCTGTCCAGGTAGATGAACACGTTCAGCCAGTCATCCACCTCGGTTTCGGCGTTTTTCGGGATGTAGCGCCCGGGCAGCAGGATCTCGCCGTCGGCACCGCCGTCCAGGTACAGGCCGAAGTCCACGTGCTTCACGATTTGCAAACTGTTGTAACGCCCAAGCAGAGCCATTTCTGATGATCCTCAAGACAAGGGGGCTATTCTACACCTGAAGCCATCACACCGTCCGACCGCTGATGCAGTGGAACCGTCCGTGCTCCTTGGCGTCTACGGTCTGGCCCGATTCGGGAAGGAACAGTACATGCCTGCACGCCTGTCCAAAGCCCTGCTTGTCGCTATCGGCTTCGCCCTGGCCTTGGCCGCCTGCAGCCGTATCGACCTGGCTTACCGCAACCTTGATCGCCTGGTGCCGTGGTCGCTGGGCGATTACCTGGACATGAACCGCGAGCAGAAGGCCATGCTCGACGACCGCTTGCGCGAGCACCTGGCCTGGCATTGCAAGACCCAACTGCCCGGTTACCTCGACTGGCTGGACCGGGTACGCGGCATGGTCGCTGACGACCAGGTGACCGACCAGGCCCTGCAGCAACGTACCCATGAGGCCCGCGAGGCGATTGGCCGGGTGGCAGAGGAAATCACCCCGTCGGCCACTGAACTGTTGCGTGGCATGAGCGACACCCAAGTGGCGGAAATGCGTGATGCCTTTCGCGACGACATCAGCGAACGGCAGAAGCAGTATGTGGATACACCGCTGGCCAAACAGATCGCCCGCCGTACCGAGCGCATGGAAAAACGCCTGACGCCATGGCTGGGGGAACTGACACCAGTGCAGAAACAGCGGGTGCAAGCCTGGTCGCAGGCGCTGGGTGACCAGAACCGCGAATGGATCGCCAACCGCGCCCACTGGCAGCAGCAATTGCTGCTGGCGATGAACCAGCGCAATGACGCGAGTTTCGAGCCGCGGCTGGCGACGTTGCTGCAGCGCAAGGAGAGTTTGTGGACGCCGGCGTATCGTGCGGCGTTTCAGAATACCGAACGACAGGCCCGGAGTTTACTGGTGGACCTGGTGCAGCAAAGCACGCCGCAACAGCGGCGGTTTTTGCAGGATAGGTTGGCCAAGGTGCGAACGGATTTCAGTGAGTTGAAGTGTTTGAGGGGATAATTGTGCTCAACAGGCCTGGCCTCTTCGCGGGCCTGCAAAAACAGGTTTACCGAGCCTTGCGCCGATAAGGAAACACATCAATCACCTTCCCTTCCCTGATCGCCGCCTGCAACCCCTTCCAGTAATCCGCGTCATACAACTCCCCATGCAACCGGCTGAACAACCGCCGCTGGCCGATATCGGCAAACAGAAACGGCGGAAACTCTTCGGGAAACACATCATGCGGGCCGATCGAGTACCACGGTTCGCCCGACATTTCGTCTTCCGGGTAACGCGGCGGCGGGATATGGCGGAAATTCACTTCGGTCAAAAAGCTGATTTCGTCATAGTCGTAGAACACCACCCGGCCATGACGCGTCACCCCAAAGTTCTTCAGCAACATGTCACCCGGGAAGATGTTCGCCGCCGCCAACTGCTTGATGGCCAAACCATAGTCTTCCAGCGCCTCATGCACCTGGCCTTCGCTGGCATGCTCCAGGTACAGGTTCAGCGGCGTCATGCGCCGCTCGGTCCAGCAGTGGCGGATCAGCACCGTGTCACCCTCCAGCGCCACGGTCGATGGCGCCACCTCCAGCAGCTCGGCCAGGCACTCTGGCTCGAACTTGTCACGCGGGAAGCGAAAGTCTGCAAATTCCTGGGTATCGGCCAAACGCCCGACACGGTCGACACTTTTCACCAGCCGGTACTTGTCGATCACCGTGGCGCGGTCAACGGTTTTCGAGGGCGAAAAACGGTCCTTGATGATCTTGAACACCGTATTGAAGCCCGGCAGGGTAAACACGCTCATGACCATGCCACGCACACCGGGTGCCATGACGAAGCGGTCGTCGCTGCTGGCCAGGTGGTTGATCAGCGCCCGGTAGAACTCCGACTTGCCGTGTTTGTAGAAACCGATTGAAGTGTACAGCTCGGCAATGTGCTTGCCGGGCAAGATGCGCTTGAGGAAGTTGACGAACTCGGCCGGCACCGGCACATCGACCATGAAGTACGAGCGGGTGAAGGAAAAGATGATCGACACCTCGGCCTCGTCGGTAATCAGCGCATCGGCCTCTACACCATGCCCTTCGCGGTGCAACAGCGGGATCACCAGTGGCCACTGCTCGTCGCTGTTGTAAAGCCGACCGACCAGGTAGGCCCCCTTGTTGCGGTACAACACCGGTGAAAACAGCTCCACCGCGAGCGTCGGGTCCTTGCAGACCCAGTCCGGCAGGCATTCGCGCAGTTGCTCCTCAAGGCGTGACAGGTCGTTTTCAAGGTCGCCATAGACGAATGCGTAGTCGGCGAAGATCGCGCGCAACAGGCCCTTGAGGCTGCCATCGGGGCAATAGGTACGGGTTTGCGCAGCGCGCTGATGGCTGCGGATCGACGGCCGGGTGGTGTGGATGAACATGCAGCCGTCGCTGATCTGGTCATGGCTGAACAGGCTGCAGAACAGCGAGTTGTACCAGGTCTCCGACAGTTCATCGTCCAGGCGCGGGTCGATCAGGCCTATGTAGGCACTTTTCACCAAGGGCCACTGGCCGACCTCCAGCAGCACCTCGTCATCGAACGCATCCCGCAACCAGCCGTTGACCTCGCCGACCTTCTGCTCATACAGGTTGATCCGTGCGGCAGCGGCGCGCTGGCACGCTTGCCAGCGCGCCTGTTCGAAACGCTCACGGGCACCGAGGGTGATGCGGCGAAAATGCTCGCGATAGTCGTCAAAGCCATCGAGGATCATCCGGGCGATCTCGCCGGCAGGCCAGTGCTGGGTCATGCGGGACACCTCGGTGCGGGGTGAGATAGACAGCTTAGCCGCACAGGATTACACCGCAAGAAAGCACAAGAATCTCCCCGCCCCCTCGCGTAAACTCGCGCCCCTGCCCTGCCTCCGGAGACCGTTGTGAGCCCCATCGCCCTAGCCCGCCTGCTAACCCTTGCCGCCGTCTGGGGAGCGAGTTTCCTGTTCATGCGCATCATCGCCCCCGAGTTGGGCACGGTGCCGACCGCGTTCTTCCGTGTGTCCATCGCTTGCCTGGGCCTGGTCGCCATCGTCGCCGCCGCCCGCGTACGCTGGGATTTCCAGGGCAAGCTCGGCGCCTGCCTGGTGCTGGGCATGATCAACTCCGGCATCCCCGCCACCTTCTATTCCGTAGCGGCCCAGGTATTGCCGGCTGGCTATTCGGCCATTTTCAACGCTACCACGCCGCTGATGGGCGTACTGATCGGCGTGCTGTTCTTCCGCGAACCCATGACCCTGCCCAAGCTCTGCGGCATTTTCCTGGGCCTGTTCGGGGTCGGCATCCTCAGCGGCGCTGGCCCGGTGGCACTGGACATGGCCTTGGTGCAAGGCGCCCTCGCCTGCCTGGCGGCCACCACCTGCTACGGCTTTGCCGGGTTCCTCGCCCGCCGCTGGGTCAGTGGTCTGGACAGCCGCCTGTCAGCACTGGGCAGCATGCTCGGCGCCACCCTCATGTTGAGCCCGCTGTTCGGCTGGAGCGCACTCACCCAACCGCCCGCCAGCTGGGGGGGCTGGCAGGTATGGCTGTCGCTGCTGGGCCTGGGCCTGCTGTGCACTGCATTCGCCTACATCCTGTACTTCCGCCTGCTGGAAGAAATCGGCCCGGTAAAAGCCAGCACCGTAACCTTCCTGATCCCGGCATTCGGCGTATTGTGGGGGGCGTGGTTGCTGGACGAGCCGCTGTCGATGGCACACCTGTACGGCGGCTTGCTGATTGGCGTGGCACTGTGGCTGGTGCTGCGCCCGGCGCGCAGTTGAAGCGGGGTACACGATGAACAGCGCGTACAAGAAAGTCCTGTTCCGCCTGGAACAGGACGAGACCGGCTACCCACCGGCCTCGGTCGAGGGCCTGTGGGCAAAAGCCGTGGAAGGTGGCTATGCCGTCGACAATATTCCCTTCCACGTTTACGGCATCGCCCCGGGCGACGTGATCGGCACCCGTGAAGACGCCGGCGAGACCTGGTTCGCCGAACTGCGCCAGCGCAGCGGCAGCTCGGTGTTTCGGGTGGTGGTCAAACCGCCGGAAACCCTGGACCAGGTACGCGCAGCGTTGCAGGACTTCGGCTGCAACTGCGAAACCGAGCAGGCCGTGAAGATGCTGGCTGTCGAGGTGCCATCGCAGCGGTCGCTCGATACCCTGCTCTACTACCTGCTCACCCAGCGCGAAGCCGGCCTGCTGGACTTCGAGGAAGGCGTGCTGCGCCACACCATCCCCGAAGAGTTCCGCTAAGGCTTACGCCTCGGCCAACCGGGCAGCGGGTTTGCGAAACACGAACAGCAGGCCCACCACGATCAGCCCCATGCCCAGCAGGCTGAGCGGTGCCAGGCGGTTACCGAAGATCAGGAAGTCCATCACTGCGGTCACTGCCGGCACCAGGTAGAACAGGCTGGTGACATTGACCAGGTTACCCTTGGCGATCAGCCGGTACAGCAGCAGGGTCGCCAGCAACGAGACCACCAGGCCCATCCACAGCAGCGCGCCGATGAAGCCGCCGGTCCACTCGACCTGCAGCGGTTGCAAAGGCGCGAACAGCGCACACATGGCAAAACCGGCCAGGTACTGCAGCGGCAGCGTGCCCATGGGGTTGTCGGTGATGCGCTTCTGCAGGATCGAACCCAAGGTCATGCTGGCCAGCGCCAGCAGGGCGAACAGCATCCCCGCCAGCGACACGCCGCCCAGGTTGATGCCCTGGTAGACCACCATGATCAAGCCAGCCAAGCCCAGCCCCAGTCCGAACAGACGGCTCCAGGAACGTTGCCGCTCCATCAGCACCACGGTCAGGATGGGTTGAACCCCCATCACCGTGGCCATGACGCCCGGGGTGACATGGGTATTGAGCGCCAGCAAATAGAAGATCTGGTAGGCGCCGAGCAGCACACACCCGGTGCCCAGGGCACGCAGAATGGCCCCACGGCTACGCGGCCAGCGCAGCCCCAGCAACGGGCCGATCAACAGCAGGCCCGTCAGCGCCAGCGCCGAGCGCAACAGCAGGAAGGCAAACGGGCTGGCATGCGCCAGGCCCAGCTTGGAGACGATCGCCCCGCTGCTCCACAGCAGGACGAACAGGCTGGTAGTGGCCGCCGAGGCCACGGATGTTTTGGAAAAGACAGACATGTATGCACCTGTATTCGGGCAAATAAGCCGAACGGTGGGCGTAGACTTCAGCAGGGGAAGTAGCCGACCGTGTTCAGTAGGTTGCGTGTGCGAAAGGGTTCGGCCAGAAGCCGATCAGCCCAGCACGACCACGCAAGGAGGCGGTGCTACGCCGCCTACAACGCCACTGACAGGTGGTGGGTAGTGACTGATCATGGCCGGCTGCTGGCTGCCACGCACGACCATGCCCGCGACTGGCGCGATGGCAAAGTTTGCGGTGGAAGGGGTGGCTGGCATGTTCAGGTCTTCAGGGAAGATATGTGTTTCGGAATATAACGGTGAATGCTGGATTGGGCAACAACCTGAGCCGGCCAGTTCGCGGCTAAACCCGCAAAGAGGCCGGCCCTGCCGGTCAGAACAACCAACGATAAAGCAAATAGGCCACCAACACCGCCAGCACCGGCCGCAGCACGCGGTAGGCCTTGGGGTTGGCGCGCTTGAACTGCTTCACATGGCCGCTGATCCTGTTGCTGAAGCGCTTGCTCCAGGCATACGCCTGGTTGATCCCGCCCACGCGCTCGTCATCGGTATTCTGCGGCGCGGTGGCGCGACCGAGGAAGGCACTGACCTGGCGGTTGATGCGGGTCATCAGCGGGCTGCTCAGCGGGCGTTCGATGTCGCAGAACAGAATGACGCGGGTAACGTCGGTCTCGTTCTTGACCCAGTGCACATAGGTTTCGTCGAACATCACGTCTTCGCCATCACGCCAGGCATATTCCTCGCCATCGACGTAGATGCGGCAAGCATCGGAGTTGGGGGTGGACAGGCCCAGGTGGTAGCGCAGGGACCCTGCGAACGGGTCACGGTGCGGGTTCAGGTGGCTGCCGCCAGGCAGCAGGGCAAACATCGCACCCTTGACGTTGGGGATACTGCTGACCAGCTCGACGGTGCGTGGGCACAGCGTTTCGGCCGAAGGCAGAGGTTTGTCGTACCACTTCAGGTAAAAACGCTTCCAGCCTTTCTTGAAGAACGAGCCGAAACCGGCGTCATTGTCCTTCTCGGCAGCGCGGATGTAGCCCTCGTCGAACAGGCGCATGGCCTCTTCGCGGATTTCCTGCCAGTTGTCTTTCAACACGTCCAGTTCAGGGAAGCGCTGACGGTCCAGGTAGGGCTTGGACGGCACGCCGGAGAACAGGTACATCAAAGCGTTGTACGGGGCGAACAGCGCCGAATGGTTGACGAACTGGCGCAACACCGGCAGGCGGGCCTTGCCGCGCAAGTGCACGAACAGCACGCTGCCGAAAAACACCAGCAAGACACCCGCCTTGGCTGCAAAGGAAAAGGTCATGCTTTCACTCCTTGGGGAAGAGCCAGGGCTGCGCGTCCTGCTCTCCTGAAAATCATCCTGCCATCATAAACCGATCCCGCCGAGGTAAAAACAACCCGGGCGGGATCGCATTCATGAAGATTTTGCAATAAACCAGGCCGCCGATTGTTGCGCCGGGTCAGCGGCGAGGCCGATTACTGCTGGTTTTCCTGCTCGCTGAACATGTCGCTGAACAACATGCTCGACAGGTAACGCTCGCCCGAATCCGGCAGTATTACGACGATGGTCTTACCTTGCATTTCCGGCTTTTCGGCCAGGCGCACGGCGGCAGCCATGGCTGCGCCACAGGAAATACCGCAGAGGATGCCCTCTTCCTGCATCAGGCGGATGGCCATGGCCTTGGACTCTTCATCGGTTACCGTTTCCACCTGGTCGACGATGGACAGGTCGAGGTTTTTTGGCACGAAACCGGCGCCGATGCCCTGGATCTTGTGCGGGCTGGGCTTGAGTTCTTCGCCGGCCAGGGTCTGGGTAATCAGCGGCGACGAAGCCGGCTCAACGGCCACCGACAGAATGGCTTTGCCCTGAGTGTGCTTGATGTAGCGCGATACACCGGTGATGGTGCCGCCGGTGCCCACACCCGCCACCAGCACGTCGACTGCGCCGTCGGTGTCGTTCCAGATTTCCGGACCGGTGGTTTTTTCATGGATGGCCGGGTTGGCCGGGTTTTCGAACTGGCCCGGCAGGAAGTACTGGGCCGGGTCGGACGCGACGATTTCGTTGGCCTTCTCGATGGCGCCTTTCATGCCCTTGGCCGGGTCGGTCAGTACCAGTTCGGCGCCCAGTGCCTTCAGTACCTTGCGACGCTCCAGGCTCATGGAAGCGGGCATGGTCAGCATCAGTTTGTAACCACGGGCAGCGGCGACGAAGGCCAGGCCAATACCGGTGTTGCCCGAGGTGGGTTCGACGATGGTCATGCCCGGTTTGAGCTTGCCGCTGCTCTCGGCGTCCCAGACCATGTTCGCACCGATGCGGCACTTGACCGAGTAGCCTGGGTTGCGCCCTTCGATCTTGGCCAGGATGGTCACACCACGTGGGGCGATGCGGTTGATCTGCACCAGCGGCGTGTTACCGATGGAGTGGGCATTGTCTGCAAAGATACGGCTCATGGCAGGGGTCCTTGGCATGAAAAAGAGCAGGGAAAGACCTCAAGGGTAAGCCCCGGCCAGTGGCCCGTAAAGCCTGTTCGAACTCAACCGGGGGCATTGCGGTCAACCGCACATCCCGCCTTGGAGACGCCCCGATGAGAGCCCGTTATCGCTGGCCGCTGATCGGCATATGCAGCCTGGTCGTGCTGTTGGTAACGCTGCACCTGGCCCTGCCCTACCTGGTGCGCGACTACCTGAACGACAAACTGGCCAACATGGGCGACTATCGGGGCCAGGTGGCCGACGTGGACCTGGCCTGGTGGCGCGGCGCTTACCAGATCAACGGGCTGAAAATCGTCAAGACGAGCGGCAGGGTTCCGGTGCCCTTCCTTGATGCACCGCTGATCGACCTGTCGGTGAGTTGGGCCTCGCTCTGGTACGACAAGGCCGTGGTGGCCACAGTGACCTTCGCCCGTCCTGTGCTGAATTTCGTCGACGGCGGCAGCAAACAGGCATCGCAGACCGGCCGGGGAACCGACTGGCGGCAACAACTGGAAAAACTGCTGCCCATTACGCTCAACGAGGTGCGTATCGACAACGGCGTGCTGACCTTCCGCAACTTCAACTCCAAACCACCGGTCGACCTCAAGGCCACCCAGCTCAATGCCAACATTCGCAACCTGACCAACGTGCGCAACAAGCAGGGCCGGCGCGACGCCAGTCTGGAGGCCAGTGCCCTGCTGCTGGGCGATGCCAGGGTCGAAAGCCGTGCCACATTCGACCCGTTCAGCGATTTCGACGACTTCCAGTTCCGCTTGCGCGCCACGGGCATTGAGCTGCGCAGGCTCAATGACTTTTCCAGCGCCTACGGCAAGTTCGATTTCAATGCAGGCCATGGTGACCTGGTGATCGAGGCGCAGGCCGAGAATGGCCGGCTTACGGGGTATATCAAACCGTTATTGCGTGATGTGGACGTGTTCAACTGGCAACAGGACGTGCAGGAAAAGGACAAAGGCTTTTTCCGCTCGGTGTGGGAGGCGCTGATTGGGGCGACCGAGACTGTACTGAAGAACCAGCGCAAGAACCAGTTCGCCACCCGTGTGGAGCTCAGTGGCAGTGTGCGTAAACAGGATGTCAGCGCATTCGAGGCGTTCTTGCAGATACTGCGTAATGGCTTCATTCAGGCGTTCAATGCGCGGTATGAGCAGCCCAGGCCGGATTCCGACTGAGTGAGCGTGACGGGGCATTCAGGGACTGAATACCCGGTCTGCGTTTTCAGCCAGCCAACCCCGCGTTATAGTCGGTAACACATCAAAAACTGGTGTGTGTGTACTGGCCCTATCGTCGACAAGCCAGCTCCCACAGGGACCCCACGGTTTTCAAGACTTGTGCAGTACCTGTGGGAGCTGGCTTGCCGACGATAGGGCCAGAACAGCACACCCGCAGAGGACACACCCATGAAGTTCGAAGGCACCCGCGACTACGTCGCCACAGACGACCTGAAACTGGCGGTAAACGCGGCCATCACCCTCGAACGCCCGCTGCTGGTCAAGGGCGAGCCCGGCACCGGCAAGACCATGCTTGCCGAGCAACTGGCTGCCTCGTTCGGCGCGCGCCTGATCACCTGGCACATCAAGTCCACCACCAAGGCCCACCAGGGGTTGTACGAGTACGACGCAGTGAGCCGCCTGCGTGACTCGCAACTGGGCGTGGACAAGGTGCACGATGTGCGCAACTACCTGAAAAAGGGCAAGCTGTGGGAGGCCTTCGAGGCCGAAGAACGGGTCATCCTGCTGATCGACGAAATCGACAAGGCCGACATCGAGTTCCCCAACGACCTGCTGCAAGAGCTGGACAAGATGGAGTTCTACGTCTACGAAATCGACGAGACCATCAAGGCCAAGCAGCGCCCGATCATCATCATCACCTCCAACAACGAAAAGGAGCTGCCGGACGCCTTCCTGCGCCGCTGCTTCTTCCACTACATCGCCTTCCCTGACCGCACTACCCTGCAGCAGATCGTCGACGTGCACTATCCGAACATCAGCCAGTCGCTGGTCAGCGAGGCGCTGGATGTGTTCTTCGACGTGCGCAAGGTACCTGGCCTGAAGAAAAAGCCGTCCACCTCCGAGCTGGTCGACTGGCTGAAGCTGCTGATGGCCGACAACATCGGTGAAGCGGTGCTGCGCGAGCGCGACCCGACCAAGGCCATCCCACCCTTGGCCGGTGCGCTGGTAAAGAACGAGCAGGACGTGCAACTGCTGGAGCGCCTGGCCTTCATGAGCCGGCGCGGCAACCGCTGACAGGAGCCGGGCCATGCTGCTCAACCTGTTCAATGAAATGCGCGCGGCCAAGGTGCCGGTGTCGGTACGCGAGTTGCTGGACCTGCACCAGGCCCTGCAAAAGCGCGTGGTGTTCGCCGACATGGACGAATTCTACTACCTCGCCCGCGCCATTCTGGTGAAAGACGAACGCCATTTCGACAAGTTCGACCGGGCGTTTGCCGCCTATTTCAAGGGCCTTGAAAACCTCGACCGGCACATCGAGGCACTGATCCCCGAAGACTGGCTGCGCAAGGAATTCGAGCGCTCGCTCACTGACGAAGAGCGTGCACAGATCCAGTCCCTTGGCGGCCTGGACAAGCTGATCGAAGAATTCAAGAAGCGCCTTGAGGAGCAGAAGGAGCGCCACGCCGGTGGCAACAAGTGGATCGGCACTGGCGGTACCAGCCCGTTCGGCTCAGGCGGCTTCAACCCCGAGGGTATCCGCGTGGGCGAAGCCGGCAAGCGCCAGGGCAAGGCAGTGAAAGTGTGGGACCAGCGCGAGTACAAGAACCTGGACGACCAGGTGGAACTGGGCACGCGCAACATCAAGCTGGCCCTGCGCCGGCTGCGCAAATTCGCCCGTGAGGGGGCTGCCGAAGAGCTGGACATCGACGGCACCATCGACCACACCGCGCGTGATGCCGGGTTGCTGAACATCCAGATGCGCCCTGAGCGGCGCAACACGGTGAAGCTGCTGTTGCTGTTCGACATCGGCGGCTCGATGGACGCGCACATCAAGGTGTGCGAAGAGCTGTTTTCGGCGTGCAAGACCGAGTTCAAGCACCTGGAGTACTACTACTTCCACAATTTCGTGTACGAGTCGGTATGGAAGAACAACCTGCGCCGCACCTCGGAGCGGTATTCCACCTTCGACCTGTTGCACAAGTATGGCGACGACTACAAGGTGGTGTTCGTGGGTGACGCGGCCATGGCGCCCTACGAAATCACCCAGCCGGGGGGTAGCGTGGAGCACTGGAACGAAGAGGCCGGGTATGTGTGGATGCTGCGCTTCATGGAGAAGTTCAGGAAGATCATCTGGATCAACCCGTATCCGAAGCAGGCCTGGGACTACACCGCTTCGACCCATCTGGTGCGGGATTTGATCGAAGACAAGATGTATCCGCTGACCTTGCAGGGGTTGGAGGAAGGGATGCGGTACCTGTCCAAGTGAGTATGGGGCCGCTTTGCGGCCCCATAGATCTCAAAGCCAACGCACTCCAAAAGCCTGCTGCTCTCGCCACGCCTCATCCTGCACCACCGCCCTGAACCGCACCACTGCCCCCGGCATGCACTGCGCCAGTTGCGCCAACGCCAGCGGCGTCAACGCCCCCAGCCTCGGATAACCACCAATGGTCTGCCGGTCATTGAGCAGCACGATCGGCTGCCCATCTGGCGGCACCTGCACGGCCCCCAGCGGTATGCCTTCGGAAATCATCGGCGCGCCCTGATAGACCAGCTGCGGCCCCAGCAGGCGGATGCCCATGCGGTCGGCCCGGCTGTCCAGCGCCCAGTCACTGTTGAACGCCTCGAACAGGCTGATACCACTGAAGTCGCCGATCTGCGCGCCCATGACCAAATCGAGCACAGGCTTTTGTGCGTACTGCGGCCGCAACGCATGCGGCACCTCGCGCAGGGTTGCATCGCTACCGGTGAACGCTAATGCCTGGCCTTTAACCAGCGCAGCCCCTTGGCCATCAATGCCACCCAGCTCTTCACGTACCACCGTGGCACAACTGCCCAGCACATCTTCGCCCAGGAACCCGCCCGGTGCCGCCAGATAAGCCCGAACGCCCTGCTTAGGCTGCTTCAGGGTCAAGCGCTGCCCCTTGGCCAGGGCAAAGCTGCGCCAGGGGGCCAAAGGCTGATCATCAACCCGCGCATCCAGATCGGCACCGGCCAAGGCCAGCACACACGCCTGTTCGGCCACCACGCAGAACCCACCCAGCGCTACCTCGACCACCGGCGCCCCCAACGGGTTGCCGAGCAGCCAGTTGGCCCAGTGCATCGCCACCCAGTCCAGCGCACCGCCCTGGGTTACGCCCAAGTGGCGCACGCCAAAGCGCCCGGCGTCCTGCAACTGGCACAACGGCGTACTGGCCTCGATCTTCAACTGCTTCATCCCTGCGCCTCCACATCACCACCCAAGGCCAGGAATTCGCTGCGCGAAACCGGCACGAAGCGCACCCGGTCACCGGGTTGCAACAGGCTGTAGCCCTCGCGATCCCGGTCGAACAGGCGCACCGGGGTACGGCCAATCAGGTTCCAGCCACCCGGCGATACCGCCGGATACGCTGCCGTCTGCCGCTCGGCAATGCCCACGCTACCCGCCGCCACGCGCTTGCGCGGGGTGCTCAGGCGCGGGCTGGCCAGGCGCTCGTCCACCAGGCCCATAAAGCCAAAACCTGGGGCGAAGCCCAAAGCGAATACCGGATAGTCGCGCTCGCTGTGCAAGCGGATGACATCGGCTTCACTCAAGCCGCTGCGGGCCGCCAGAACGGGCAGCTCCGGGCCGACGCTGGCGTCATACCAGACCGGAATCTCATGACGCCGACCGCCGCTGCCGGTGTCTGGCTGCAAACCGTCCAGGGCCTGGAAGATCAGCGCCCTCGCCTCACCCGGCGGCAAGTCGAACTGCACCATCAGGGTTGTATAGGACGGCACCAGGTCCAGCAAGTGCTTACCGAACGCGGCGCTCAGGCGCTGACTGGCGGCGAGCATCCAGGGCATGTTCGCCTCGTCGATACGATCGAACAGGCGCACCATCAGGCTGTCGATGGCCACCGTTTCGATGCGCGGCTTCATCGTGCCTCCATGGCATCAAGGGCCTGGCGTATCTGCCGCACCGCTGCCACCGAACTGTCGTTGTCGCCATGCACGCAGAGGGTGCTGGCGTGCAGGCGCAGGGCACTGCCATCGTCCGCCACCAGAGTGTCGCCCCGAGCCAGACGCACGGCCTGCTCAACGACCAGTGCCGGGTCGTGATGCACCGCCCCAGGCAGGCGTCGCGACACCAGGTGGCCGCTGGCGGTGTAGGCGCGGTCGGCGAACGCTTCGAACCACAGCGGCACGCCGACTTCATCGCCCAGAGCCTGGGCAGCACGGTTGTCGGCAGTGGCCATGAGCATCAGCGGCAGGTTGCTGTCGTAGGCTGCCACGGCCTCCAGCACGGTGCGCAGCTTGAGCGGGTCGGCCATCATGTCGTTGTACAGCGCGCCATGAGGTTTCACATAGGCCACGCGGCCCCCCAGCACTTTGCAGATACCCGCCAACGCACCGATCTGGTAGTGCAGCAGGTCGCGGATTTCTTCCGGGCTGCAAGCCATGGAGCGGCGGCCAAAGCCGACCAGGTCCGGGTAAGCGGGGTGCGCGCCGATGGTCACCCCATGCTCCAGCGCCAGGGCCACGGTGCGGCGCATGATGCCGGGGTCACCTGCGTGGTAGCCACAGGCGATGTTGGCGCAATCGATGTAGGGCATCACCTCGGCGTCCAGGCCCATGCGCCAGCTGCCGAAGCTCTCGCCCATGTCGCAATTGAGTAGCAGGCGT
This sequence comes from Pseudomonas sp. OG7, assembly GCF_014192825.1. Taxonomy (NCBI): domain Bacteria; kingdom Pseudomonadati; phylum Pseudomonadota; class Gammaproteobacteria; order Pseudomonadales; family Pseudomonadaceae; genus Pseudomonas; species Pseudomonas sp. OG7. Next base: position 122,274 of record NZ_JACHYK010000005.1, on the reverse strand, counting down.
TCCACCACGCGGTCTCCCTTGTTGTTGTCCATAGCCCTACCTTACCGCGCCTTGAGCTGTTTGCCGCAGGTTTCCGGCAGGCTCAAGGCGGCCACGATGACAATCCCGTAGGACACAGCAGAGAACACACCGATACCCAAGCCCAGCGGCACATTTTGGCCAAGCATGCCGATCAGCAACGGGAACAGTGCCGCAACGACCTTGCCGATGTTGTAGCAAAAGCCCTGCCCCGAACCGCGAATGCGCGTAGGGAACAGTTCGGTGAGAAACGCCCCCATGCCGCTGAAGATGCCCGAAGCGAAGAAGCCCAGCGGGAAGCCCAGCCACAGCATCACGCCATCGCTGACCGGCATTTGCGTGTACAGCAGCACGATGACGAACGAGCCCACGGCGAACAGGATGAAGTTCTTCTTGCGCCCCAGCAGGTCGGACAGGTAAGCGCTGACCACATATCCCACGTAGGAGCCGACGATCACCATGGCCAGGTAGCCACCTGTGCCCAGCACGCTCAGGCCGCGCTCGTTCTTGAGGAAGGTCGGCAGCCACGAAGTGATGGCGTAGTAGCCGCCCAGTGCGCCGGTGGTCAGCAAGGACGCACGTACAGTGGTCCAGAGCATGCCCGGGGCGAAGATTTCGTAGAAATGCGAAGGTGCCTCGGCGTTTTCCACCGCCTTGGCCTCGCGGTACACCTCAGGGTCCTTGACCAGGCGACGGACGAAGATCACGAAGACAGCGGGTACCAGCCCCAGCAGGAACAGCGCACGCCAGGCCTGCTCTGGCGGCAGCCAGGAGAACAGCAGCGCGTAGAGAATCGCCGTAAGGCCCCAACCGATGGCCCAGCCGGATTGCACCATGCCCACCGCCTTGCCACGGTCCTGGGCGCGGATGACCTCGCCGATCAATACCGCGCCAGCAGTCCATTCACCGCCGAAGCCAAAGCCCATCAGCGTCCGGGCGATCAGCAACTGTTCGTAGTTCTGGGCAAAACCGCACAGGAAGGTGAAAAAGGCGAACCACAGCACCGTCAGTTGCAGGGTACGCACCCGGCCGATGCGGTCGGAGAGGATGCCGGCGACCCAGCCGCCTACGGCCGAGGCGATCAACGTGCTGGTGTGGATCAACCCGGCTTCGGTGGTGGTGATGCCCCACAGCATGATCAGCGTAGGGATGACGAAGCTGAGCATCTGCGTGTCCATGCCGTCCAGGCCGTAGCCGATCTTGCAGCTCCAGAACGTGCGCCGTTGCTGTTTGTCGATATCGCGGTACCAGGCGAAAGGCCCGGACGAAGGTGGGGAACTGACCTGCTGCTGCACGCCGGTGGGGTTCATGGATGCCTCGGCTTGTTGGTATTGTTTTATGGGCGACATAAAGCGTCGCGGCCTGGGCACCATTGTTCAGAGGCCACGCCGCCTGCGTCCAACGAGAAAAACCGCCGGTCTGGAACAAGAAAAACTGATCATGAACCTTCGCTTCCTCGAAACCTTCGTCTGGGTCGCCCGGCTCAAGAGCTTCCGCCTGACCGCAGAAAAGCTGTTCACCACTCAAGCCTCGGTGTCCAGCCGCATTGCCGCGCTGGAGGCAGACCTTGGCGTGAAGCTGTTGCTGCGCGACTCACGCGGGGTCAGCCTGACGCCGGAAGGCGGCAAGGTGCTGGAATATGCCGAACGCATGCTGGAAACCGCCAAGGCCATGAAACAGTCGCTGGACAGCGACCGGGCCAAGGTTGGGCGCATTCGTATCGGGGTGATGGACACCGTGATCCACACCTGGATGAGCGCACTGGTGGCGGAGCTGACCGAGCGCTACCCACAGGTGGAAATCGAACTGGTGGCCGACACTGCGCTAAACCTGCGCGAGCAGCTGCAGAAGGGTTTTCTGGACGTGATCCTGCAGACCGACCTCCTGCGCGAGCAGTCGATCCGCAGCCTGGACCTGGCGCGTTACCCGATGGGCTGGGTAGTGGCCGCAGGCTCGCACCAGCACCGGGACTATGCGTCGCTGGCCGAGCTTGGGCGCGAGCGCATCATCACCTTTTCGAAAAATTCGCGGCCACACCAGGAGGTGCTGAGCTTGCTGCAAGCTGCGGGGGCTGAGGCACCGCGGCTGAACTGCGTGAACTCGGTGGCGGCGATTACCCGGCTGTTACGCGATGGGTTTGGTATTGGCGCGTTGCCGCCAGCGTTGGTGGATGCCGAGTTGGGCCGGGGTGAGTTGGTGTTGCTGGAAGGGCTACAACCCCCGCCCAGCCTGGAGCTGGTGGTGGCCTGGCAGACCGGGGTGGCGCTGGTGGATGAAGTGGTCGGGGTTTGCCGGCAGGTACTGGAGCTGTATGCCCGAGATGTGGGTGGGCAGCGGATTGTGCTAGCTTCGTAGCTGTTCGCCGTTAGGTTTTCCGCGCCTGTGAGATCGAGGCGAACGTCAGCGCCAGCTCTCTTTCACCGCGCCACGCCGCCCGCCCAGGATCACCCAGCCAATCCCCAGCAACAGGCTCTCAACCACAAAGGCCAGCACAAACCCGGCCCCTACCCCCCAGCCGACCGCCTCGGGGACCAACAGAATCTGGTAGCTGTAGCCATTCAGCGTTTCTTCCCGCAACTGCGGATCAGCCTGCACCAGCACATGCCAGGTACGCTGCGCCCACGGCCCTTGCAACGCTTGCCATTCGTTTTCCAGCAGTTCGTTGCGGATCATCAGGCTTTCGATGCTGTTGGCATCACTGTTGAACACCGGGTCGTCACTGCTGCGGTAATGCTGCAGCAGCGCCTGCAAGTCGCCCTTGAAAAAACGCTCGGCCGTTTGCCGGAAGCCATCCAGCGCCTCGCGCGATTCGAACAGGTGCGCCTCGACCCGCTGGCTGTAGTCCTTGACCAGCCCCGGGACCTGAATACCGGCCAGCAGGCCGAAGGTGAACAGCAGCAACCGCAGGTAACTTCTGAACATGCAGCGTCCTTAGCTCTGGCCGTGCGCCACGCACTCGCCGTGCCGCCACAGGGCCCACTGACCCGGCTCGTAGCGCTGCCAGGTCTCATTTTCGGTCAGGGCCTCGGTGGCGATCACCGTGACCACGTCGTTGGGGGTGGTTTCGGTATGGAAATCGACGATCAGGTCGACATCCTTCAACCGCGCGGCACCAAAAGGCGCACGTCGGGTAATGTGTACCAGCTTGGTCGAGCAGAAGCAGAACAGCCAGTCGCCGTCACTGAGCATGCAGTTGAACACGCCCTGGCCACGGTAGCCGGCACAGGCTTCGACCAGCACCGGCAGCAGCTGTTCCACCGGCACCGGCTCGGGGAACGCACTGCGGATGCGGTTGAGCAGGTCGCAGAAGGCCGCTTCGCTGTCGGTGTCGCCGACCGGCCGGTAGAAACTGGCCAGGCCTTTGAAGTCGCCCAGCTGGCCGTTGTGCGCGAAGCACCAGTTGCGGCCCCACATTTCCCGCACGAACGGGTGGGTGTTGGACAAGCACACCCGGCCGACGTTGGCCTGGCGGATGTGGCCGATCACCACCTCGCTCTTGATCGGATAGCGCTGCACCAGGTTGGCCACCTCCGATTCGCTGCTAGCTGCCGGGTCCTGGAACAGGCGCAGACCACGGCCTTCGTAAAAGCCGATGCCCCAGCCGTCACGGTGCGGGCCAGTACGCCCGCCGCGCTGCATCAGACCGGTGAAGCTGAAAACGATATCGGTGGGGACGTTGGCACTCATGCCCAGCAGTTCGCACATAGGCGTGTCTCCTGCGCTTACAGACGGGGCTCGACCCGGCCATTGCCGCGCGGTGCGGCAGGGCGTGGGTCGTCGCGGTAACGGTCACCGCGATCGGCAGCCAAGGGCGCCTGGGCGGAGAGCTGGTCATCTTCGGTCGCCTGGCGATGGGCAGCAGCCTCGGCTTGCGCACGGCGCTCGCGGGCGCGCTTTTCCAGTGGCCAGCGCAGCAACACGAAGAGGAAATACAGGCCGAAGGCGATCATGCCGTACATGGCGAAGTCGGACACCGCACGCCAGGCGTTGTTGCCGACCTTGAACGCGACATCCAGGGCCGTGATGGCGATGGCCGGGGCGAAGCTGTCCTTTACCGGGTCAACCACGGTCGGGGTCAGCAACAGCACCGCCAGCACCACCCGCAGCGGTTCGCGCAGCCAGCGCCACATCCAGCCGGTGAGCTTGAAGCCCACCAGCAGGCAGCCCAAAGCGGCCACAGCGTACAGGCCCCAGGCGAAGGTGTAGTCGTTCTCGGTCATGGTGTTCGTGCAAGCCAGGCAAAGAGACGCCTATGATAAACACTTTTCCGGGCGCAGACAGTGTTTGCCTGTCCCTAGCCAAGAGATCACCAATGCCCAACAAGCCCCAGCCGCCCATCGCCCACGCCGACAACACCACCGACCCGTACGCCTGGCTGCAACAGCGCGACACGCCCGAGGTGCTCGCCTACCTGCAAGCCGAAAACGCCTACCAGGAAGCCTGCCTGGCTGACCAGGCCCCCTTGCGCGAGCAACTGTTCGAAGAAATCAAGGGCCGCATCCAGGAAACCGACCTGTCGCTGCCGTCTCCCTGGGGCCCTTACCTCTATTACACCCGCACCACCGCTGGCGACGAATACCCACGCCATTACCGCTGCCCTCGTCCGGCCGACGACGCCAATACGGTCGATGAAAGCCAGGAGCAACTGCTGCTCGACCCCAACGCCCTGGCCAAGGGTGGTTTCCTGTCGCTGGGCGCCTTCAACGTCAGCCCCGACCACCGCCTGCTGGCCTACAGCCTCGACACCAGCGGCGACGAAATCTACACCCTGTACGTCAAAGACCTGGCCAACGGCAACGTCACTGCCCTGCCCTTCGACGACTGCGACGGCAGCCTGACCTGGGCCAACGACAGCCAGACGCTGTTCTTCGCCGAACTGGATGACACCCACCGACCATGGCGCCTGCGCCGCCACACCCTGGGCAAAGACGGTGCCCAGACCGTGTTCGAAGAGCCCGACGGGCGCTTTTTCCTGCACTGCTACCGCACCAGCTCCGAGCGCCAGCTGGTGCTGCTGCTGAACAGCAAAACCACCAGCGAAGCCTGGGTACTGGACGCCGAAACTCCACAGGCGCCGTTTACCTGCCTGGCCCCGCGTGTCGAAGGCCACGAGTACTTCCCCGACCACGGTCAGCTCGATGGCGAATGGCGCTGGTTTATCCGCACCAACCAGGACGGCATCAACTTTGCCCTGTACCACGCACCGGTCACGCCCGTACCAAGCCGTGAGCAATGGCAGGTGCTGGTGGCACACCGCGACACGATCATGCTCGAAGGCCTCAGCCTGAATGCCGGCGCCCTGACCCTGAGCCTGCGCGAAGGCGGCCTGCCGATCATCGAAGTACGCCCGCAGGCTCTGCCGGCCTATCGCGTCGAACTCCCAGACGCGGCCTACAGCCTGTACGTGCAGGACAGCCTGGAGTTCGCCAGCACCCGCATACGCCTGCGCTACGAGGCACTCAACCGCCCAGCCCAGGTGCGCCAGCTGGAGCTGGCCACAGGCGCCCAGGCCGTGCTCAAGCAAACCCCTGTACTGGGTGCGTTCAATGCCGATGACTATGTGAGTGAGCGCCTGTGGGCAAGCGCAGCAGACGGCACCCGGGTGCCGATCAGCCTGGTGCGTCGCCGCCAGGACCTTGGCAAGACCGTGCCGCTCTACCTGTACGGTTACGGTGCCTACGGCGAAAGCCTCGACCCGTGGTTCTCCCATGCACGTCTGAGCCTGCTGGAGCGCGGCGTGGCCTTTGCCATCGCCCATGTGCGTGGCGGCGGTGAACTGGGTGAGGCCTGGTACCGCGCCGGCAAGCAGGAGCACAAACACAACACCTTCAGCGACTTCATCGCCTGTGCGCAGCACCTGATTGCCGAAGGCGTCACCTCATCTGACCGCCTGGCCATCAGTGGCGGCAGCGCCGGTGGCCTGCTGATGGGCGCGGTGCTCAACCTGCGCCCCGAGCTGTTCCGCTGTGCAATTGCCGAAGTGCCGTTCGTCGACGTGCTCAACACCATGCTCGACCCCGAGCTGCCGCTGACCGTGACCGAGTACGACGAATGGGGCAACCCTGAAGAGCCCGAGGTGTATGAGCGGATCAAGGCGTATGCGCCGTATGAGAACGTGAAAGCCCAGGCCTACCCGGCGATGCTGGTGGTGGCGGGTTACAACGACAGCCGCGTGCAGTACTGGGAAGCGGCCAAATGGGTGGCGCGGTTGCGTACCCGCAAGACCGACAGCAACCTGCTGCTGCTCAAGACCGAGATGGGTGCTGGCCATGGGGGCATGAGCGGCCGGTACCAGGGGCTCAAGGATGTGGCGCTGGAATATGCGTTCGTGTTTGGCGAGCTGGGTATGGTGTGAGGTTTGGAGGGTTCGCCGACAGGTTTTCTGCGCCTGTGAAACCGAGCGCCGCCGGCGCGGCGCTCGATCTCACAGGCGCCAAAAAACTAAAGCCGTATAGCCCTAATCATCCTGCACCGCCGGCTTCGGCGGCTCCGGCCGCAACCCCGGCAACGGCTGATCCTTCGGTGGCCCCGGCACCGGCATGGGCGGCAACAGCGGCGCCCCCGGCTGGCTGTCATAAGCCTTGGGCGGCGTACTCGGGGTAACCTGCGGGTATGGCGTGGGCGTCGGCGTACCCGGTGCACCAGGCACAGGCGTCGTCAACCGGGGTGGCGTGCTTGCCGCTTCGGCCAGCGGCAAGCCAACCAACAACAGCACGGTGAGGATCGCGTGAACCATCAGCAACCTCCTGTCGGGAACCTTCCTACAGGCTACGCCTAAATCAAAGCTTTCGCCTGTCCGCCCGCCCTGCTAGCGCGCTAGACTCAATGACATAACCGTCATTTGCCTGATCAGAACAAAGGAAACACCATGAGCTCCACCTCTTCCGCCGCCGCCACCGCGCGCCTCGACCGCATCCTGGCCGATGCCAAGCGTGACAAGGAAATGGGCTACCGCGACAAGGCCCTGAGAATGTACCCGCACGTGTGCGGCCGCTGCGCCCGCGAGTTCTCAGGCAAGCGCCTGAGCGAGCTGACCGTACACCACCGCGACCACAACCACGACAACAACCCGCAGGACGGCTCCAACTGGGAACTGCTGTGCCTGTACTGCCACGACAACGAGCACTCGCGCTACACCGACCAGCAGTACTTCAGCGAAGGCTCCACCAGCACCCCGAGCATCGCCAAGGCCACCCACAACCCGTTCGCCGGGCTGGCGGGCATGTTGAAGAAAGACTGACCATCGATTCGCCCCCCCGCTGCTACCGGGCAGCCCGTATAATCGCGCTTTTTTCGCGAAGGGCCCCGGTACGTGGCAAACAAACGATACAGCTGCATCGGCCTGTTCAACCCCAAGTCGCCAGAAAACGTCGGCTCGGTGATGCGCGCGGCGGGCTGCTACGGCGTCAATTCGGTGTTCTACACCGGCAAACGCTACGAACGCGCGCGTGACTTCGTCACCGACACCAAGCGCGTGCATTACGACATTCCGCTGATCGGCATCGACGACCTGCAACGCATCATCCCGCTAGGCTGCACGCCGGTGGCGGTGGAGCTGGTGGAAGGTGCGCGGCCATTGCCGGAATACACCCACCCGGACCGTGCCATCTACATCTTCGGGCCAGAGGACGGCTCGTTGAGCGAGGATGTGCGGGGCTGGTGTGAAGAGACCATCTACATACCGACCGAAGGTTGCATGAACCTGGCGGCGACGGTGAATGTGGTGTTGTACGACCGCATGGCCAAGGGGCTGAATACCCGCTCGGGGCCGAAGTTCAAGTAATAAAAAGGCCGCCACTGCAATAGCAGGGCGGCCAGGTGCCGAACTCCGTCAGAACAGCACCGGTCTTGCTCTTCTGGATCGAAACCCAGCGTGGATGAGCCTTCTGCACGACACGGGATGTCGCCGGGCGCACCGACTGAACCCTGGCGAGGGTGAAAGGGTCAGCTGCTTACACTTCACAAGGAGGCCTTGCCATGCTTGATATCCATAACGCGACGTCGTCGCAGCACAATGTCCATGGCCTGGAACGGGTCGGCTCACTGGCCGGTGGCGCGTTGATGTTCAGCAAGGGGCTGCGCCATGGCGGCCTGATTGGTTTGCTGCAAATGGTGGTGGGAGGCGTTGCGGTGGCACGCGGGGTCAGCGGGCATTGCTCGACCAAGGCGTGGTGGCAGCGGCATCGGCAGGAATATCACCGGTTGCGTTCGGACATAGAACGCAGCGCGGCGGAGCTGGAGGCGTTGAAGGCCAGTGCCAAGGCCGCGACCAGAGGGGTGTCGGTGACTGGGCAGGATCCGTTGGCTGGACGTTGATTTCTGCACTGCCCGCGCAGAGGCCGGTACAGGCGATGCAGATATCTAGCGCAACGCCTTGCTCTGCAACACCTCGGACTTGCGACCCAGCACGTTCTCGCTGATTTGCACGAAGTCTTCGGTGCTCACGCCGGGCAGACGCATCAACCCGCGTACCACATCGTCCAGCGAACGCTTGGCCTGGGTATGGATACGGATTTCCTTGTCCAGTGCCTGCAACAGCATCACCCCGCGCGCCACCTGAGCCGGGCTTGCGCGCTCGCCCTTGAGCCGGGTGACCTTGGCGCCCTGCTTGCTCAGGCGTGCCTGCCAGGCCTGGTAACGGTCATCGCTCACCCCGCCCGAGCGGCGCAGCAACTCGCTGGCGTAGTAGTCGGTCAGGCTTTCCACCAGCCAGTCACTGCCGTCACGCCCATGGATCTGCGCAAACAACTGAACCACTTCGCGCAGCAACGGGCTGCTGCCGTTCTCGCTTACCATCGGCCGGGCGCTGTGCAGGTACAGCGAACCCTGTGCCGCCATTGCACCACGCCACATGCCGTCACGGGCACCGACCAGCAGCAGCTTCGGCGGATTGCGCGGGAACACCGCCTGCAACTGCGGCCATATGAACGTCAGCAGGGTCAGGCTGTCCATACGCCGCATACCCTGCCCCACCGGTGCGGCCACGGTGACCTCGGTATCGCCAAGGCGAGCACGGCGGCTGCCAAGATCGCCAGCCAGCATCCAGCCAGTGGGGCGGTCGAACAGGCGCGAAACGTTGTCGATGCGGAACTTGTCCTTGCCGATGCGCGGCCAGGAGGTCTCGATACTCTTCCAGCCCTCGGGCAGGTCGAACGCCAGGCGTGCCACCAGCTCGGTGCCATCCTGCTGATCAAGGCGCGCGGGCGGCACCAGCTGGTCACCGAGGAACAACGCCCAGTGCGGGGTAACACGCGAAGAATAGGCACCGCTGGCGAGCTTCTGGTCCAACTGCACGCGGTAGGTGAGACTGGTCTTGCCGGCCGCCGGCTGCCACACACCGCGCTGCCCCTGCAGTTGCCATTGGCCATCGGCCTGGAAGCCGCTGTAGGCCCCGGCCTTGCCCAGGTCGAAGTCCAGGCTGCGCACGGCGCTGCCTTCGGCCAATGTGAGGCGGACTTCAGCTTGGCCACTGGCCGGCAACAAACGCACCTGGTAGTCGAGGTCGACCTTTTTCGCCCAGGCCGGCGAACTGGCCATCAGGCCCAACAACAGCAACAGCTGGCAACGCATACAGAAACTCCTTGTTTCCCCGTGGCAGCGGGCCGCGCCGGTCAGCTGGCGCGGAAGATCAGGTGGTCTTCCCAGTCGTCTTCGTGCACATCGTGTTCACTGAGCATACGCCCCGACTGGGAAATGCGCTGTTCATGGACTTGCTGGCGGTCGCCGCAGACCAGGTGGTGCCAGGCGGGCAAGTCCTTGCCCTCGCTGACAAGGCGGTAACCGCAGGTACTCGGCAGCCACTTGAACTGGTCGGCCTTGCCCGGAGTGAGCTGGATGCAGTCCGGCACGTGGGCAAAGCGGTTGGGGTAGTCGCTGCACTGGCAGGTGTGCAAGTCCAGCAGCTTGCAGGCGATGCGCGTGTAATAGACGCTGTTGTCGTCCTCGTCCTCAAGCTTTTGCAGGCAGCACAGGCCGCAGCCGTCGCACAGCGACTCCCACTCTTGTGGGCTGAGTTGTTCGAGGGTCTTGCGCCGCCAGAACGGCGCGTTTTCAGCGATCATCACACGGTTTCCTGCATTCATCGATAGGCCACGGCGCGCGGCGGCGCCAGTCTAGAGCCTGACCTTGCGCAAAGCCAGACCGCTTGTCAGTCGCGACGGGACGCAGTAGCGTGCGGGTTTCCCGTCCTTTTGCAGGAGCTGTCATGAGTGCCAACCCTCGCATTGCCGATTACGCCATCAACGAGCAGTTCATCAACCGCTGGTCGCCGCGTGCTTTCACCGCCGAGCCGATCAGCGAAGAGACCCTGCTGAGCTTCCTGGAAGCCGCCCGTTGGGCTCCGTCGGCGTACAACTCGCAGCCTTGGCGCTTCCTGTATGCCCGCCGCGACACGCCAAACTGGGAGCGTTACCTGAACCTGTTGGTGCCGTTCAACCGCAGCTGGGCACAACAGGCCTCGGCGCTGGTGCTGATCATTTCCAAGACCACCTTCGCCGCCCCGGGCGCCACGGAGGAAAAGCCGGCGCTGTGGCATACCTTCGACACCGGTTCCGCCTGGGGGCACCTGGCCCTGCAGGCCAGCATCAGCGGCTGGCACACCCATGGCATGGCCGGCTTCGACCAGGACCTGGCGCGTCAGGAGCTGAAGGTTCCTGAAGGTTATGTGCTGCATGCCATGGTGGCGATCGGCAAACTGGGTGACAAGGCCAGCCTGGATGAGGCGTTGCAGGCACGTGAAGTGCCGAGCCCGCGCAAACCATTGAGCGAGCTGGCTGCCGAGGGTGATTTCAGCCTGTAAGCCCTGTGATGGCCTTACTGGCCTTTTCGCGAGCATGCCCGCGAAAAGGCCAGTACAGGCACTACAAATCAATAGCCCCGGGCAAAATCCACTTCACCCCGCAACCCCTGCCCCGCTTCATACGCCTGCATATTCTCGACAAACAGCCGCACCATCGCCGCCGGCGAGGTAGGTGCCGAGCTGTGTCCGGTCAGCAGCAAGCCCCAGGCGGTCCAGAACGGGTGCTGTTTAGGCAGTGGTTCCTGGCGGCACACATCGATCACTGCACCGGCCAGATGCCCTTCCTTCAGCGCCTCGACCAGGTCCGCATCCACCACCGCCGCGCCTCGCCCGGCATTGATGAACAGCGTGCTCGGCTGGAAGCACTTGAACAGCGCCGCGTCATACAGGTCATGGGTCGCCGGGGTATCCGGCAACAGGTTGAGCACGTAGTCGACCTGGCCAACAATGCGCGGCAAGTCGGCCAGTGCCGCCACCTCGACGAACGGTGCCTGCTCCCGGGCACTGCTGGCAACCCCATACAACACCACACCAAACGGCTGCAGGAACTCGGCCACGCGCTGGCCAATATCGCCGGTGCCCACGATCAGCACCTTGCGCCCTTCCAGCGTACGTCCTGGGCGAGCGTCCCAGCGCCGCTCCACCTGGCTGACCAGGCGCGACAGCACCTCGCGTTCGTGGCCGAGCATGTAGGTAAGCATGTACTCGGCCATCACCTGGCCAAAGATGCCTACTGCGCGGGTCAGGCGATAGTCACGCGGCAAGCCATCGGCCAGCAACGGCGTGATACCCGCCCAGGTCGACTGCACCCAGTCCGGCTTGTGGCCTTGGCGCAGCAAGCTCGCCAGCAGGTCCGGCTGGCCCAGCCACACCTTGCACTGTGGTGCCAGGCGGGCCAGTTCGGCGGAATCACCGCTGGTCAGTACTTCCAGATCAGGCGCGGCTTCACGCAAAAGCGCGGCGTAACGAGCATGATCATGCTCAGCAATCAGTACGCGCATGGTCAGACCGGGTCGTTTCGGCGCAGCAGCTCTTCAGGCAGGTGCTCGATGTACTCGTCTTCCGCCGGCGGCATCTGCAGGTGGTAGCCTTGGTTGTCGAGGTTCTCCAGCACCTTGGCGATGTCCTCGCGGGCCAGCTTGCGCTCCGGGGTGAGCACCAGGTCGAAGGCATGCACAGGGGTGCCGAAGAATGGCAGCAGACCTTCCGGCACGCGCTCCAGGCCCTCGGCCTTGAGCACATACAGGTACATTTCGTTCTTGCGGGGGCTCTTGTAGATCGAGCAAATGCGTTTCATCGGGTCTCTCCGGCACCTGCAAGGCTGTCCAGCAGGGCCTGGCCCATACGCTCACGGCGCCAGCCGCGCAGCGAATCGGGCAGTTGATAAGGGCCATTGGGGTAGCCGCTCTTGAGCAGCGCTTCCAGGGCTTTCTTGCGCAGCATCAGCTCGGGGGCGATCCCCAGGCGCTCGCCTTCGGCCTGGCCGATGGCACGCAGCTGCTTGAGGATGCCGGCGGCCTCGATCGGCAGCGGCTCGGGCAAAGGCGCGGGCCACTGCTCGGCAGGCAGGCTGGCGGCGCGCTGGATCAGCTTGATCAGGCACTCACCGTCCTGACGAATGGTGCGCGGGTGCATCTCGTCGATCCTGGCCAGCGCCGACAGGTTGTTCGGCTGGCTCTTGGCCATGGGCCACAGCGAGTGCTCCTTGAGGATGCGGTTGCGCGGTACATCGCGGCTACGGGCTTCACGCTCGCGCCAGGCGCACAGCTCTCGCAACACCGCCAGTTGCTGAGGGGCCAGCTTCCAGGCCAGCTTGACGTCGCGGTACAGGGTCTCGGGCTCGACCTCACGGCGCAACGCAGCCACCAGCTCGGCGCCGTCTTCCAGCACCCAGGCGTACTTGTCGTCGCTCAGGCGCGGGCGCAAGGCGGTGAACAGCTCGGCCAGGTGCACGGCATCTTCGGCGGCATAGCTGACCTGCGTGTCGGAGAGCGGGCGCTGCAGCCAGTCGGAGCGGGTTTCGCCCTTGGGCAGCTCGATACCCAGCACCTCCTGCACCAGGCGCGAATAGCCCATGGAGAAGCCCAGGTTCAGGTAGCCGGCTGCCAGCTGAGTGTCGAACAGCGGCTGCGGCAGCTTGCCGGTCAGGCGCAACAGCACTTCGAGGTCTTCGCTGCAGGCGTGCAGCACCTTGACCACACCGCTGTCTTCGAGCAAGTCGGCCAAGGGTTGCCAGTTACCGATCAGCAACGGGTCGATCAGATAGGCACGCTGGCCGTCGCCGATCTGGATCAGCCCGGCTTTCGGGTAGAAGGTGTCAACCCGCATGAACTCGGTGTCGACAGCGACAAAAGGCAGTTGGTGCCAGTCGCGGCAGTGTTCGGCCAGGCTCTGGTCGTCACGGATCCAGTGAATTTCGATGGCCACAAGGCTCTCCCACTAACATTGGCGCGCAGTATATACGGCGCGGGCACTGCTGGTGAAACCCGGGCCATCCTTGATATCGATAAGTGGTGGTGTTGTGTGGGTCAGCGTTTGGCCGCCAACCACGGACGGCAGCTGGCAAACATGTCCAGCGACTGCTGATACACCTCGGTACGCACCTGCAACAGGCCGAGCATGGAGTGGAACAGGTTGTCCTGCGACAGCGGCGCATCGCTGAGCTTGGCCAGGCAGTCGGTGTCGATACCGAAATCCTCTTTGTAGCTGTCGGAGAACCAGGTCAGCAATGGCACGTGCTTCTGCTGTTCCGGGGCGATGGCGTAAGGCGTGCCGTGCAGGAACAGGTTGTACTCACCCAGCGACTCGCCATGGTCGGACAGGTAAATCATCGCGGTGTCGACCTTGTCCTGTTTGCTGCGCAGGGTGTCGATCAGCGACGCCAGCACTTTGTCGGTGTAAGCCAGGGTGTTGTCGTAACCGTTGATGATGTCTTGCTCGCTGCACTGGTTCAGCGCGTTGCTCTGGCACACCGGCGTGAAGCGCTCACTGTCACTTGGGTAGCGCTTGAAATATTCCGGGCCGTGGCTGCCCATCTGGTGCAGCACCAGCACGGTGTCCTTGTCGAGGTTGTCGATCAGCGCGTCCAGCCCTTGCAGCAGGATCTGGTCATGGCATTCGCCATTGGCGCACAGCTGCGGGTCGTTGAGGTTGCTGACATCGATGAACTGCACACGGTCGCAGGTACCTTTGCAGCCCGACTGGTTGTCGCGCCACTGCACGGCCAGGCCGGCCCGCTGGAGGATATCCAGCAGCCCTTCGCGGTTCTTGGCCACGCGGGCATCGTATTCCTTGCGGGCCATACCCGAGAACATGCACGGCACCGAGACAGCCGTTTCCGTACCGCACGAATGCACATGGGAAAACGCCACCAGGCCCTGCTCCTTGGCCAGGTTCGGAGTGGTATCGCGGTCATAGCCCAACACGCCAAAGTGGTCGGCCCGCGCACTTTCACCCACCACCAGCACGGTCAACGACTTGCGCTCATGCTTCTGCCAGGCGACATCACGCTTGGCATCTTCGCCATAGTGCTGGAAAGGACGCGATGCCGTACCGACGCGTTCGCTGACATAGCCAATGGAAGCACCGACGATATTGCTGGGGGTCAGCATCAGGCGCAATTCGTGGTGGTTGCGAAACAGCGAGGACAACCCTTGATAGTTGACCAGCGCCACCGAGCCCAGGGCTACCACGCAGGCGCCACTGACTACCAGCTTGCCCAGCAGCTCGCGGGGCCAGGGACGGTAGGCAATGGGCGCCTTCCACAACAGCACCGAAGGCACCACGCCCAAGCCCAGAATATACAAGCCAAACTTCAGCGAAAGCAGGTCGCGTACTTCGGTTACGTTGGTTTCTGCAATGTTGCGGAACATACCCGCATCTATAAGTACGCCGTATTGATTCATGAAGTAAGCCACACCCGCGCCACTCATGAACAACAGGATAAGTATCGGCTTGAATACATATCGGAAGGCAAACAACGTGAGGATGAGATTGAAAGCGAACAACATCAGCACGGCAAACGCCAGGCTCAGCCACAGCCCGGACAGGCCGGCAGGCACCACCTCTTGCAGGTGCTCCCAGAGGAACATGTTCAAGCCAATCAGCAGATAAAGGCTGGCCAGCAGCGTGACCCATTCAGTCCGCAGGGATTTGAAGTTGAGCATTAGCGTTCGCAATCAAGAGTGATTATCAACCCCCAGGCCGGCTGGCACCGTGGGAAAGTTGGGCGAACTCTAGAAAGCGCGTCATCAATTTTTTGTGAAAAAGTTGGTAACAATTTCGTGAGGACGCGTCTTTCGGTGATTTACGGCGCTTCATTCAGCTGCCATTCAGGCTGGCCGACATCACCGGCCTGCGCAAAGGCGGCTATCCTCAGAGGTCAGGACCTTACCGACAACCCTGACAGAGGTGAAGAAATGCCAGTTCCGCATGATCTGCTCGCTGACCTGCACGTTACCGCCGATGCATTCCAGGCGCTCATTGACAAGGACCAGACGCTGCACTCACTGCACAAGGAATACAACGCCAAGGACAAGGAGGTGGTCGCCGCCGAAGTCAACGGCACCAACGACGACGCCGTCAACCGCCTGCGCAAGGAACGGTTGCTGATCAAGGACAAGATCGAACGGATCATTCATCCGCCGAAATCCTGATGGAAATGTATTGAATTCACTGGCCCCTTCGCGAGTTCACCCGCGAAGGGGCCAGCAACCCTTACACAGCTGCCGAAGCTTTCAAGGCGCCATCCAGATCCTCGATCAGATCACGGTAATCCTCGATCCCCATCGAAAGCCGCAGCAGGTTCTCGCTGATCCCCATCACCCCTTTCTGCTCCGGGCTCAGCGAGCAGTGCGACATGGTCCACGAGTGGTTGATCATGCTCTCCACCCCACCCAGCGAGTCGGCCAGCACAAAGATCTGCAACGCTTCCACCAAGCGGTTGAGCGCGGCGCGGTCGCCCTTGACCTTCATGGCCACCACCGCCCCGCCACTGCGCATCTGGCGTTTGCACAATTCGTGTTGCGGGTGGCTTTCCAGCCCCGGGTAATACACCTGCTCGATCTGCGGATGGTTTTCGAGGAAGCGCGCCACCTGCAGGGCATTGCCACACTGGCGCTCCATGCGCACATCCAGAGTTTTCAGGCCACGCAGGGCCAGGTAGCAGTCGAACGGCCCCTGCACCGCGCCAATTGCCATGCTGATGCGGCGAAGGCGCGCCAGCAGTGCATCGTTGGCCGCCACCACCACACCACCGGTGAGGTCGGAGTGGCCACCGATGTACTTGCTGGCCGAGTGCATCACCAGGTCCACGCCCAAGGTGATGGGGCGCTGGTTCCACGGCGAGCAGAAGGTATTGTCGATGCAGGTGAGGATGCCCCGGGCCTTGGCCAGGTCGCACACGGCCTTGATGTCGACCAGGTGCAGCAGCGGGTTGGTCGGCGATTCGATCCAGATCAGCTGGGTTTCCGGCTTGATGGCGGCAGCCACGGCCTCCAGGTCGTTGAGGTCGACATAGGTGGTGGTCAGGCCCGAGGTGCGGCTGCGGTAGTCTTCCAGAATACGGAAAGTGCCGCCGTACACGCCGTTCATCACCACGACATGGGCATCCTTGGGCAGCAGCTCCAGCACCGTCGCGGTAGCGTTCACGCCCGAGGCACAGGCAACCGCGCCCACGCCCTCTTCCAGCGCGGCGACACAGGTTTCGTAGGCATGCCGGGTGGGGTTGCCAACGCGGCTGTAGGAGTATTCCGGTTTGTCATCCAGGCTGCGTTTGGTGAACGAGCTGGCGGTGACGATGGCTGGAAAAATGGCGTTTTCAGCGACGCTGAACTGCTCGCCGGCGTGAATGGTACGGGTGGCGAAATTGCGCGGCTTGTCGGACATGGTCAGGCCCATTGGCAGAGTTAAGGCTGCAACTATCGCACAACCCAAATGTTCTGGCCTTGGGGTAATCTGTGAAAAATTTTCTTCACGGCCCGCGCGCGATATGGACAGTTTCGACCAGCACATTCTTACCCTGCTTCAGCGCGATGCCTCGATATCGCTCAAGGACCTGGCCGAGGCCGTCAACCTGTCCACCACGCCCTGCTGGAAGCGGGTCAAGCGCCTGGAAGAAGAAGGCTACATTCTTGGCCGCGTCGCCCTGCTCGACCCCGAACGGCTTGGCCTGGGGCTGACGGTGTTCGTCCAGCTCAAGACCCAGCGCCACGACAGCGCCTGGCTTGAGCAGTTTGCCGCGACCGTGACCGGGTTCGAGGAAGTGATGGAGTTCTACCGCATGTCCGGCGACTGGGATTACATGCTGCGGGTGGTGGTGGGGGATATTGCGGCGTATGACCGGTTCTACAAAAAGCTGATTACCCGTACCGATGGGCTGTCGAACATTACGTCCAGTTTTGCCATGGAGCAGATGAAGTACACCACAGCGTACCCGGTGCATCGATCCTGAATCGGTGATGGATTCTTCGCGGGCAAGCCCGCGAAGAGGCCGGTACAGGCAACCAATCAGTTAGCCGCCAGCACCGCCGCAATCCGGTTCCCCGCCTTGGCTTTCTCAACCTTGATCGCCACAAACTTCGACGTCGGTGTATAGGTCCCCTCGCCATAACTCTCCAGCGGCACCAGCGGATTGGTCTCCGGGTAATACGCCGCCGCCTGCCCTTCAGGCACGTCATACGCCACCAGGCGGAACCCCGACACCCGCCGCTCGACGCCATCCTCCCACAGCGACACCAGGTCCACATGCTCACCCGGCTCGAAGCCCAGGCGACGAATATCGGCCTCGTTCACGAACACCACTTCACGCAGGCCGAACACGCCACGGTAGCGGTCGTCCAGGCCATACAGCGTGGTGTTGTACTGGTCGTGCGAGCGCAGGGTCTGCAGGATCAGGTCGGGCTTGTCACCCCGCGCCAGCACCTTGGCGTTGATCAACTCCTCTGGCAGCGCGTGGGGCATGAACCGTGCCTTGCCCGTGGCCGTGCGGAAGTTGCGATCGGCGGCATTGTTGCCCAGGTGGAAACCGCCCGGGCTATGCAGGCGTTCGTTGAAGCCGGTGAAACCAGGGATCACGTCGGCAATCATGTCACGAATGCGGTTGTAGTCAGCCACCGCATACTCCCAGTCGATTGGCTGATTGCCCAGCGTGGCCTTGGCCATACCGGCGATGATCCAAGGCTCCGAGCGCATGTGCGGTGAACGCGGGCGCAACTGGCCGTTAGAGATGTGCACCATGCTGAAGGTGTCTTCCACGGTCACGCCTTGAGGCCCTTCGGCCTGCAGGTCGATTTCGGTCCGGCCCAGGCAGGGCAGGATCAACGCATCGCGGCCAGTGACCAGGTGCGAGCGGTTGAGCTTGGTGGAAATCTGCACGGTCAACGCGCAGTTCTGAAGCGCCGCGTGGGTGCGCGGGGTGTCCGGGGTGGCTTGGGCAAAGTTGCCGCCCAGGGCGACGAACACCTTGGCCCGCCCCTCTTCCATGGCCTTGATCGCCAGCACCGCGTTGTGCCCATGGGCACGCGGCACACGGAACCGGAAGCGTTTTTCGAGGGCATCGAGCAGCGCCGGTTTGGGCTTTTCGTCGATGCCCATGGTGCGGTCGCCCTGCACGTTGCTGTGGCCACGTACCGGCGACAGGCCAGCGCCGGGTTTGCCGACGTTGCCGCGCAGCAACTGCAGGTTGACGATTTCCTGCACGGTAGGCACCGAATGGCGGTGCTGGGTGACGCCCATGGCCCAGCACATGATCACCCGCTCTGCCTTGCGGTACATGCGGGCCGCCAGCTCGATCTCGGCCAGGGTCAAGCCCGACTGCTTGACGATGTGCGCCCAGGAGGTGGCGTCCACTGCCGCCAGGTAGTCATCGACGCCACTGGTGTGCTCGGCGATGAAGGCATGGTCGAACACCGCCGGCTCACCGTTGGCCTGGGCTTCGCGCTCCCACTGCAACAGGAATTTGGCAATGCCACGCATGGCCGCCATGTCACCGCCCAAGGCCGGGCGGAAGTAGGCGCTGGAAGTCGGCTCGGAGCCGTTGCTGAGCATTTCGAACGGGTGCTGCGGGTGCTGGAAGCGCTCCAGGCCACGCTCTTTCAGCGGGTTGAAGCACACCACCTGAGCCCCGCGCTTGACCGCCTCACGCAGCGGTTCGAGCATGCGCGGGTGGTTGGTGCCTGGGTTCTGACCGATGACAAAGATCGCATCGGCCAGCTCCAGGTCGTGAAACACGACAGTGCCTTTGCCCACCCCGAGGGTTTCCGACATGCCTGCACCACTGGCTTCGTGGCACATGTTCGAGCAATCGGGGAAGTTGTTGGTGCCGTAAGCGCGCACGAACAACTGGTAGAGGAACGCCGCCTCGTTGCTGGCCCGGCCCGACGTGTAGAACTCGGCCTCGTCTGGCGACTGCAGCGCACGCAGGTGTCTGGCGACCAGCTCGAAGGCCTCCTGCCAAGTAGTTTCGACATAGTGGTCGGTGGCAGCGTCGTAGCGCATCGGGTGCGTGAGGCGGCCCTGGTATTCGAGCCAATAGTCAGTCTGGTCCTTCAGCGCGCTGACGCTGTATTTGGCGAAGAAAGCCGGGTCAACCGAGCGGCCGGTGGCTTCCCAGTTGACCGCCTTGGCGCCGTTTTCGCAGAACTTGACCATGTCGCTTTCCGGCGACTCCCCCCAGGCACAGCCGGGGCAGTCGAAGCCGCCGTTCTG
The DNA here is from genome assembly GCF_014192825.1 of Pseudomonas sp. OG7. Classification (NCBI taxonomy): domain Bacteria; kingdom Pseudomonadati; phylum Pseudomonadota; class Gammaproteobacteria; order Pseudomonadales; family Pseudomonadaceae; genus Pseudomonas; species Pseudomonas sp. OG7. The sequence continues at coordinate 102,752 of NZ_JACHYK010000005.1, read as the reverse complement.
GTTGGTCTTGAGCATGGCCCGCAGGTTCTTGAAGGCATTTTCGCTGCCCAGCCAGCTTTTGGTCACGCTCTTGAGCGCTCCCCAGCCGGCGGCTGCGCCTTTGTAGTCCCTGATGTGTTCGTCCTGGCTCATGCGATGAATCCTCACGCTTCGATGCTTTTATTCAGCCTATTGAGCGTGGGGGTGGGGCGTCCAATCGAAAGATCTTACGGCGTGATAAGCGGTTTCGATCATGGGGTGGAAGCTTTGAGGCATCGGGCCTGCAGCCGTGATAGAAACCATCGATCAACCAGTCGGGCAAAGCAATTTGACGGCCCTGCGGCCAGGCTATAGCTTGGAGTGAACCCACCCCATTCGAGCGCGAACGTGGAACAGAACAGCCGGGCCCTGATCGACGGCTTCAACCGGAAAATCGACTACCTGCGGATGTCGGTCACCGACCGCTGTGACTTCCGTTGCGTGTACTGCATGGCCGAAGACATGCAGTTTTTGCCGCGCCAGCAGATCCTCAGCCTCGAAGAACTGTTCCAGGTGGCCGAGCGCTTCGTCGCCCTGGGCACCCGCAAAATCCGCCTGACCGGCGGCGAGCCGCTGGTACGCCAGGGCATCGTCGAGCTGTGCGGGCGGATTGCCGCCCTGCCCGGCTTGCGCGAACTGTGCATGACCAGCAACGGCTCGCAACTCGGGCGCCTGGCACAGCCACTGTTCGACGCCGGGCTGTCGCGCTTGAACATCAGCCTCGACAGCCTGGATACCGGACGCTTCAAGCAGCTGACCCGTACCGGCGACCTGCACCAGGTCATCGCTGGTATCGACGCCGCACGCCAGGCCGGCTTCAAACGCATCAAGCTCAACTGTGTAGTACTCAAAGGCCGCAACGACCACGAACTGGTCGACCTGGTACGCTTTGCCATCGATCGCGAGCTGGACATCACCTTCATCGAAGAAATGCCGCTGGGGGTAATCAGCGAACACGAGCGCGGCGAGTCGTTCTGCTCCAGCGACGAAGTACGCGAGCGCCTGGCAGAACAGTTCACCTTGGTGGAGTCCACCGAATCATCACAGGGCCCTGCCCGCTACTGGCGCCTGGCCGAAGCCGCCAACACCCGGGTCGGTTTCATCTCGCCGCACAGCCACAACTTTTGCGCCACCTGCAACCGCGTGCGCCTGACGGTCGAAGGCCGCCTGTTGCTGTGCCTGGGCAACGAACACTCGGTAGACCTGAAGCACGTGCTGCGTGCTCACCCAGGCAACCGCGAGCGCCTGGAAAAGGCCATCCGCGACTCCCTGCACCTCAAGCCCTACCGCCACCACTTCGAAGTGGGTGGCGATGTGCAGATCCTGCGCTTCATGAACATGACCGGCGGCTGAATGGCCGTCTCTGGATTTCCATGATTGTTCACCCAACCCCCGATGTACTGCGTGTGCTGTTCACCCTCAAGGGGTCGATCGTCAAGCGCATCGCCCTGCGCTGCCTGATGGTGACCCTGCTGGCCGCGCTGATCGTGCTGGTCGAGCGCCATTTCCCCGCGTTTTTCTACCCGGTCAGTGCCACGCCGTTTACGTTGCTGGGCCTGTCGCTGTCGATCTTCATGAGCTTTCGCAACAACGCCTGCTACGACCGCTGGTGGGAGGGCCGTAAGGCCTGGGGCAAGCTGATTATCGAAACCCGCTCGTTCGTGCGCGAAAGCGTGGTGATTGCTGACGAAGCGCTGCGCGCAGAGCTGCTGCGCAGCCTGTGTGGCTATGCCCATGCGCTGAATGCCCGCCTGCGTAACGAGGACGACTTGGCAGCCGCCCGGCCCTGGCTGGCCCGGCCAGAGACGATCAGCCCGCACAACGTGTGCGACGGCATCCTGCGCGACATCGGCCAGCATTGCTCGCGGCTGGCGGAACAACAGCACATCAGCGATTGGCGCTACAGCCTGCTGGAACAGCGGCTGGTAGGCCTGACCGAGGTGCAGGCCACCTGTGAGCGGATCAAGTTCACACCGTTGCCGTTCCCCTACACGCTGTTGCTGCACCGCACCATCTACATCTTCTGCCTGCTGCTGCCGTTTGCCCTGGCCGAGCCGCTGGGCTGGCTGGCACCGCTGTTCACCACCATCGTGGGCTACACGTTCTTCGGGCTGGATGCGATTGGCAACGAACTGGAGGACCCGTTCGGGCGGGATGAGAACGACCTGCCAACCGATGCCATGGTGCGGACGGTGGAGCGGGATGTGTTGGCGGGGTTGGGCGAGACACAGTTGCCACCGGCGTTGTTGCCGGTGGAGCATGTGTTGAGCTGATAGCCGTCACAGGAGAAAACTCACCCCCGGCTGGCACAGGCCTCGATCGGCAGCAGGTGTTTGACGAAATTGCACGGCCGGTGCCGGGCATCCAGCTGCTCCGCCAGTATTCCTTCCCACGCCGTACGGCAGGCGCCGGTGGAACCCGGCAAGCAGCACACCAACGTGCGGTTGGACAACCCGGCCAGCGCTCGGCTCTGCACGGTAGAACTGCCGATATCCAGAATCGACAGCGCCCGGAACAGCTCGCCAAAGCCATCGATGCGCTTGTCCAGCAGGCACTCGACCGCCTCCGGTGTGCTGTCACGCCCGGTAAAGCCGGTACCGCCGGTAATCAGCACCACCTGCACCTGCTCGTCGGCAATCCAGGTGGCGACCTGGGCGCGGATCTTGTACAGGTCGTCCTTGAGCAACGCCCGCGCCACCAGCCGGTGGCCGATCTCGACCGACCGGCTGGCCAGCAGCTCGCCGGAGGTATCGTTGTCGTAGGTACGGGTGTCGCTGACGGTCAGCACGGCAATGTTGAGCGGTACGAAGACCGCATCGGGTTGGACGCGCACAGTAAAAGCTCCTTGAATGGCATTGTCACCACGCTAGAGGCGTGGCGCGGGGGCGTCCAATCGTTATGGCTTACCGGCCGATCAATGACATCTATCGCAGACGTGGGTTATGGTCTGCACAACCATACGCCAGGCACTTTCATGGACATCAAGCAGCTCAAGTTCCTCATCGCCCTCGACCAGACCCGCCACTTCGGCCAGGCGGCGGCGCTGTGCCATATCACTCAGCCGACGCTGTCCATGCGCCTGCGCAACCTGGAGGACGAGCTGGACCTGGTGCTGGTCAAACGCGGCCAGCGCTTCGAAGGCTTCACCGAGGCCGGCGAGCGTATTCTGGCCTGGGCCCGCACCCTGCTCGCCGCCCACGACGGCCTGCAGGCCGAGGCCGCCAGTTGCCGGGGCCAGGTGGTCGGCAGCCTGCGACTGGGCACAGTGCCGCTGGCCAGCTTCAACCCCATGCACCTGCTGCTGCCGCTACGCGAAAAATACCCCGAACTGCACTTCCAGCTCAGTTCGCTGAGCTCGGAGCAAGTCATCGACGGACTGAGCCGCAACCAGCTCGACCTGGGTATCTGCTACCTGGACCAGGTCAACCCCAGCTTCTTCGAAGTACTGGAACTGGGCACCACCACCATGGGCCTGCTGCACGACACCCGGCACTTCCAGTTTGACAGCGACACCCTGCGCTGGGACGCGCTCAGCGACATACCGCTGGGCCTGTTGAGCAAGGGTATGCACTACCGACAGTCGCTGGACCTGAGCTTGCGCAGCCGTGGCCTGGAACCGCATGCGGTACTGGAAAGCGACTCGACTTTCCAGCTGATACAGGCCATCAACACCGGCATGTGCTGCGCGATCATGCCGTTGGACTGCGGCCTCGAAGACCTCAGCGAGCACCTGCGCATTCTGCCGGTGGCCGACGCTGCCATCCACAGCCCGGTCGGCCTGTTGCTGCGCCGTAGCGAGCCGCGCTCGGCGATTGCCGAGCAGTGTTTTGCCGAGGCACGGGCGCTGTTTCAAGCCACCTGATCGCTGGTTGCCTGGCGGTACTGGCGCGGGGTGAAACCAGTCAGTTGCTTGAACTGGCGGCTGAAGGCGCTGTGGTCGGTGTAGCCACAGCGCATCGCCACATCGGTGATCGGCAGGTCCGAATGCAGCAGGCGGTGGGCGTGCTCCAGGCGCGCCTTGTGGATCATCTGTCGGGGCGTGAGGTGAAATACCCGCTTGCAGTAGCGCTCCAGCTGAGCCACGGAAATGCCAGCGATGCGGGTCAGCTCGCCCATGCTGATCGGCTGGTGAAAGTGCTGGCGGATATGCTCGTCCACCGCGGCCAGGCGCTGGTAGGCAGGGTGAGTGTCGGCGGCTGATTGCAGGTCGACCGAAATGCCTACCAAGCCGATGATCTCGCCCGCCTGGTTGTACAGCGGGCGCTTGTGGGTCAGGCACCAGCCGGGCTCGCGGCTGCCGTACAGGTGCAGCTCCAGCTGGTCGTCCAGCACCAGCCCTTCCTTGAGTACGCGGCGGTCCTGCTCGGTGTAGCCGGGGCCAAGCTGTGCCGGGAAGACTTCAGCGCTGGTCTTGCCGAGCAACGGCTGCAAGCGCTTGAGGCCGCAACGCTGGACCAGGGTGTTGTTTGCCAGCACGTAGCGGGCGGCCGGGTCTTTGATGAAGATGGCGGCGTTGGGGATGACGTCGAGGATCGGCAATAGCAGGGAAACGCTGGCCAGCAGGGCCTCAAGGCTCGCGGGGCGGTGAAGGTCGAGAGACTGGTACAGGGTTGCCAAGGGATTGTCGGTCATCTTCGGTTCTCTGCTGGCTGTGCCCGCGAAGAGGCCAGTACTACCAACACATCTCTACAGCCCTTATTCGCTAAGGCCTACAGCCTATCCAGCACCCCACCCTCGCCGCCAGCATTTTTTGCAACTGTGCCGATTTCGTCATCCCCCTTGCAGAAAACCATCAAGAACCGCCGCCCCGACCGGTTCACTCTATGCCCCACGCAAGCCGCCCAAGTCCTACAAGAGCGCGGCCCAAAAAGCCGCATCTCGTGACATCAGACCTGCCTATCCAATAACCAACAAAAAGGCGAACCCATGTCAGGCAAATTCAAGAAACAGTTATCACTGCTGGACCTCACCTTCATCGGCCTGGGGGCCATTTTCGGCTCTGGCTGGCTGTTCGCCGCCAGCCACGTCTCGGCCATCGCCGGCCCGGCGGGCATCCTGTCCTGGTTCCTCGGCGGTTTCGCCGTACTGCTGCTGGGCATCGTCTACTGCGAACTGGGCGCCGCCCTGCCCCGCGCCGGTGGCGTGGTGCGCTACCCGGTTTACTCGCACGGCCCGCTGCTGGGCTACCTGATGGGTTTCATCACCCTGATCGCCTTTTCCAGCCTGATCGCCATCGAAGTGGTCGCCTCGCGCCAGTACGCCGCCGCCTGGTTTCCCGGGCTGACCAAAACCGGTTCAAGCGACCCGACCGTGCTTGGCTGGCTCGTGCAGTTCGCGCTGTTGGGGCTGTTCTTCTTCCTCAATTACCGCAGCGTGAAAACCTTCGCCAAGGCCAACAACCTGGTCAGCGTATTCAAGTTCATCGTGCCGCTGCTGGTGATTGGCGTGCTGTTCACCTTCTTCAAACCGGAAAACTTCGAAGTCCACGGTTTTGCTCCGTTCGGCCTGTCCGGCGTAGAAATGGCCGTGTCGGCCGGTGGCATCATCTTCGCCTACCTGGGCCTGACGCCGATCATTTCGGTGGCCAGCGAAGTGAAGAACCCGCAGCGCACCATCCCGATTGCGCTGATGCTTTCGGTGCTGCTGTCCACCGCCATCTACGCCCTGCTGCAACTGGCCTTCCTCGGCAGCGTACCGACCGAAATGCTCACCAACGGCTGGGCTGCGGTCACCAAGGAACTGGCCCTGCCCTACCGTGACATCGCCCTTGCCCTGGGTGTGGGCTGGCTGGCCTACCTGGTGGTGGCCGACGCGGTGATCTCGCCCAGCGGCTGCGGCAACATCTACATGAACGCCACCCCGCGCGTGATCTATGGCTGGGCGCAGACCGGCACCTTCTTCAAGTACTTCACCCGCATCGATGCAGAGTCCGGCATCCCGCGCCCAGCGCTGTGGCTGACGTTTGGCCTGTCGGTGTTCTGGACCCTGCCATTCCCATCGTGGGAAGCACTGATCAACGTGGTATCCGCCGCCCTGGTACTGAGCTACGCCGTGGCCCCGGTCACCGTCGCCGCCCTGCGCCGCAATGCGCCAGACATGCCGCGCCCGTTCCGGGTCAAGGGTATGGGCGTGCTCGGCCCGCTGTCGTTCATCATCGCCGCGCTGATCGTGTACTGGTCCGGCTGGAATACCGTGTCGTGGCTACTGGCCCTGCAAATCGTGATGTTCGTGCTGTACCTGCTGTGCGGTCGCTTCGTGCCCACCCAGCACCTGTCGCTGGCCCAGCAAGTGCGCTCGTCGGCATGGCTGATCGGCTTCTACGCAGTAACCATCCTGCTGTCGTGGCTGGGCAGCTTCGGCGGCCTGGGGGTCATCGGCCACCCGCTCGACACCGTAGCCGTGGCGGCTTGTGCCCTGGGCATCTACTACTGGGGAGCGGCCACTGGCGTGCCTGCACACCTTGTACGCCTGGAAGGCGAGGACGAAAGCGAAACCACCGCTGACACCTATGCCGGCCGCCCTGCCGCCGTCGCCTCCTGATCTTTTACGCAAGGGACAAGCCCATGAAACAGATTCACGTCATCGACTCCCACACTGGCGGCGAACCGACCCGCCTGGTGATGAAGGGCTTCCCGCAACTGCATGGCCGCAGCATGGCCGAACAGCGCGACGAACTGCGCGAGCTGCACGACCACTGGCGCCGTGCCTGCCTGCTGGAGCCTCGCGGCAACGATGTGCTGGTGGGCGCGCTGTACTGCCCACCGGTGTCGGCCGACGCCACCTGCGGGGTGATTTTCTTCAACAACGCCGGCTACCTGAACATGTGCGGCCACGGCACCATCGGCCTGGTCGCCTCGTTGCAGCACCTGGGCCTGATCGCGCCCGGCGTGCAAAAGATAGACACCCCGGTCGGCCAAGTCAGCGCCACCCTGCATGAAGATGGCGCCGTCACCGTCGCCAATGTGCCCTCTTACCGCTATCGCCAGCAGGTGGCGGTGGATGTGCCCGGGCACGGCGTGGTGCACGGCGACATTGCCTGGGGCGGCAACTGGTTCTTCCTGGTTTCCGAACACGGCCAGCGCATAGAGCTGGGCAACCGCGAAGCGCTCACCGAGTACACCTGGGCCATGCTCAAGGCCCTCGAAGCCCAGGGCATCACGGGTGAAAACGGCGCCCCCATCGACCACGTCGAGTTGTTCGCCAACGACGCCAACGCCGACAGCCGCAACTTCGTGATGTGCCCCGGCAAGGCCTACGACCGCTCGCCCTGCGGCACCGGCACCAGCGCCAAGCTGGCCTGCCTGGCCGCCGACGGCAAGCTTGCCGAAGGCCAGACCTGGGTGCAGGCCAGCATCACCGGCAGCCAGTTCCACGGCCGCTACGAGCGCGACGGCGAACACATTCGCCCGTTCATCACCGGCCGCGCCTACATGACCGCCGACAGCACCCTGCTGATCGACGAACAAGACCCGTTCGCCTGGGGTATCTGACCCCGGCTTTTTCCGACTGAACATTGCGAGGAGTGACAACAATGACTGACAACATCTTCACCGGCACCATGCCCGCCTTGATGACCCCATGCACCGCCGACCGCAAGCCGGACTTCGACGCCCTGGTGCGCAAGGGCCGCGAACTGATCGAGGCCGGCATGAGCGCCGTGGTGTACTGCGGCTCGATGGGTGACTGGCCGCTGCTGACCGAAGCCGAGCGCCAGGAAGGTGTGGCGCGCCTGGTGGCCGCAGGCATTCCCACCATCGTCGGCACGGGTGCGGTGAACACCCGCGAAGCGGTTTCCCACGCGGCCCATGCTGCCAAGGTCGGTGCCGCCGGCCTTATGGTCATCCCCCGCGTGCTTAGCCGTGGTGCTTCGTTGATCGCCCAGAAGCACCACTTCTCGGCCATCCTTGCCGCCGCGCCCAAGCTGCCAGCAGTGATCTACAACAGCCCCTACTACGGCTTCGCCACCCGCGCCGACCTGTTCTTCGAACTGCGCCGCGAATTCTCCAACCTGATCGGCTTCAAGGAGTTCGGCGGTGGCGCCGACCTGCGCTACGCCGCCGAGCACATCACCTCCAAGGATGACGATGTGACCCTGATGGTCGGCGTGGATACCCAGGTGGTGCATGGTTTCGTCAACTGCAACGCCACCGGTGCCATCACCGGCATCGGCAACGCCCTGCCGCGTGAAGTGCTGCACTTGGTGAGCCTGAGCAAGCAGGCGGCCAAGGGCGATGCGAAGGCCCGTCGCCTGGCACGTGAGCTGGAAGCGGCACTGGCGGTGCTGTCGTCGTTCGATGAGGGTTGCGACCTGGTGCTGTACTACAAGCATCTGATGGTGCTGAACGGTGACCGCGAGTACAGCCTGCACTTCAACGAGACCGACGTGCTGACCGATGCCCAGCGCAACTATGCCGAGCAGCAGTACGCGCTGTTCCGCAGCTGGTATGCCAGCTGGTCGGCTGAGCAAAACGTCGCCTGACTTTGGACCTGCGCGGACTCTTGTAAGAGCGGCCTTGTGTCGCGAACGGGCTGCCAAGCGGCCCCGGGATTTTCGCGCAGAGGCACAAATTGCTGGGGCTGCTTCGCAGCCCTTTCGCGACACAAGGCCGCTCCTACAGGGGCTGCGGTTTCCCTTGATACCCGTATTTGATTCCAAGGAGGCTACATGCCCCTCACAGGCAACCTGCTGATCGGCCAGACGCCGGTAACTGGCAGCCGCGAAGCCATCCACGCCATCAACCCGGCTACCGGCCAAACGCTGGAACCGGCCTACCTCGGCGGCACCGGCGAACACGTCGCCCAGGCCTGCGCCCTGGCCTGGGCGGCGTTCGATGCCTACCGCGAAACCTCGCTCGAACAACGGGCACAATTTCTCGAAACCATCGCCGCGCAGATCGAAGCCCTCGGCGATGCCCTGATCGACCGCGCCGTGGCCGAAACCGGCCTGCCCAAAGCGCGCATCCAGGGTGAACGGGGCCGCACCTGCACCCAGCTGCGCACTTTTGCCCGGGTGGTGCGGGCTGGTGAATGGCTGGATGTACGGGTCGACAATGCCCAGCCCGAACGCCAGCCCCTGCCCCGCGCCGACCTGCGTCAGCGCCAGGTCGCCCTGGGGCCGGTGGCCGTGTTCGGCGCCAGCAATTTTCCGCTGGCATTTTCGGTAGCCGGTGGCGACACCGCGTCGGCATTGGCCGCTGGCTGCCCGGTGGTGGTCAAGGCCCACAGCGCCCACCCTGGCACCAGCGAACTGGTCGGCCAGGCCGTGACGCAAGCGGTGAAGCTGTGCGGTTTGCCGGCCGGCGTGTTCTCGCTGTTGTACGGCTCTGGCCGAGAAGTGGGCATCGCCCTGGTCAGCGACCCGCGTATCAAGGCAGTAGGTTTTACCGGCTCGCGCAGCGGTGGTGTCGCACTGTGCCAAGCCGCTCAGGCACGCCCGGAGCCGATCCCGGTGTACGCCGAAATGAGCTCAATCAACCCGGTATTCCTCTTCGAGGCCGCTTTGCAGGCCCGCGCCGAAGCGCTGGCGCAAGGCTTCGTCGCCTCGTTGTCCCAAGGTGCTGGCCAGTTCTGCACCAACCCCGGCCTGGTGATCGCCCGACAAGGGCCCGCGTTGCAGCGCTTCATCGCTGCCGCCAGCGAACACGTACAACAGGCCGCCGCGCAGACCATGCTCACCCCGGGCATCTTCAGTGCTTACCAGGCCGGTGTCGGTGCCCTGGCGGAAAACGCCAATGCCAAGACGGCAGCCAGTGGTCAGGCCGGGCAAGGCCCCAACCAATGCCAGGCACAGTTGTTCGTGACCCAGGCCGAAGCCTTCCTGGCAGACCCGGCGTTGCAGGCCGAAGTGTTCGGTGCTGCGTCGTTGGTCGTGGCCTGCGCGAGCGATGAACAGGTCCGCCAGGTGGCCGAGCATCTGGAGGGCCAACTGACCGCTACGTTGCAGCTGGACGATGCCGACATCACCAGCGCCCGCGCCCTGCTGCCGACCCTTGAACGCAAGGCCGGGCGCATTCTGGTCAATGGCTGGCCGACCGGCGTTGAGGTGTGCGATGCGATGGTCCACGGCGGACCGTTCCCGGCCACCTCCGATGCCCGCACCACCTCGGTGGGCACGGCGGCGATCCTGCGCTTCCTGCGTCCGGTGTGCTACCAGGACTTCCCCGATGCCTTGCTGCCGTCGGCGTTGCAGCACGGCAACCCGCTGCAGCTGCGGCGCCTGCTTGACGGTAAACGGGAAGGCTGAGCATGCTCGAAACCGCTGAAACCGATATCGCGGTGGTTGGCGCCGGCATTGTCGGCGTCGCTTGCGCCCTGCAACTGGCCCGTCAGGGCCGCCGAGTGCTGCTGGTCGACCGTCAGGCGCCCGGCCAGGGCGCGTCCTATGGCAATGCCGGGCACCTGGCGACCGAGCAGGTGTTCCCGATCGCCGACCTGTCGATCCTCAAGCGCTTGCCGCGCATGCTGCTGGACCCGATGGGCCCGTTGCGCCTGGACTGGAAGTACCTGCCCAAGGCCATGCCGTGGTTCACTCGCTTGCTGCTCAACCTGCGCCCGGCGCCGTTCCAGCGCAGCGTGGCCGGCATCCGCACACTGAACGAAGGCAGCCTGGGTGCCTGGCAGCGATTATTGGGCTCGATCGGGCGCAGCGAGCTGTTCCAGGAAGATGGCTCACTGCTGGTGTTCGAGAAGCCTGAATCACGCCAGGCGCTGGAGGCCTTGCGCGCACGCATGCAACAGCAGGCGGTGCCGGTGGACTTCTGGTCGGCCGAAGCCATACGCGAAGCGGCACCGCAGTTGAACCCATCATTGCTGGGCGGGCTGTTCTTTCCCAAGACCGGTCATTTCATCGATCCGTACAGGGTGGTGTGCGAGCTGTTCGAAGCGGCCAAAACCAGTGGCGTACGGTTTGCCCGGGCGCAGGTCGAGGGTGGCCGGTTGCACAGCGGCGGGGTCACCCTGGTCAGCGACCATGGCACGTTCAATACCCGTCAGGTGCTGATCAGCTGTGGTGCGCACTCTGCGAAACTGACCGCCGTACTGACGGGCAAGCGGGTGCCGCTGGACACGGAGCGCGGTTACCACCTGATGCTGCCGGGCGAGCGTCAGCGCCTGCCGTTTGCGGTCACGTCGCTGGAACGCAAGTTCATCATGACGCCCATGGCCGACGGCTTGCGCCTGGCCGGCACGGTGGAGTTCGCCGGGCTGGAGGCACCGCCGAGCATGCAGCGCGCCTGGCAGTTGCACCATTTGAGCAAGGGGCTGTTTCGGCAAGACTTGAGTGCCGAAGGGGCTACGCCGTGGATGGGCTTCAGGCCTTCGTTGCCAGACTCGTTGCCGGTGATCGACAGGGTGTGTGATGGGCGGGTGCTGCTGGCGTTTGGGCATCAGCATTTGGGGCTGACCCAGGCAGCGGTGACGGCGGAGTGGGTGGGGCGGTTGGCTGAGCAGGCCAGTGGGCCTGAGATGGGGGCCTACCGGTTGGATCGGTTTTAGATTCGGGGGCTGCTGCGCAGCCCCCGGCATCACTCAGCGATAGCGCTCAAGCCAGTGCGCATACGGCGCCGGCAAGGTCCAGGAGGCTTTTTCCACGCCCAGCTCCTTGGCCGCAAAGTACGCCCAGTGCGGATCAGCCAAATGCGCGCGCCCTACCGACACCAGGTCCAACTGGTTGGCCTGCAACGCGGCTTCAGCCAGTTGCGGCGTACCAAAGCCCCACGCCGAGGTCACCGGCAGCTTCGCCTCACGGCGCACGCGTTCGGCGATCGGCCCCATGAACGCCGGGCCCCACGGGATGTTGGTCTCGGGAATGGTGAAACCGACACTCACGCTCAGCAGGTCCAGGCCACCCGCCTTGAAGCGGCGCGCCAGCTCGATCGACTCTTCCAGGGTCTGCTCGTCGCGGCCGTCGTATTCCAGCACACCAAAGCGTGCGGTCAGCGGCAGGTTTTCTGGCCACACCTCACGTACCGCTGCCAGGGTTTCCAGCAGGAAACGACTGCGATTGTCGAAGCTGCCACCGTAGGCGTCGGTACGCTTGTTGGAGTGCTCGGAGAAAAAGCTCTGGCCCAGATAGCCATGGGCGAAGTGCAGTTCGATCCACTCGAAGCCGGCATCACGCGCACGGCGGGCGGCATCGACGAAGTCCTGCTTGACCCGGGCGATGTCGTCCAGGGTCATTGCGCGCGGCACGTTTGGCAGGTGCGCGCCAAAGGCAATGGCGGACGGGGCGATGGTCTCCCAGCCACGCGCGTCATCAGCACCAATGTGGTCGTCACCCTCCCACGGGCGGTTGGCGCTGGCCTTGCGGCCGGCGTGCGCAATCTGGATGCCCGGCACCGAACCGGCCGCCTTGATGGCCTGCACCACCGGCACGAAAGCCTGGGCGTGGGCATCGCTCCAGATTCCGGCGCAACCAGGGGTGATGCGCCCTTCAGGTGCCACCGCCGTGGCTTCGACCACCAGCAGGCCGGCACCGCCACGGGCCATGCTGGCGTAATGCACCTGGTGCCAGTCGTTGATCAGGCCATCCTCGGCCATGTACTGGCACATGGGCGGAATGGCGATGCGGTTGCGCAGGGTGACGTCTTTGAGGGTGTAGGGTTCGAACAGTGCGGACATGGGAAACTCCGGGCTCATCTGAATACTGTTGTTCGATCATAATCGAACTATGGCAATTAATGAAACCCCCGTTATCATGTGAGCCATGCGAGCCTACAAACACCCCACCGCTGAAGACCTGATCCTCGAACGCCTGCTCTATGCGCTGAGCGACCCCGTGCGCCTGGAAATCGTCCGACACCTGGCCGGTGTCACCGAAGCCAGCTGCGGCGAGCTGGATGGCGGCCGGCCGAAGTCGAGCATGTCCCATCACTTCCGCGTCCTGCGTGATGCGGGGCTGGTGCATACCCGCAATGTGGGGACGACCCACATGAACTCGCTGCGCAGCGAAATGCTGGGTGAGCGGTTTCCCGGGTTGCTGGAGTGCATTCTTCGGCAGAGCTGATTTTCCTGTACCCGCGAAAGGGCCCGAACAGGCAAAAAAAAAGCCACGAGGTTTCCCCCGTGGCTTCTTTCACAACAATGGCCGATTACAGCGCCATGTCGTTCGCAGGCTTGCTCTCAACCGGCTCGCTCGGCGCGCCGTTGAAGTCAACGCTGGCATCGATCACCGGCGGTTTCTCCAGCTGAAGCACTTCAGCGGTGTAGTTCCACTCTTTCTGGGTGGCCGCTGCCGAATCGTTCAGCTTGGTGCCGTAGCTTGGCACGATTTCCTTGATCTTGGCCTGCCACTCAGGAGTAGCGACCTTCTCCTTGAACACGGTTTCCAGCACGTTCAGCATGATCGGCGCAGCCGTCGAGGCGCCTGGCGATGCACCCAGCAGGCCAGCAATGGTGCGGTCTTGCGACGCCACCACTTCAGTGCCCAGCTTCAGCACGCCGCCTTTCTCGGCATCACGCTTGATGATTTGCACACGCTGGCCGGCCTGCCACAGGCGCCAGTCTTCCTTCTTGGCGTTCGGGAAGTAGGTGCGCAGGGCTTCGAAGCGGTCATCATCCGACAGCATCAGCTGACCAGCGAGGTACTCGACCAGCGGGTACTGCTCGATACCCACCTTGGTCATTGGCCACACGTTGTGGGTGGTGGTGCTGCTCAGCAGGTCCAGGTACGAGCCGTTCTTCAGGAACTTGGTCGAGAAGGTGGCGAACGGGCCAAACAGGATCACGCGCTTGCCGTCCAGCACGCGGGTGTCCAGGTGCGGTACCGACATGGGTGGTGCGCCAGTCGAGGCGATGCCGTAGGCCTTGGCCATGTGCTGCATGGCAACGGTCGGGTTCTCGGTCACCAGGAACGAGCCGCCCACCGGGAAGCCTGCGTATTCCTTGGCTTCAGGAATGCCCGACTTCTGCAGCAGCTTCAGTGCGCCGCCACCAGCACCGATGAACAGGAACTTGGCGTCGGTGGCCGATTCGGTACCGTCCTTCAGGTTCTTGTACTCGACGTGCCAGGAGCCGTCCTTGTTGCGGGTGATGTCCTGTACTTCGGTGGACAGCTTCAGGTCGAAGCCTTTCTGGGTTTGCAGGTGGCCAACGAACTGGCGGGTGATCTCGCCGAAGTTCACGTCGGTGCCGATCGGCGTCCAGGTCACGGCCAGCTTCTGGTTCGGGTCGCGGCCTTCCATCATCAGCGGGACCCACTTGGCGATCTGCGCGTGGTCCTCGGAGTACTGCATCGGGCGGAACAGCGGGCTGGCCTGCAGCGCGTCGTAGCGCTTCTTCAGGAACTTGATGTTGTCATCGCCCCACACGAAGCTCATGTGCGGGGTGGTGTTGATGAACGAGTGCGGATTCTTCAACACGCCCTGGCGTACCTGCCACGACCAGAACTGACGGGAAATCTGGAAGGCTTCGTTGATTTCGATGGCCTTGGCGATGTTGACGTTGCCGTCTTTGTCTTCCGGGGTGTAGTTCAGCTCGGCCAGCGCGGAATGGCCGGTACCGGCGTTGTTCCAGCCGTTGGAGCTTTCTTCGGCCACGCCGTCCAGGCGCTCGACCATTTCCATCGACCAGCTTGGCTCCAGCTCATGCAGCCACACGGCCAGGGTGGAGCTCATGATGCCGCCGCCGACCAGCAGCACGTCTACTTTCTTGGTTTCTGCGGCGTGCGCTTGCATGAAGCTTGCAGCGACAGCCAGACCCAGCAAGGTCTTGCCAGCTTTCTTGAACATTGATCAATTCCAGTCAGGAGAACAGAGGGCGGGCCTGTGGCTGGCCCAGGTAAAGCGTGTTCTTCAGCGCAGGCTTGTTGTTGATCATTGTTCAGCAGCCAGAGAACCAGAAAACGACTCGGCCTTTTGTCGAATTGACCGACAACGCTGAATCGTTTTTCTGATTGTATATGAAATGCCAGCACAAACAAATTGCCCGCCCCGGCGTCAAGACGACGGGTTGCCCCAGTGGCAGATTGTCACGCCAAAAACAAAAACCCCCGGCCATCTACATGACCGGGGGCCTTGGATCACGCCGCAAGCGTCGCGATCAGGGTACCGCCAAGATTACTGCTGCTGAGGCAGTTTATCGATCGGGCCGCAGCCACCGATGATCTTGGAGATGGAAACCGAAGGGTGGAACAGGTAGTCGTAGGTGCAGTTTTTCGGCTGGTTGTAAACCTGGCCAGTGCAACCCGACAGCAGGGCAACACCCGAAACTACAGCAACGGCTACGGTGGCCTTGAACAGCTTTTTCATTACAAAGTCCTTTAAATGAATCATCTTCGACCATCGTCTGATGGCGGCGGGATAATACAGAAAACAGGCATTGGATCCAAGTCGTGCTTGGCAATGATGGATTGCGAATGTGCAACAACAGGTTGTAAAGCACGCTGTTGGCGACGATAGTCATGACTCTGCCTTTGCATTGCTCTACAGGAGTTCACCATGCTCGGCGTCACCGACTACGGCGCATTCGTCATCGCCTTCATCATTCTTCTGGCCATCCCGGGCCCGGGCAATTTTGCCCTGATCACTGCCACCGGCAAGGGCGGCATCAAGGCAGGCCTGGCCGCGACCTGTGGGGTGATCGTCGGTGACCAAGTCCTGTTGTGGCTAGCGGTAGCTGGCGTCGCCACCTTGCTGGCCACCTACCCTGCGGCCTTCCACATCGTGCAATGGGCCGGCGCCGCGTACCTCGCCTACCTGGGCCTACGCATGCTGTTGAGCAAACCGGGTGACGCGCCGCGCACCAGCCGCATGGACAACGGCCAATACCTGCGCCAGACCATGCTGATCACCCTGCTCAACCCCAAGGCGATCATGTTCTACATGGCGTTCTTCCCATTATTCATCGACCCGGTGAAGCATCAGGGGTTGGTGACGTTCGGCTTCATGGCGGCAACGGTGGCGGTGATCACGTTCCTGTACGGGTTGATCGCCGTGGTGCTGACCCACCGGCTGGCCGAACGCATGCGCGCCAACCCGCGCATTACCAATATGTTCGAGCGGCTGGCCGGGGCTTGCCTGGTAGGGTTCGGCATCAAGCTGGCGGCGATGCGCTGAAACCTCTGATTCGCAGAATTGAAAAAGCCCCCGGCAACTCATCGTTGCCGGGGGCTTTGTTTATCAGCGATCAACCGGTCAATTGGTTTCCAGCTCATACGCCTTGCTCACGAACAACGCCGCAAACAGGCTCTTGCCTTCCTTGAAGGTGTAGTGCTCTTCAAACTTGCCATCCTCGACCAGCTTCTGCCCGATGGCACATTCCGAGTCGCTGTGGTTCTTGCCCTTGGCACCGAAATCACTGCTCCACGTCGACAACCCGACCTGTTCACAGAAGGCGGCAAACTTCGCCTTCGGAACATTCTGCTGGTAGTCGCTGTAAGCCTCTTTCAGCGGTTTGAAGCCGCTGTAGCTCACGCTGTAGTTCTCCACCTTGGCCTTGCGTGCAAAACCACTCACCGCCTCGGCCAGTACAGCCTGACCGGTGTACGTGCTGTAGGCCCCGATCAGCATGGCGCTCAACGCACTCTTGAGCTGGGTTTCGACATCGTCGAGCTCCGGCAGCGACTGGAACTCGGCCTTGCGCACGATCTCACCCACCTTGGAGCCATCGTTACGGTGGGTCACGACGAACGCCATCGAGCCCTCGCCGTCACTGGAGCGCTTGAGGGTGAAGTCCACGTCTACCGTGGTGCCGAATTCCCCCGTGCTACTGACCAAAAACGCGCCGGTCATTGGCTGACGCACAACCATGTTACTACCCCAGTCGAAGTTCGACTGGGTGGCCCGGCCATTGGCGGCCAGTTCGGCACGCGGCTGGATCTCGTCGCTGACATCAGACACCAGCACCACTTCAGCGCCCTTGCTGGCAACGAAAGGGTTGCCCATCTGCATCCCAAGCAGCTGGATGTGGATCGTGCCGTCCTTGCTGTCACCATCGTGCGCCAGCTTCAGCGCATCGGCCTTCAGGTAGACGCCTGCAACATTGCCGCTGGCGTTGAGTTGGTACTTGGCCCAACCGGCCAGGCCTTCCTCCGCCGAGCTACCGCGAACCGACTCCATCAGGCCCGACAGGCCACGCATGAATTGCTGGGCACCGTTGGTCTGCGCGGCCGCCACGCGGATCTCGGGGTCGGCGACAGTCAGGTTGCCAGAGAACGCCGAGTAGGAAATATCACCTTCAGACAGCACGTCCTCAAGGAAGTAGCGCTCCTTGAAGTCGTCGTAGTAGGCCATCGCAGCCTTCTTGCCCGAGCTGGACAGCATCGCGTAACCACCGCCGAGCACCAGCACCGCTGCGGCCACACCGCCAATCAGCAGCTGCTTCTTGTTCATCTGTTTGATCATGGTGTTTGCCTCACTGGACCATGGCGGAAGCGTTGTTCCAGTCGTTCACGTACTTTTGGGAGACCTCGGGGGTCCAGCTGAAATCGATACCGGCGTTAGGGAATTCCTTGGCCAGCACGGCGCCGAACGACACGAGGTCCGCACACTTGTCCTGTTTGCATGCCTGGGGCTCGCCCGCGTTATAGGCACGGTATGTGGGCACCGCGCGGCCATCGTCCAGCGGGTAGTACGGCGTGGCGTTGGCCACTTGCGCCACGTACCAGCCTTCGCTGTACTCCTCGTCCGCCACCAGGCGGCCCTTGCTCGGGAAGTCGATGGCGTAGAAATCGCCCTGCTTGCCGGTGACGTGGACCATCATCGGCACCACGCGGGCCGAAGTTGCCGGGTTTTGCTGTTCCAGCGGCGAAGCGAAGCGCACCTTGATGCCGGCCATTTGCGCCAGGGCTTCGGTTTCGCGCCCTTTGAACTCGCTCATGCCGTCTTGCAACTGCTGGTAACGCTCCAGTACGCGGGTGTGGACGCTGGCCAGTTCCTGTTGACGCCGGCGCGCCTCACGCACGCGCTGCTCCTCACGCTGAACCGCCCAGTTCGCGCCATCGCGCACATCGAAGAACAGGCCTTGGCGATTGATGCCGATGCGGTTGCGGGTGATCTTCTGCGCGTCGTTGCCCCACATGTTGTTCGTGATCGCCGAAATGTCTTTGACGATGAGCAGGTCGGCCACGTCGGTGGTGGTCGGCGAGGTGGTCTTGATCAGGTCAAAGATTTCCAGCGCAGCTTCCTTGTACTTGGCTGCGTCCAGAGCGAACGACTCGTCCGGGGTTACTGCCACGTAGTAAGGGTCGCTGCCGAATGGACGGAGCACGCCGTAGCTGCCACGGGTGAAGGCCAGGTACACCTTCATCTGCCGGCTGGGGATCTCGCCCACCAGGAATGCGGCCTGGCCAGCGTCTGCCGTGAGGTAGGAAACGGCCTTGTCCTTGACCGCAGGCTCGTAGACCTTGTTGAAAATCAGGCCGCTCGGGTGCACGTATACGCGGCTCCAGTTATCCCCACGGTAGGTGCCCACGGCCTTCCAGCTGATTTTTTCGAAGTTGCCTTCGCCAAAACCGGACGCCGGGCACGGCATGGCCGGGGTGGTGCCGAACGACAGGGTGTCACCGTTGCTGATGATCTCGCGGCTGAGTACCCATTTGCAGCCAGAACCGTCCGTTACCTGCATCAGGTTGCGGTTTTCCAGGACCACGGCGCGACCGAAATCCGAGGTGGGGGCTGCGGCTACTGCGGCTACTGCGGCGGCAGGGGCTGCGACGGGCGGAGCGGCAGGCGCTGCGGCGGGGGTTTCGGCTGCTGGTGCTGGTGCGGGCTCTGCGGCAACGGCTGGAGCTGGCACTGCAGCAGGGGCTGCTTCTACTTTCGCAGGTGTCGATTCGACTACCGCAGGAGCTGGCTCAGGCGCTGGGGCTGGAGCAACAGCCGCCGGGGCTTCTGCCGGTGCAGGTGCCGGGGCTGGCGCAGACGGAGCGGGTGCCGGAACAGCAGCGACAGCGGCAGGCGCGGCGGCCAGGGTCACCAGGCCCAGGTTGCTGGCATTGCCCGAACCGCTGGCGTAGAGGTTGCCTTTGGCGTCCACGGCTTTCCAGCTCACCTTGGCGGTCGAGCAGTCCTTGGCGAACACGAACGGCAGCTTGGTCAGCAAGCCCGATAGCAGCTCCTGGTTGTCCCAGGCCGGACGGGTGATGGTCAGCTCGACCTCGGGTTTGCACCAGGTGGTGGCGTCCCCAGGTACTTCGACCTTGATGTTTTCTTTCTTCGAGAAGGCCAGCTCATGGGCGAACGCCTGCGGTACCAGACCACAAGCGCCGATCACAGCCAGCGCGAGCGCGTGCTTTTTCATGGAGTTCCTCAGATCAGTTCCCAGGTGCCGTTGGCTTGTTTGCAGAAGGTGTTCTGCTCTTGCTCGGTCTTGCCGCTTTGCGACTTCAGGTTGACCGTGACCGGGCGGCAGGCCGCTTCGGCAGCGACGGTTTCGGTCGGCAGCGACTGCACCGAGTCCAGGTCGAAGCCTTGGGTTTCCTTGCTGGCGGCTACGTCCAGTTCGTCCAGGTTCACTGCCGGCGTTACGCGCTTGGCAACTGCCTGCGCCTTCGGTTCGACGTAGTTCTTGTGCACATAGCCAACAGTCACGCCCTTGCGGCCGACCAGGATCCAGTCACCCGTGGAGCCGACGGCGGTGAACTCGGTGTGGTTCTTCAGGCTGCCGACTTTTTCACCGTTCTGGTTAGGCGCGGCACGCACGTTCAGGTTGTCGCTGATGGTCACGTAGGGTTCGTTGATCAGCTTCATCGACGGCACCGCCTGAATCTTCGGCGCGCGCTTGACCTCGACCTTCTTGGTCTGGGTGTATTCCTTGCCCGGCACGATCTGCGCGGTGGCGCCCGAGTGGTCGGATGTCCAGGTCACCGGCTGGGCGCTGGCGGTAGTCTGCTGTTGGCTCAACACTTCCTGGGTGCGCAGCGCCAGGGCCTGCTGGTCCTTTTCATCCAGCATGTGGCCAATGCGGTTGCCCACGTAGGCACCGATGCCACCTGCAATCAGGGCAGCGGCGATCTTGCCGTTGCCGCTGCCCATGGTCGAGCCGATGGCCACACCGGCCAGGCCACCGATCACGGTGCCCGCTTGCTCTTTGCTGATCCCGAGCTGTGCACAGGCCGTGGTAGAGGCGATGGCAACCGCCAAGAGGGACGCGACGAATTTCTTACGCAAGTGGAGCACTCCATTTTCGGTGGGGCGCACAGCCGCGTACCGCAGCCAGGGTCTGGCGGCAGCATTCGACGTTGTGCGGGGATTTCAGAGAGGGTGCAGCACTGGCTGCAGACGACAATTCAGCCGTCCAGCGAAGGGCATAGAGGGAGACCAGTACGGCGCGAAGCATCCAACGAATCCATGTCAGAAAAAGGTCATCGCCCAGCGCGTAATCATTACGGCGTTTGGTCTGGGCGTGAAAGGCGTATTAGAGGAGCGCATTGTAGCGCAAGGTGACATTGGCAGTTCAAGACAAAATGTTGCGAAAAACGGCTCTACAACAGGCCTGCTTCGCAGACCATCGCCGGCAAGCCAGCGCCCGACATCCCCTGCCAGGACGCTCGTAAACAGGCATCCGAACCGATGGGCTACGTCCGCGACCTGATCATCACCGGCTTGATGGACGACGACCGGAAACTGATCTGGGCTTCGCATTACCTCAGCGCGATGGCCAAGGCGCTGCTGGATGATGCTGAATTGGGGATGATGAAAAAATGAGCGGCGATATGCCGATTCTCGATGGTCCAGAACGAAAAAGCCCCGCAGATCTAAATCTGCGGGGCTTCTCGATGTATGGCGGAGAGATAGGGATTTGAACCCTAGGTACTGTTGCCAGTACAACGGATTTCGAATCCGTCCCGTTCGACCACTCCGGCATCTCTCCAATGCCGCGCATCTTACCAGCGTTTTTTAAAAACGCAAACATTTTTTTCAAAAAAATCGCGTGGTATCAGGCGCTTGCGTGAACGCGCCGCTTACAGCGGCACGCCCAGGCGCTTGGCAACTTCTTCGTAGGCTTCGATCACGTCGCCCAGGCCCTGGCGGAAGCGGTCCTTGTCCATCTTCTTGCGGGTTTCTTTGTCCCACAGGCGGCAACCGTCCGGGCTGAACTCGTCGCCCAGCACGATCTGGCCGTGGAATACGCCGAACTCCAGCTTGAAGTCGACCAGCAGCAGGCCGGCGTCATCGAACAGCTTGCTCAGCACTTCGTTGACTTTCAGCGACAGCTTTTTCATTTCCACCAGCTGCTCGGCGGTGCCCCAGCCGAACGCGACAACGTGGGATTCGTTGATGAAGGGGTCGCCCTTCTCATCGTTCTTCAGGAACAGCTCGAAGGTGGACGGCTCCAGCTTGATGCCCTCCTCCACGCCCAGGCGCTTGACCAGGCTGCCGGCGGCGTAGTTACGCACTACGCATTCGACCGGGATCATGTCCAGCTTCTTCACCAGGCACTCGTTGTCGCCCAGCAGCTTGTCGAACTGGGTCGGCACGCCGGCTTCTTCCAGCTTCTGCATGATGAAGGCGTTGAACTTGTTGTTCACCATGCCTTTGCGGTCGAGTTGTTCGATGCGCTTGCCGTCGAACGCCGAGGTGTCGTTACGGAACAGCAGGATCAAGCGGTCGGCGTCGTCGGTCTTGTAAACCGATTTGGCCTTGCCGCGGTAGAGTTCGTCGCGTTTTTCCATGATTGGGCTCCGCTTGCTTGAGGTGTTGGGCTAGGCGATTTCGCGCCAGTCGAGCCCGTGTTCCTGATTCGCCACCTGGAGCCAGTCCGGGTCGCACCCAAGGGTGTCGACGAAGCACTGGCGAGCCAAGTGTGGCAGGTTGTTCTTGCTGCTGAGGTGGGCCAGCACCAGGTGTTGCAGGTTGTTCCAGCCCAACTCGTGCACCAGGCGCGCGGCCTGGTGATTGTTCAAATGCCCTTGCATGCCCCCTACCCGCTGCTTCAAGAAGGCCGGGTAGTGACCGCGTGCCAGCAGGTCGCGGCAGTGGTTGGCCTCGATCAACAATGCATCCAGGCCCTGGTAACGCTCCAGCAACAGCGCGTCATAAGAGCCCAGGTCGGTCAGCATACCGAAGCGCCGCTGGCCATCGCTGATCACGTATTGCAACGGCTCGTAGGCATCGTGCTCGACCCGCGCGGCGGTCACTTCCAGGCTGCCGATACGCAGGCTTTGGCCACAAGCGAGAAAACCGGCCACCTCCACCGGCTTGCGCATGCCGCGCAACGTGCCTTGGCTGAGGTAGACCGGTACATTGTAGCGCCGCGACAGCAAGCCCACCCCATGCACGTGGTCGGCATGTTCGTGGGTCACCAGCACCGCACTGAGCTGAGCCGCCGATACACCGAGCAGCGCCAGGCGCCGCTCGGTTTCGCGCAGGGAAAAGCCGCAATCGACCAGGATGAACGTGTCACCACTGGCGATCAGCGTGCCGTTCCCTTGGCTGCCGCTTCCGAGTACCGCGAAGCGCACTTAGCCCAGGTGGTCCTGAATGGCGCTCAGCACGCGGCGGGCGACATCGGCCGGGGCAACGGTGTTGATGTTTTTCTCGACCGTGACCTGCACGCTATCACCCACCTTGCTCAGGCGAACCTGGTAGCGCTCGGCACGGGCTTCACGCTCTTCCTTGGTCGGCTCGCTGCCGAACATCCGGCCGAAGAAGCCAGGCTGGTTCTGCTTGTCGTCCGGTTTTTCCGACAGGTTGATGTAGTACAGGCCCAGGCTGCGGTTGATGTCTTCAACACGCCACTCGCCACCCTGCTCCAGGGCACGGCCTACGCCAGACCAGGCACGGTCCAGGTCGGAACCCAGGTACAGCACCGGGTTGCCGCTGCCGTCTTCGCTCAGGCTGACACGGCTTGGCGCGTCGAAATCGCGCGCGGCCAACAGCGATACCGAACCGCCTTTCTCGGCGCTGCGGTTCATGCTGGCGAGCATTTCGTCGACCAGCAGGGCATCGGCACCCGTGTTGCTGGAGGTGGACGGGAAGTCAGGCTCGGCGGTGCTGCCGGCCGGGCGCTCGACGCTGACCACATACACCTCGGAGGTGTTGCGCTGCACGCCCGGCTCCATGCGGACACGCACGCGCACTTCGCTGTCACCGCTGCTGGCGGTGCTCGCCAGGCGCTGGCCAAGCGATGCCGACAGCTCGTCGAAACGCTGCCAGGTGGTGTTGAACTCACCGGTCTGCGGGCGCTCCTCAGCGATGCGGAAGCCATTGTCCTCGAAGAACTGGCGAGCCACCGGCCACACTTCGGCTGGCGAGTGCTGGGCCAGCACCCAACGGCTGCTGCCGCTGCGTTGCAGGCTGTAGTCGGTGACCTGGGCGGCACCGCCGGTCAGGGGTTGCGGGCGCGGCACTTCGAACTCGCCCGTGACGTGATCGTCGGCGACGTTACGCGGAATGGGCAGCAGCGGGTCAAGGCGTTTGACGTTGCTGGCGTCCGGCGGCAGCTGCATCGGCGCAGTCGGGTGCGCCTGCAGGTAGTCGCTGCCGCGGTCGCGGAAATAGCCATCCTCGCCCCACAGCCAGCCACACCCACTGGTGCTGGAGATAATCAGGGCAAGGGCGGAAAGACCAGCCAGTCGCTTCATGCGGTGTACTTCCTCTTAAACCAGTACGCCGGACTGGCGCAAGGCAGTACGGACTTTTTCGTGGCAGCCTTCGCTTAGCCAGGTCAGTGGCAGGCGAATGCCCTTTTGCATCAGGCCCATTTCGACGAGCGCCCACTTCACCGGGATCGGGTTGGCTTCGCAGAACAGGTCTTTGTGCAGCGGCATGAGTTTTTCGTTGATCGCGCGGGCCTTCTCGGCATTGCCCTCAAGGGCGGCCTCGCACAGATCGGCCATTTCACGCGGGGCGACGTTGGCGGTAACAGAAATGTTGCCCTTGCCGCCCATCAGGATCAGCTCGACGGCAGTCGGGTCATCGCCGGACAGGACGATGAAGTCCTTGCTGACGCCATCGAGGATGGCCTTGGCGCGGACCAGGTCGCCGGTGGCTTCCTTGATGCCGATGATGTTCGGCACGGTCGACAGGCGGATCACGGTCTCGGCCTGCATGTCGCAGGAGGTGCGGCCGGGTACGTTGTAGAGGATCTGCGGAATGTC
The DNA here is from genome assembly GCF_014192825.1 of Pseudomonas sp. OG7. NCBI lineage: Bacteria > Pseudomonadati > Pseudomonadota > Gammaproteobacteria > Pseudomonadales > Pseudomonadaceae > Pseudomonas > Pseudomonas sp. OG7. The sequence goes on along the minus strand of NZ_JACHYK010000005.1, from coordinate 78,697 downwards.
GACGGCTTCGGCAATGTGCTTGAAGTGCTGGTACAGGCCTTCTTGCGTCGGCTTGTTGTAGTACGGCACTACCAGCAGGCAGGCATCGGCACCGGCGCTCTTGGCGTTCTGGGTCAGGTGCACGGCTTCGGCAGTGGCGTTGGCACCGGTACCGGCAATGACCGGAACGCGGCGGCTGCTGCGTTTGACGCGCTCGACCACGTGCTTGATGACCAGGATGTGTTCTTCGACATCCAGCGTGGCGGACTCACCCGTGGTGCCTACAGCGACGATCGCATGGGTGCCGTTTTCCAGGTGGAAGTCTACAAGTTTGTCGAGGCTGCCCCAGTCCACACGCCCTTGTGCATCCATGGGTGTGACCAATGCCACCATACTGCCCGCAATCATGTAACTGCTCCTGCCGGAAAAAGAGAGCCGTAATGGTACTGGGGGCATCGGCCTTGCACAAGCGAAGCAGGCAGGCGGAGCATTCCCCTCGGCGCCTTATTTCGCTACCCTTGATCCTTTGATCGGTGCAGCGCGGCCCGCCGGGCCGTCGACCTTGCTCCCCGCCAGCGTCCACGACCTCGCATGCGAGCCCCGGGCCCTGCCGACAGGAGGCTTTCGCCCGTCCTGTACCGACCGCTCATCGCTTTAGGAATGCTGCATGTCCACCCCCACCGTCCGCGAACAATTCCTTGTCATCAGTGCCTTGGGCCCGAACCCCATGGAACTGGCCAACGTCCTCAGCCGCGCCGCTTTCGAAAACCGCTGCGCGGTGGTCACCTCGCGCCTGAGTCGCCACGGCGAGACCAGCGCCCTGGTGCTGCAAGTGGGCGGCAGCTGGGACGCCCTGGCGCGCCTGGAGTCCACCCTGCCGGGCCTGGGCAAAAAACATGGCCTGACCCTGGACGTGGTGCGCAGCGCCGACCAGGAAGTGCGCCCGCAGGCTCTGCCGTACGTGGCCTACGTCAGCGCCGCCTACCGCCCGGACATCATCAACGAGCTGTGCCAGTTCTTCCTCGACCACCGCGTCGAGCTGGAAGCCATGACCTGCGACACCTACCTGGCTCCGCAAACCGGCAGCAGCATGCTCAACGCCCAGTTCACCGTGATTCTGCCGGCCGGTACGCAAATCAGCTGGTTGCGTGACCAGTTCCTGGACTTTGCCGATGCCCTGAACCTGGATGCGCTGATCGAACCTTGGCGCCCACAGAACCCCATGTAAGGAAACCACCATGGCTGTAGCACTCGACCAACCTGTTGCGGACTTTCAGGCCCAGGCCACCAGCGGGCAAACCGTCAGCCTGGCCGAACTCAAGGGCCAGCAAGTGGTGGTGTACTTCTACCCGAAGGACAGCACGCCGGGCTGCACCACCGAAGGCCAGGGGTTCCGCGACCAGCATGACGCCTTTGCCGCCGCCAACACCGTGGTGTTCGGCGTGTCGCGCGATGGCATCAAGTCGCACGAGAACTTCAAGGCCAAGCAAGGCTTCCCGTTCGAGCTGATCAGCGACAAGGACGAAGCCCTGTGCCAGCTGTTCGACGTGATCAAGCTGAAGAAGCTGTACGGCAAGGAATACATGGGCGTTGACCGCAGCACCTTCCTGATCGACAAGAAGGGTGTACTGCGCCAGGAATGGCGTGGGGTGAAGGTGCCAGGGCACGTGGATGCCGTATTGGCAGCAGCCCAAGCGCTGAACAAGGCTTGAGATCGTTTGGGGCCGCAAAGCGGCCCCAATCAGATCAAAGCATCGGTGAAACGCTAGGCTCCTGCCGCGGCCAGGCATCCAGCACGGCCTTGATCAGGGTCGCCAGCGGGATGGCGAAGAAAATCCCCCAGACCCCCCACAACCCGCCAAACAGCAGTACCGCGCAAATGATCGCCACCGGGTGCAGGCTCACCGCCTCGGAGAACAGCAACGGTACCAGCACGTTGCCATCCAGCGCCTGGATGATCGCGTACACCGTCATCAGGTAGATGAACTGGTCGCCCCAGCCCCACTGGAACAGCGCAATCAGCGTCACCGGCACCGTCACCACCACCGCCCCCACGTAGGGCACTACCACTGACAGCCCCACCAGCAGCGCCAGCAGTGCAGCGTAGTTGAGCCCCAGGCTGATGAAGGCGATGTAGGTGGCAATGCCACAAATCAGAATTTCGATGCCCTTGCCACGGATGTAGTTGGCGATCTGCCGGTTCATCTCGCTGCCCACCCGGTTCAGCAGGGTGCGCTGGCGCGGCAGATAGCCACTCACCCAGCGCCCGATCAGTTCGCGGTCCTTGAGGAAGAAGAACACCAGGATCGGCACCAGCACCAGGTAGATCATGGCATTGACCAGCAACGGCAGGCTCGACAGCGAGAAGGTCAGCGCCCACTGGCCAAACTTGCCGATTTCGCCACGTACCGACTCGATGGCATGCAGCACCTGCTCGTCCGACACCAGGTGCGGGTAGCGCTCGGGCAGCAGCAAAAGCAGCGACTGCCACTTACCGAGCATGCCCGGCAGCTCGTTGAACAGGGTAATAAGCTGGTGCCACAGCAGCGGCACCAGCACCAGCATGAACAGCGCCAGCGCACCCATGAACAGGGCGAACACCAACATTACCGCCAGCCGCGTCGGTACCCGCACACGCTCCAGGGCGTTGACCAGGCCCTGCATCAAGAACGCCAGCACCATACCCGCCAGCACGGGCGCGAGCATGCCGCCCAAGGTAAGAACAGCCGTGAAAGCCAGAAACAGAAGGACCGCCAGCACCACTGCTTCTTCATCGGAGAAGTAGCGCTGCATCCAGTCGCGAAGCACTTTGAACATTGACGATCCTTGGTAAAGACTCAGGCCTTGCGCAGCCAGTAAGTGTAGGTGCCGGCCTCGGCCGTTTCACGCAGCAGGGTATGACCGGCCAACTGGGCGAAAGTGCGGAAGTCACGCTGCGACCCGGCATCCGTGGCGATCACCTTGAGTACCGCGCCACTGGCAAGGCGATTGAGCTCCATCTTGGCTTTGAGCAGCGGCAAAGGGCAATTCAGCCCGCTGGCGTCCAGTTCGGCATCGCAGGTAAGGGTGTCACTCATCGCAGGGTCTCCAAAGGCGTTGCCAGACTGCTTGCTGACAGGGTCGGCTAGGATAGCGCCACTGGTCGCCAACGTGTGAGCCCGCTACAGTAGGTATCTTTGACCGACGCGAGCTTCATGCATGAATCTACTGCGCCCTACCCTGCTGACGCTGGCCTGCCTGATGGCCCTTCCCGGCCATGCTGACGACCTGCCATCACTGGGTGACGCCAGTTCCGCGATCGTTTCGCCGCAACAGGAGCACCAGCTGGGCCGCGCCTGGCTAAGCCTGCTGCGTGGCCAGGTCAACCAGCTGAACGACCCACAGCTCAAGGACTATGTCGAAACCAGCGTCTACAAACTGGCCGAAACCAGCCAGCTGCAGGACCGGCGCCTGGAATTCATCCTGATCGACAGCCGCGAGCTGAACGCCTTTGCCGCCCCGGGTGGCATTGTCGGGGTCAACGGCGGGCTGTTCCTCAACGCCCAGACCGAAGGCGAGTACGCCTCGGTACTGGCGCACGAACTGGCGCACTTGTCGCAGCGCCACTTCGCCCGAGGCGTCGAGGCGCAGCAGCGCATGCAGCTGCCGATGATGGCGGCGTTGCTGGCCGGTATCGTGCTGGCCGCCGGTGGCGCCGGCGATGCGGGCATCGGCATGATTGCCGGTACCCAGGCGGCGGCGATCCAGGAACAGCGCCGGTTCTCACGCCAGAACGAACAGGAAGCCGACCGTATCGGTATCCAGAACCTGGAAAAGGCTGGCTACGACCCGCGCAACATGCCGACCATGTTCGAGCGCCTGGCACGCCAGTATCGCTATGACGCCAAGCCGCCTGAATTCCTGCTGACCCACCCTGTGACCGAATCCCGTATCGCCGATACCCGCAACCGGGCCGACCAGGCGCCCAAGGGCGGCATTGAAGACAGCATGCGCTACCAGCTGATTCGCGCCCGGGTGGCGCTGACCTACGAAGGCACACCAGGGCTTGCCGCCAAGCGCTTCCGTGCCCAGCTGGACGAAGACCCGAAACTGGACGCCGCGCGTTACGGCCTGGCCTTGGCTCAGATCAAAGGCGGGCAGCTGAACGAAGCGCGTGAAATGCTCAAGCCGCTACTGGCCAAGGCACCCAACGACATCACCTACAACCTGGCGCAGATCGACCTGGACATCACCAACAACCGCCTGGCCGACGCCCAGCAGCGGGCCGAACGGATGCAGGGGCTGTATCCGGGCAACTACCCGCTGAAACAGGTCCGCGCCGATTTGCTGGTGAAGCAGAACAAGCCTGCCGAAGCGGAGAAGGTGCTCAACGAACTGGTCAAGAGCCGGCCGGATGACCCGGACGTGTGGTATGACATGGCTGAAGTGCGGGGCTTGTCGGGCAATACCATTGGCCTGCACCGCGCACGGGCCGAGTATTTCACCCTGGTGGGGGACTTTGACCAAGCGATCCAGCAATTGGATTACGCCAAGCGCCGGTCGGGCAGCAACTTCCCGCTGGCCTCGCAGATTGACCAGCGCCAGCGCGAGATCATGGAGCAGCAGCGCATGGTGCGGGAAATGATGGGGCGCTGAGGGCCATTCGCGGGCACGCCCGCGCCCACAGGGATCGCACCGCCTGCGAGCGCTGCGCTGTATCTGTGGGAGCGGGCGAGCCCGCGAAGAAGACGACGCGGTCTGTCGTCAGGCGTTACCGGACAGTTTCAGCCTTGCAGCCTGGGTAAAGTCCAGCATCCGGTTCAGCGGCTTGATCGCCTTGGGCACCAGCGCCGGGTCGACGAAAATCTCATCACCGCCATTACGCAAGCAGTGCAGCACGCGCTCCAGGGTATTCATCGCCATCCACGGGCAGTGCGCGCAGCTGCGGCAGGCCGCGCCATTGCCGGCAGTAGGCGCTTCGACGAATTCCTTGTCCGGGCACAGCTGCTGCATCTTGTAGAAGATGCCGCGATCGGTGGCGACGATGAAGGTCTTGTTCGGCAGGGTCTGCGCTGCCTTGATCAGCTGGCTGGTAGAACCCACCGCGTCGGCCAGTTCGATGACCGCTTCCGGCGACTCAGGGTGCACCAGGATCGCTGCGTCCGGGTACAGTGCCTTCATGTCGGCCAGCTGGCGCGATTTGAATTCTTCGTGAACGATGCAGGCACCGTCCCACAGCAACATGTCGGCACCGGTCTGCTTCTGGATGTAACGGCCCAGGTGCTGGTCCGGCCCCCAGATGATGGTCTCGCCGTTATCCATCAGGCTTTCGACGATTTCCAGCGCGCAGCTTGAAGTCACTACCCAATCGGCACGGGCCTTTACGGCAGCGGACGTGTTGGCGTAAACCACCACGGTGCGTTCAGGGTGCTGGTCGCAGAACGCAGAAAACTCTTCGACCGGGCAACCCAGGTCGAGCGAGCAGGTCGCCTCCAGGGTCGGCATCAGCACGCGCTTTTCCGGGGTGAGGATTTTTGCCGTTTCGCCCATGAAACGCACGCCAGCCACGATCACGGTCTCGGCCGGATGGTTCTTGCCGAAGCGGGCCATTTCCAGCGAGTCGGACACGCAGCCGCCGGTTTCTTCAGCCAGCGCCTGGATGACCGGGTCGCAGTAATAGTGGGCAACCAGCACTGCGTTCTGGGCCTTGAGCTCGGCAGCGATGGCCGCACGGTATTCGGCCTCCTGCTCGGCTGTCAGCGGGTTGGGCTGCTTGGCGTCGAGGTGGGCCTGAACCAACAGGCGTTCGGAAATCTGGGTCATGATCGCTGGACCTGCAGGCGCGCGTGCGCGTCAAATCGAGTGTATCACCCGGCCCTGACAGATCGGCTAAGGGCGCCGGACGGCATACTGCCCGCCACGGCCCTCTGCGGGCACGGATTATTATCGGAGGCCGAAGGCTACAGACAATCCAGCGATTACTAAAGTGGTTTTTGTGTTGCCTGTGCCGGCGACAGGGCCAGCACAGGCAGAACCAATCAACCCTGCGGCGACAACGCGGCCAGGTGCGCCGCCATCAGCATGGCGAACTCTTCCACGGTCATTTTCCTGCCGTTGAAGTCAACCATGCCATCGGCATAGTGCAGGCTGCTCACCACATCATTACCTTCGACAGTCGCCATGCCACTCTGCAGCGCCATCATGCCAACCATCTCCCCGGCCTGGCTGGACTGCATGGCAATCGCCTGAGCGTCAGTCTGACCATCCAGCAGCGCCTGCAAGGTCGCCAGGTCACCCATCATCGACTTGGACAACGACAGCTTGCTCTTCACCTCGGTGATCATCTGCTTGCTCAACTGGTCCGGCGGCAGGTCGAAGCTGGACGGGGCGGCAAAGTCCATCGACAGGTTGAAGCGGCTCTCGCCATTGGCGGTCTTGAACGACAGATTTTCAATCGCCACCTTGGGCCTGGCGGCGAGCAGCTTCTGCAGATCACCCTGGAAACGGGCCTTCTCGGCGTCGTCCATCTGGATTTGCGGCACCGGCTGGCCGGCGGCGGCGGCGGCCTCGAACTCCGCCAGATGCGCCTGGTACCACTTCGACAATGCCTGCAGTGCCGGTGCATTGACCGAAGTAATGCTCACCGCCATCTGTGCCTTACCCACTGCACGGCCATCCCAGGTGATGTCGCCAACCTTGTACTCCACGCGACCGCCCACGGTATCCGGACCATCAAGGGTTTGCAGGGCATTTTGCTCGAAGCCCTTGATCAGCATTACCTGCTGTTTGGGCCCCAGGGTGACCTTGGTTTCAGCCAGCGCCAGGTCGGCATTACCGACATAGATGGCGTCGTGCGCGGTGGCTGCCAGGTTACCGCCAAGCTTCAGGCCTTTGAGCTCGAACGTGGCAGGCGGCTGGTCGTCATGCACCAGTTTCATCACGAAACGATCGGCCTGGCCGTGGAATTTCGAAGCCTTGCCTTCCTTGTCGCCACTGACCTCCAGCTGCATGCCCGAGAAGTCGAGGCTGTTGCCATCCGCTTCGTCGAACTTGACCGGCGCCAGCCGAACCTGGCTGACCACATTACCGCCGTAGCCCAGGCTGGTTTGGGCGCTGACGGGCGCCTGCTCACCCGCTGCGGCAAACCACGGTGCGGTGGCTTCGTCCTTTTGCAAACTACTGTTGCTGACCGCCAGCACCGGCATCAGCTTGAACGCCTTGACCCGTGACCAGGGGAACGGGCCGTGCTCGATCTGGTCGGTCACGCCCACGTCGAAACTCAACACCTCGCCGTCACCCACGTTGATGTCGCGTGCTTTCAGGCGGTACTGGGCGGTACTGCTGAAGAAATGCTGCTCCAGCGACACCCGCTCGATGCTCATGCTGCCACCGGTGGTCACCAGGGCTTTCTTCAGCTCGGCGTTGCTGCGGGCAAGGGCATTGTCCAGCTCGGCCGGCAGCTGCTTGCCGGTGTACCAGGCGCCAGCGGTGGTTGCAACGGCAATGGCGATAGCCAGGCCGAAAAGGATGCCAACTGATTTCTTCATGAATAGAACCGAATGCTGTCCGTAAGGGCTTGTTGGGCGACCAAAGGCCACGCAGCGAAGATTACCACTGCAACAGGTACACAGGCGGGTGCGGATCGAGAAATGGCATTTTTTGGAAGCGTCTGACACCCAGCCCATGGACGATGCCCAATCGTTAATTTTTACGAACATTCAAATTGATCATAACCGCAAAAAACCGCGCAAAAACCGAACAAAACAGCCTTTAAATCGATAAATGTTTCAATTCAGTAACATCTTGTCATGTTTAACTTGACACCCACCTACCCATCGTTTTTTATTTTCACCACTTTGCGCGCCCCCCCGCGCCTTCCGCCGCTCCAACATAAAAGGTGAACAACATGGAGCCCACCCGCTCGCCCTTGCCGCATGCGCAATACACCGTGCCCGCCGTTTACGCCCAGCAGCAGGAGCCATGCCAGCATGCAGCATGACCACAGCGCTACCGGCAACGGCCAACTTCGCAAAACCCTGCGTCTCTGGCATGTGATCATCATCGGCCTGGCCTACCTGACACCGATGACCGTGTTCGACACCTTCGGCATCGTCAGCGGGATTACCGCCGGCCACGTACCCAGCGCCTACATCCTGGCGCTGGCCGGCATCCTGTTCACCGCCGTGAGCTATGGCACCCTGGTAAAGCGCTTCCCGCAGTCAGGCTCGGCCTACACCTACACCCAACGCGCCATCAACCCGCATGTAGGCTTTCTGGTCGGCTGGTCGTCGCTGCTGGATTACCTGCTGCTGCCGATGGTCAACGCGTTGCTGGCCAAGCTTTACCTCTCGGCCATGTTCCCGGAAGTACCAGAGTGGATGTGGGTGGCCGGCTTCGTCACCCTGATCAGCCTGATCAACATGCGCAGCGTGAACCTGGTGGCGCACTTCAACCTGTTGTTCGTGGGCGTGCAGGTAGCGATCATCGCGGTGTTCATCTACCTGTGCGTGCGCGGCCTGGACCACGGTGAAGGGCTAGGTACCGCCTGGAGCCTGGTCCCCTTCGGCGACAGCCAGACCCAGTTCAGCGCCCTGGCCGCTGGCGCGACCATCCTGTGCTTCTCGTTCCTGGGCTTTGACGCGGTTACCTGCCTGTCCGAGGAAACCCGCGATCCGAGCAAGACCATCCCACGTGCCATTTTCCTCACTGCGCTGATCGGCGGCGTGGTGTTCATCACCGTGTCGTACTTCATCCAGGCTTATTTCCCGACCATGGCGCGCTTCCACGACCATGAAGCGGCCCTGCCGGAAATCGCCCTGTACGTGGGTGGCAAACTGTTCCAGTCGATTTTCATCGCCTGTACCGTGATCAACACCATCGCCTCTGGCCTGGCCTCGCAAACCAGCGTGTCGCGCCTGCTGTACGTGATGGGCCGCGACAACGTGATCCCGGCCAGCGTCTTCGCCCGCCTGCATTCACGCTACAAGACGCCCGTGCTGAACATTGCGGTAGTGGGGCTGATTTCGCTGTCGGCAATCTTCTTCGACCTGGTGACCGCCACCTCGATCATCAACTTCGGCGCCCTGGTCGCGTTCAGCTTCGTCAACCTGTCGGTGATCAACCACTGCTACCTGCGCGAAGGCAACCGCAAAGGCCTGGCCAACCAGCTGAAATACCTGGTACTGCCGACCGTCGGCTTCTGCATCATCGTCTCGCTGTGGCTGGACCTGAATGCGCATTCGCTGATGTTTGGCGGCATCTGGGCTGCGCTCGGGCTGTTCTACCTGGGCTGGCTGACCAAAGCCTTCCGGTCGGCACCGCCCAACTACGTCGCCGAATGACCCACGCTGCCAACAACGCCCGCGCCTGACCGCGGGCGTTGTACTTGCTCGAAAAGGAAAGCCCTCATGCCGCTGCGTCGCCTCTCCATCCAATGGAAGATCACCCTGCTCGCCGGCTTGTGCCTGCTGGCCATCGTCGCCTTGCTGGTGGCCACATCGCTGCCCCAGGCACAACGCAGTGCCGCGCTGGTCAACCAGGCCAACACCGCCATGCTCGACAGCAGCGCCCGCCAGCGCCTGCAGGCCCATGCCGAAACCCAGGCCCTGCGTATCCAGCGCTACTTCATGGACGCTTACCAGTACGGCAATGGCTTTGCCCGCCTGGTACAAGTTCTGAAAGCCCGTGGCGGCAGTGACCTGCGCGCCGAGCTGACCCGCCAGGCGCGTGCCAGCCTGGCCGGCAACCCGGACGTGATCGGCCTGTACCTCGTGTTCCAGCCCAACGCGCTGGATCAGCAGGACAGCCAGTTCGTCGGCCAGGATGCCGCAGGCAGCAACGACAGCGGGCGCTTCTCGCTGTACTGGTCGCAGCCCAGCCCCGGCGCACTGGAACGTGAGGCCATGCCGGAATCGATGCTCGGCGATGCCAGCATCGGCAGCAACGGCGCGGCGAAGAACCGCTGGCTGACCTGCCCGCAGGACACCGCCAAAACGTGCATGCTCGAGCCGTATCTGGACGACGTCAACGGCCGCCAGGTGCTGATGACCAGCATCGCCCTGCCGCTGCTGGAGCACGGCAAGGTAATCGGCGTGGTGGGCCTGGACATTGGCCTTGCCAACCTCCAGCAACTGAGCGTGGAGGGCCGCCGCGAACTGTTCGATGGCCAGGGCCAGGTGAGTATCGCCAGCGCTGCCGGCCTGCTGGCAGGCAACAGCCGCGACGACAGCGCGCTCGGCCAGCCCATGGACAAGGCGGTAGCCGACGGCCTGCTGCGCGTGGCCCACCCCTTCACGCCTATCCCTGACGCAGCCCCGTGGCAGGTTTTGCTGGAGCTGCCGGAAAGCGTGCTGCAGGCACCCGCCGTGGCCCTCAATCAACGCCTGGACGCACACAACCAAAGCGCCAACCTCACCAGCCTGCTGATCGGCCTTGGCGCGGCGGTGGTGGGTTTGCTGCTGGTATGGCTGACCGCACGCGGCGTTACCCGGCCCATCCTGGCCGTGGCTGCGCGCCTGAAAGACATCGCCAGCGGCGAAGGCGACCTGACCCGCCGCCTGGAATACGCCCGCGACGACGAACTGGGCCAGCTCACGGGGTGGTTCAACCGCTTCCTCGACAAGCTGCAGCCGATCATCGCCCAGGTCAAAGGCTCGTTGCTGGAGGCCCGCAGCACCGCCGACCAGTCAGCCGCCATTGCCAGCCAGACCAGCAACGGCATGCAACAGCAGCACCGCGAAATCGAGCAGGTGGCCACGGCTGCCAACGAGATGAGCGCCACCGCCCTGGATGTCGCCCACAACGCCTCGCAGGCGGCTCAGGCCGCGCGCGCCGCCGACCAGGCCAGCCGCGAAGGCCTGCAGCTGATCGACAGCACCCGCCAGGGCATCGACCGCCTGGCTGCCGGCATGGACACCGCCATGGACGAGGCACGTGCCCTGCAAGACCGCAGCGGGCAGATCGGTACGGTGCTGGAAGTGATCCGCACCATCGCCGAGCAGACCAACCTGCTGGCGCTGAATGCCGCCATCGAAGCGGCCCGTGCTGGCGAGGCCGGGCGCGGTTTTGCCGTGGTCGCCGATGAAGTACGCGGGCTGGCCCAGCGCACGCAGGTGTCGGTGGAGGAGATTCGCCAGGTCATCGAAGGCTTGCAGCAAGGCACCCAGGATGTCGTGGGCGCCATGCACGAGGGCCAGCGCCAGGCACAGGACAGCGCAACGCGCATGGAACAGGCGCTACCGGCACTGCAGCGCATTGGCGAAGCGGTGACCGTGATCAGCGACATGAACCTGCAGATTGCCTCGGCCGCGGAAGAACAGAGCGCGGTGGCTGAGGAAGTGAACCGCAACGTAGCCGGCATTCGGGATGTGACCGAGTCGCTGGCGGGCCAGGCCGACGAATCGGCCCGCATCAGCCAGGCACTGAACCGGCTGGCCAATCAACAACAGGCGCTGATGGAGCAATTCCGCGTCTAGCCTGTAAGGGCCAATGCGCCTTCTTCGCGGGCTTGCCCGCGAAGAGGCCCCTGCAGACACCACAGCATTATCGTTTTCCAGAGCACAATTCATGCAAACCGCAACCCGATCCACCTTTTTCGACATCACCAGCGAACAGGGCCTGTTACGCACCTCGATTGCCGTCACCCTGTTCATCGCCAGCATCGGTATCGCCTTCGGCGTGGCCTCTGGCTCCTACTCCATCGTCTTCGACGGCGTCTATTCGCTGGTCGATGCCAGCATGAGTGGCCTGTCGCTCGTTGTGGTCAAACTGATCACCTCGCACACCACCAGCGTGCAGATGTCACGCAAGCTGCGCGAGCGCTTCACCATGGGTTTCTGGCACCTGGAACCCATGGTGCTGGCACTGAACGGCATTCTGCTCAGCGGCGTGGCCATCTACGCACTGATCAACGCCGTCAGCAGCCTGCTGCAAGGCGGCCGTCACCTCGAATTCGGCATTGCCATGATCTATGCGGTGCTGACCGTGATCACCTGCGTGACCATCGCCGTGATCGAAGCCCGCGCCAACCGCCAGCTGAAATCAGACTTCGTGCGCATGGACGTCAAGGGCTGGGTGATGTCGGCCAGCATCACCGCCGCGCTGCTGATTGCGTTCTGCTTTGGTTACGCGGTGCAGGGCACGTCGCTGGAGTGGGTATCACCGTACATCGACCCGGCCGTGCTGGCGCTGGTGTGCCTGGTAATCGTGCCGTTGCCGATGTCGGTGGTGCGTCAGGCGCTGTCAGAAATATTTCTGGTCACCCCTGGCGACCTCAAGCTGCACGTGGATGAAGTGGCCAAGGCTTTCGTTGCCCGCCACGGGCTGCAGTCATACCGCGCCTATGTGGCCAAGGTCGGGCGCTCGCGGGAGATCGAGCTGTACTTCATCGTGCCAAAGGCCATGGCGGCGAAGACCATCGATGAATGGGACGCATGGCGCAACGAGATTGGTGATGCCGTCGGTGGCGAAGGGCCGGACCGCTGGCTGACGGTGGTGTTCACCGGGGATCCGGAGTGGGCTGAGTAAGCTGGGAGCGCATGACGCGCTGAGGACGAAAAAGCCCGCGACCGTTGCCGGTAGCGGGCTTTGACGTATTGAGTATGGTGGGTCGTGTAGGATTCGAACCTACGACCAATTGGTTAAAAGCCAACTGCTCTACCAACTGAGCTAACGACCCGTTGGATGGCGCGTATAATACTGATTTCTAACGGGAAATCAACACTTCATCAAAGGTTTTTTGTCAAACATACCGTGTCGGGTCTTCGACACCGGCTGCCTTGAAGCCATCTGCACGCAGGCGGCAGCTGTCACATTTGCCACAGGCACGGCCTTCATCGTCGGCCTGATAGCAGGAAACAGTCAAACTGTAGTCCACACCGCGGGCGATACCAGCCTGCACGATCTGCGCCTTGCTCATGTTCTGCAGCGGCGCCTGAATGCGGAAGCCCTGCCCCTCTACGCCCGCCTTGGTCGCCAGGTTGGCCATACGCTCGAAGGCCTCGACGAACTCGGGGCGGCAATCCGGGTAGCCGGAGTAATCCACGGCATTGACGCCGATAAAGATATCCCGCGCCTCCAGCACTTCCGCCCAACCCAACGCCAGTGACAGAAACACGGTGTTGCGGGCCGGCACGTAGGTGACCGGGATACCTTCACTGGGGGCTTCCGGCACGTCAATGCTGCTGTCGGTCAACGCCGAACCACCAATACCGTCGAGGTTAAGGCCAATCACCTTGTGCTCGACCGCACCCAGGTCGCGAGCCACGCGTGCGGCTGCGTTCAGCTCGGCACGGTGGCGCTGGCCGTAGTCGAAGCTCATGGTGTAGCAGCTATAGCCTTCTGCTTTGGCCATGGCGACCACGGTGGCGGAGTCCAGGCCGCCGGACAACAGGATTACTGCGCGCTTTTCTGTCATGTGTACTTGCTCCTCAATCAACGTCCGGGTTCGTCGTTCCACAGCAGCTTGTGCAACTGCAACTGGAAGCGTACAGGCAGGTTGTCCGCGACGATCCAGTCTGCCAGGTCGCTGGCATTCACCTGATGGTGGCTCGGCGAGAACAACACCTCGCCGGCACGCTCGGCCAGGTTGTACTGGATCAGCTTGGACACCGCCCAGTCGTAGTCCTCTCGGGAACAGATAACGAACTTGACCTGATCATTGCGGGTCAGCAGCTCGATGTTCTCGTAGCGGTTACGGTGCGACTCCTCAGAGCCCGGGGTCTTCAGGTCGACTACGCGGCTAACGCGCGTGTCGGTGCCAGCGATATCCAGCGCGCCGCTGGTTTCCAGCGACACCTCGTAACCGGCGTCACACAGGCGCTGCAGCAACGGCAAGGCATTCGGCTGGGCCAATGGCTCGCCGCCGGTGACACAGATATAACGGGGCTTGAAGCTGGCAACCTGCTCAAGGATAGAATCGAGGGTGCGAATGGTGCCGCCGGTGAAGGCATAGGCACTGTCGCAGTACTGGCAGCGCAGGGGGCAACCGGTGAGGCGCACGAAAACCGTGGGCAGCCCAGCCGTTCGCGTTTCACCCTGCAAAGAGTAAAAGACTTCGGTGATGCGTAGTGTGTCTTGCATGCTCGCCACGGGCGTGACAGCTAAACAGGCTGTCCGCCTCCGTCAGGCACTGTCGCGGACTCGACATAGCGTTATCCGCAGCAGCGTGTTTACGAAAAAAGGGCATTGATTCTAACGAAAAAACCCGCGACTGGCGCGGGTTTCTTTCGAAAGGTACAGCTACAGCGCTTAGAGCTTCTGCAGGTCACGCTGAGCCAGTTGCGCGGCGGAGGTGCCGGGGTACTGGGTGATGACCTGTTGCAGGATGCCCTTGACCTTGTCGGTGTGCCCCATGCGACGCTCGACATCGGCCAGCTTATAGAGCGAATCCGGCACTTTGCTGTGTTTCGGGTACTTCTGGCTGACCTGGGCAAAGGCCTGGCTGGCACCTTGCAGGTCGCCCTTGGCCAGGTTCACTTCACCCAACCAGTACTGGGCATTGCCGGCGTACTGGCTGTTGGGGTATTTGCGCAGGAAGGCATTGAACGCCTGGCTGGCCTTGTCGAAGTCTTTCTGCTTGATCAGGTCGAAAGCGGCATCGTAGTAGAGCTTTTCTTTCGCCGGATCACCGGGCTCGCTACTGGCGGCCGGTTGTTGCGCAGCAGCACCTGCTGCTGCATCGGGGGCGGCATTGGAAGCACCACCACCGGAGGAATTGTCAGGGGTTGCGGCAGGCGCAGCGCCACTGTTGATGCGACGGTCCAGGTCCTGGTATCGCTCCAGGTTTTCCTGCTTCATGCGCGACACATCGTTTTGCAGCTCTTCGATGATGCCTTGCTGGCGGGAAAGCTGATCCTGCATCTGTTGCAGCTGCATGAACAGCTGGCCCTGTGCAGAGGCAGGGGCCGAAGCCCCCGACCCGGCATAGGCGCCGCTCGTGCCATAACCCGCAGGCGGATAAGCGCCTGCGTTGTCATCTACTACAGGGACCTCAGCCCAGGCCGCGAGCGGCAGGCTGAGTGCGAGGACGGTTACTACACGGCGGCACATACGCATACGAACTTACTTACGCAGTTCTACGCGACGGTTCTGAGCCCAGGACTGCTCGTCGTTGCCGGTGGCAACTGGACGCTCTTCGCCGTAGGAAACCAGTTCCAGCTGAGCAGGGGAAACGCCCTGCAGAACCAGGTAGCGCTGAACGGCTTTCGCACGACGCTCACCCAGAGCCATGTTGTACTCGCGGGTGCCGCGCTCGTCGGTGTTGCCTTCCAGAACAACGCGGTTGCCGTTGGCTTTCAGGTCCTTGGCGTGAACGTCCAGAGCGCGCATGGCTTCTGGCTTCAGGTCCGAGCTGTCGTATTCGAAGTAGAAGGTGGTGATTGCGCGCAGGGCAGCTTCTTCGCTCAGGGAGCCGTCAACTGCGCCAGTGTTGGCACCGTAGCCAGCGTTCGGGTCTACAGCAGCGCCTTCGCCTGCATTGTCACCGCCCTTCGAGGAGCAACCTACAGCTACGGCCATGGCCAGAGCCAGCGCAGCAAATTTACCAAACTTCAGCATTTCCATCGTGAAACTCCTAATGAAACCCCAGTGTGTTAAGCAAAACGTATTACGCCGCAATCAGTTCAGGTAAGGGGACCAGGACGGTTCTCTGACTTCGCCTTGAGCGGTAGGAAGTGGGAGCCTCACGCGGCCATTAAGCGACACGAGCATCAAGACTCCCCGGCCCTGCTGGCGGGTGGCGTAGATTAGCATGGTGCCGTTGGGCGCAACAGTGGGAGACTCATCAAGACTTGTTTCAGACAGAATCTTTACACTTCCGCGCTGCAAGTCCTGTGCCGCCACTTTAAAGTTGGTAAAGCCCTGTTGGCGATGGATCATCACCAAGGTTTTTTCGTCCGCCGAAAGTTTCGGGTTGGCGTTGTAGTTACCCACGAAGGTTACACGCTCGGCACCACCACCACCGACCGACTGTTTGTAGATCTGCGGTTTGCCGCCACGGTCGGAAGTGAAGTAAAGCGTGTTGCCATCTTTACCCCAGAATGGTTCGGTATTGATACCCGGGCCGGCGGTAACACGGCTGATCTGGCGCGATGCCACGTTCATAACGTAGATGTCCGGGTTGCCGTCTTTCGACAATACGAACGCCAGGCGCGAACCGTCCGGCGACCAGGCTGGCGCACCGTTCAGGCCTTCGAAGTTGGTCACCTGCTCGCGGCGGCCGGTATCGATGTTCTGGATGAAGATGCGCGGGCGCTTCTGCTCGAACGACACATAGGCGATACGCTTGCCATCCGGCGCAAAGCGCGGCGACAGGATCGGCTCACGCGATTGCAGCAGGGTAACTGCACGCGCACCGTCGTAGTCCGAACGCTGCAGGGTGTAGCGGGTGTTGTTGGTGGAGAAACGCTCGGCCGTCACGTACAGCATGCGGGTGGAGAACGCACCCTTGATGCCGGTGAGCTTCTCGAACGACTGGTCGGCAATGTAGTGCGCCATGTCGCGCAACTGGTCGGTGCTACCCGCGACGCTGCCGGTCAGCACTTGCTGCTCAGTAGCGACGTTGAACAGCGCGTACTGCACCTGCAGACGACCGCCTGCCGGCACGATGCTGCCCACCATCACGTACTGTGCACCCAGCGCTTTCCAGTCGCGGAAGATCACTTCGCTGGCCTGCGACGGCTGGCTGATCATGTTCTGCCGCGGAATTGGCGAGTAGTAGCCAGAGTTGCGCAGGTCGTTGCCGATGATATCGGCAATGTCTTCTGGCAACACGCTGCCGCCCTGCAGACCGAACGGCACCACCGCGATCGGGGTTGCCCGGTCGCTGCCGCTGGTGACCAGGATGTTCTTTTCCTCTGCCACAGCCATGCCTGCCACACAGCACAGCATGACCAGCAGTCCTCTAAGACGTTTAATCACAACGCTAGATCCTCAGGTGTAAATGTCATCTTGAACGAACGATATTGGTTGAAATCGCTCGGCTTCATACCCTGCATCTCGGTCAAACGACCAATGTTCTTCACCGCAGCCACCGCCGAACTGTCGTACGGGCCGTCACCACTGGAACGGGCCACGCTGACACTGGTGATGGTACCGTCCGGCAACATGTTGATCTGCAGGACCACCGTCATGCCCTTGCGCGCGGAAGGCGGACGCGCCCAGCCTTCGGCCGCTCGCATGCGGATCAGGTCGTCGAAGTCGCCGGCCACCTGGTCACCCTGCTCGTCGGCCAGCGCTTGCTGCCGCTCGGTGGTGTCGGACAACAGCTCGGCCAGGGCCTGCGCTTTTTTGTCTTCTGCCGCCTTGCGGGCCGCTTCCTGTGCCTTTTTCTTCTGGGCGTCTGCAGCGGCCTTTTTCTTGGCCTCTTCAGCTGCCTTCTTCTTCGCGTCCTCGGCCGCCGCTTTCTTCTTGGCGTCCTCGGCTGCTTTCTTCTTGGCCTCTTCGGCTGCCTTTTTCTTGGCGTCCTCGGCGGCTTGTTTCTTCGCCTCTTCAGCGGCCTCTTTCTTGGCCTCTTCTTCGGCTTTTTTCTTGGCTTCTTCCTCGGCCTTCTTCTTGGCGATGTCGGCCTGCTGCTTCTCGGCGGCCTTCTTCGCCTCGTCGGCCTTCTTGGCTTCGGCGGCTTTCTTGGCCTCGGCAGCCTTGGCGGCTTCAGCGGCCTTGGCAGCGTCCTCGGCTTTTTTCGCCTCGGCGGCTTCGCGGGCCTCTTCGGCCTTTTGAGCAGCGTCGGCTTTCTTTTGTTCCGCGGCCTTCACGGCCTCCTGCTCGACCTTCTTCTGCTCCAGCTGCTCGACCTCGGTCTGGCGCGAAGCCGTTTTCTTCGCTTCCCCGGCAATCTTCTGATTGGTCTGGGTAGTCGCCTGGCTCTTGGACTTGAGCTGGTACAGGGTAGCCTGAACAATCGGCTTGGATGGCGGCAGCTCAGGCGTCATGGCAAAACTGACGAACAGCAGGGCGAACACCAACACATGCAGGCCGATGGCCCAGACACTGGGCCAGAAGTAGCTTTCCGAGGCGGATGGCTCTCGCTGTTGCATCAGGGCGCCTCGGTAATCAGGCCAACGTTACCGACACCGGCCTTCTGCAACCCGCCCATGGCACCCATGACCGCGCCATAGTCGACAGCCTTGTCGCCACGAATGAACACCTGGGTCTGCTTGCCCTGGTCACGACCGGCAGCAATGATCTTGGTCACGGCGTCGGTCATGGCGGGCAAGGTCATGGCCTTGTCCATCTGCTTGTCGGTATCGACTTCGCTGCCGAGGTTCCAGTAATAGGTTTTATCGGCCTTGATGGAGATGGTGAGGATCTGGACGTTGTTGTCCTGCGGCAAGGCTTCGCTGGAAACCTTGGGCAAGTCGACCTTCACGCCCTGGTTGAGCATGGGCGCCGTCACCATGAAGATGACCAGCAGCACCAGCATCACGTCGATGTAGGGCACCACGTTCATCTCGGCGACGGGCTTGCGTTTGTGGCGAACTCGGGCCATGGGCTTCTACCTGATTACTCTTCGCTGGTGTGCACTTTGCGGTGCAGGATCGCCTGGAACTCGTCGGCGAAGGTGTAGTAACGACCGATCAGCACTTCACTGCGCGCGGCGAAACGGTTGTAGGCGATGACCGCCGGGATTGCCGCGAACAGGCCGATGGCAGTGGCGATCAGCGCTTCGGCGATACCCGGGGCCACGGTGGCCAGGGTGGCCTGCTGGGCGCTGGCCAGGCCACGGAAGGAGTTCATGATGCCCCATACGGTACCGAACAGGCCGATGTACGGGCTGGTCGAACCGACGGTGGCCAGGAATGGCAGGCTCTGCTCGAGTTTTTCTTCCTCGCGCGAAATGGCCACGCGCATGGCACGGCCAACGCCTTCCATGACCGCATCCGGGTCAACACCCGGCTGCTGGCGCAGGCGCGAGAACTCCTTGAAGCCGGCACGGAAAACCTGCTCTACACCGGAGTCCGGGTCTGGGTTGCTGCCTGCCTGGCGGTACAGCTTGGACAGGTCGATGCCCGACCAGAAGCGCTCCTCGAAGGCATCCAGCGCACGACGACCGGCGCGCAGCATGGTGCTGCGCTGGAAGATCATGATCCATGAAGTGACCGAGGCGGCCACCAGGGTCAGCATTACCAGCTGTACCACCACGCTGGCATTGCTGACCAGACTCCACATGGAGGTATGGTCGACGACGTTAGCTTCCACGCTTATTCTCCTGCATTCGATTGATTACCCGAGCCGTCCGCCGCAAAGGCGTCGCGCAGCTGGGGGGGTATGGCTCGGGGTTTGAAAGTGTCGGCGCGCACGGCGGCCACCAGGAACTGCCCTTCGCAAAGCAGCGTTTCATCCTTTTCCCGCCAGACCTGCTGCACGAAACGCAGGCTGGCGCGATTGAGTTCAAGTACTTGCGCGGTTACCCGCAATTCGTCATCCAGCCGCGCCGGCGCGTGATAGCGCGCTTCGCTGGAATGGACCACGAACAGCAGGTTGTCTTCGGCCAGTTGCGACTGGGAAAAGCCCAGGTGCCGCAGGCGTTCGGTGCGCGCGCGCTCCATGAATTTCAGGTAGTTGACGTAATACACCACGCCGCCCGCATCGGTATCTTCGTAATAGACGCGACAACGGTGTGCGAACGGTTCGAGCTGATTTTGCGCGCGCATACTCTAGTGCTTACTCCTCAGCTTGCCAATCCGCTGTGGCAACTGTTTTTTCTTCATTAATGTCTGATTGCCAGCGCACCCTGGGCATGCCAGCGGTAGGACCACGAAAAGTCGCATTCGATCTGTCATTCATCACCTGGTTCTGAAAAATCACCGCCCTCCCCCAAGCGCCCGGGAATATTCAGGCCAAAGTGCAGATAGGCATGCCGGGTAACAACGCGGCCGCGCGGCGTGCGCATGATATAGCCCTGCTGGATCAGGTACGGTTCGAGCACATCCTCGATGGTGTGGCGCTCTTCGCTGATCGCCGCCGCCAGGTTGTCCACGCCTACCGGGCCACCATCGAACTTCTCGATCATGGTCAACAGCAGGCGGCGGTCGGAATGGTCGAAACCGCGCTCGTCGACGTCCAGCAGGTTCAGCGCCATGTCGGCCACGGCCTTGGTGATCTGGCCCTTGCCGCGCACCTCGGCGTAGTCGCGCACGCGGCGCAACAGGCGGTTGGCGATACGTGGCGTGCCACGGGCACGACGGGCAATTTCGTAGGCGCCCTGATCTTCGATGACCAGGCCAAGGATGTTCGCCGAACGGCTAACGATGGTGGCCAGGTCTTTGTCGCTGTAGAACTCCAGACGCTGCACGATACCGAAGCGGTCACGCAGCGGGTTGGTGAGCATGCCGGCACGGGTAGTCGCGCCGACCAAGGTAAACGGCGGCAGGTCGAGCTTGATCGAACGGGCGGCCGGGCCTTCGCCGATCATGATGTCGAGCTGGAAGTCCTCCATGGCCGGGTACAGCACCTCTTCGACGACCGGTGACAGCCGGTGGATCTCGTCGATGAACAGGACGTCGTGCGGTTCGAGGTTGGTCAGCATGGCCGCCAGGTCACCTGGACGCTCAAGGATCGGGCCCGAGGTGCTTTTGACCGAAACGCCCATTTCCTGGGCGATGATGTTGGCCAACGTGGTCTTGCCCAACCCGGGCGGTCCAAAGATCAGCGTGTGGTCGAGCGACTCGTTGCGCCCACGAGCGGCCTGGATGAACAGGGCCATCTGCTCGCGCACGACCGGCTGGCCGATGTACTCGTCCAGGCGCAGCGGGCGAATCGCCCGGTCCTGGACTTCTTCACGGTCGCGGCCACTGGCGGCGATCAGGCGGTCGGCTTCGATCACTTGGTAATCATCCCTTTCAGGCTGCGGCGGATCAGTTCTTCACTGCTCAGACCGGCCTTGTCCTTGATCGCGGCGATTGCCTTGCTGGCTTCCTGCGGCTTGTAGCCCAGCGAGACCAGCGCGCTGACCGCATCGGCCTCGGCAGTGCACTCGCTGGCGAGCGGCAATGGCCCATCGGACACCAGGGTGAACATGGCTGGCGAAGTTTCCCAGGCCTTGAAGCGGTCTTTGAGCTCGACCAGCAAGCGTTCGGCGGTTTTTTTGCCGACACCGGGCACGCGCACCAAGGCCGAAGTATCCTGGGCTTGCACGCAACGCACCAGTTCGTCGACTTCGAGGCCGGACATCAGCGCCAACGCCAGCTTCGGGCCCACGCCGTTGAGGCGGATGAGCTCCCGGAACAGCTCGCGCTCGCGCTTTTCGGCAAAGCCGTATAGCAGGTGAGCATCTTCGCGCACCACCAGATGAGTGTGCACGGTGACGCTTTCGCCCACCTTGGGCAGACGGTACAGCGTGGTCATGGGAACTTCCAGTTCGTACCCCACGCCGTTGACGTCGATAATCAGGTGCGGCGGCTGTTTTTCCGCCAAGGTGCCGCGCAAACGTCCAATCACGTTCCGATCCTTCCTCTCGGGGAGCCGGTCAAAGACCGCTCAACCCTATCAGCAAATGCAGCGGGTGAACGCATCACCCGAACAAAATGTGTATCAGCGCATGAAGCGCCTACAGACGCAAGCGCCCGCCACGTCGCCGTGCCGTGCTCAGGCCATGCGGTACCAGGCTTGAACGGGTATGCGCATGGCACAAGGCGATGGCCAGCGCATCGGAGGCGTCAATCTGCGGCTTTTGCGTCAATTTCAACAGGTGCATGACCATCATCATCACCTGCTCCTTGTTAGCCCCACCGGTACCGGCTACCGCCTGCTTGACCTGGGTGGCGCTGTATTCGGCGATTTCCAGGCCGGCTTCGGCGGCCGCGACGATGGCCGCACCGCGGGCCTGGCCGAGCTTTAGCGCCGAGTCGGCGTTACGGGCCATGAACACCCGCTCGATGCCCATGGTGACCGGGCCGTGCTGGGCAATGATTTCACTGACACCACGAAAAACGATCTGCAGCCGCTCGTGCAACTCGCCGCTGCCGGTGCGGATACAGCCCGACGCCACGTACTCGCAACCACGGGCGGTCTGGCGTACCACACCATAGCCGGTGATGCGTGAGCCGGGGTCGATACCAAGAATCAGAGTCATAGTGCCTGTTTGTTCAAAATGTACGGCCCTTTCGCGGGCAAGCCCGCTCCCACAAAGACCGCACGGCCCCTGTGGGAGCGGGCTTGCCCGCGAATAGGCCATCAAGGCCAACGAAAGAACCTTAGCCGAGGTTTTCCATGATCTCATCGGAAATCTGGGCATTGGAGTAGACGTTCTGCACGTCATCCAGGTCTTCGAGCATGTCAATCAGCTTGAGCACCTTTTCGGCACCCTCCTGGTCGAGCTCGGCGCTGGTGGTCGGCTGCATGACGATTTCTGCGTCAGCGGCCTTGAAACCCGCCTCTTCCAGGGCGTTGCGCACGGCATAGAAGCTGTTGAACGAGGTGAACACGTCGAACGAGCCGTCGTCGTTGGCCACAACGTCGTCGGCATCAGCCTCCATCGCTGCTTCCATCAACGCGTCTTCGTCCACGCCCGGCGCAAAGCTGATCTGGCCTTTGCGCTCGAACAGGTAGGCCACCGAACCGTCGGTACCCAGGTTGCCACCACACTTGGTGAAGGCATGACGCACGGCGGCGGCAGTACGGTTGCGGTTGTCGGTCATGGCTTCGACCATGATCGCCACGCCGCCCGGACCGTAACCTTCATAGCTGAGCTCTTCGACGTTATCGCTTTCGTTGGTGCCGGCACCCCGAGCCACGGCGCGATCGATGATGTCGCGGCTCATGTTGGCGCCCAGCGCCTTGTCCAGCGCCAGACGCAGGCGCGGGTTCGATGCCGGGTCAGCACCGCCTTGCTTGGCCGCAACGGTCAGTTCGCGGATCCACTTGGTGAAGATCTTGCCTCTCTTGGCATCCTGGCGCTCTTTGCGGTGCTTGATGTTCGCCCACTTGGAATGACCAGCCATAACGACTCCGAATCCTTTGTTTCACAAACAGCCCCGCCCCTGTACGGGGCGGGACGGAAAAATACCTGCGCCGAAACGCAAAGGCGCATCCATATGGATGCGCCCGGGACTGCTTACTCGACCTTGGTCTGCTCGCGCAGTCGAATGTGCAGCTCGCGCAGGGCCTTGGCGTCGACCATGCCAGGGGCCTGGGTCATGACGCATGCAGCGCTCTGGGTTTTCGGGAAGGCGATCACTTCACGGATCGACTGGGCGCCGGTCATCAGCATGACCAAACGGTCCAGGCCGAAGGCCAGGCCACCGTGAGGCGGAGCGCCGAACTTCAGGGCGTCGAGCAGGAAGCCGAACTTCTCTTCCTGTTCTTCTGCCTCGATACCCAGCAGACGGAATACCGCCTGTTGCATCTCTTTGCGGTGAATACGGATCGAACCGCCACCCAGTTCGGTACCGTTCAGAACCATATCGTAGGCACGCGACAGGGCTGTAGCCGGGTTGGCCTCGAGCTCTTCCGGGGTGCACTTCGGCGCGGTGAACGGGTGGTGCAGCGCGGTGAAGCTGCCGTCTTCGTTTTCTTCGAACATCGGGAAGTCGACGACCCACATCGGCGCCCACTCGCAGGTCAGCAGCTCGAAGTCGTGACCCAAGCGGATACGCAGCGCGCCCAGGGCTTCGCTGACCACCTTGAACTTGTCGGCACCGAAGAACACGATGTCGCCGTCTACGGCACCGACGCGGTCGAGGATGGTGTTGAGGTTGGCCTCAGGGATGTTCTTGACGATCGGCGACTGCAGGCCCTCGACGCCCTTGGCGCGCTCGTTGACCTTGATGTAGGCCAGGCCCTTGGCACCGTAGATGCCGACGAACTTGGTGTACTCGTCGATCTTGCTGCGCGGCATGCTGGCACCGCCAGGCAGGCGCAGGGCGGTCACACGGCACTTAGGATCGTTGGCCGGGCCGGCGAACACTTTGAAGTCGACGTCTTTCAGCTGGTCGGCAACGTCGACCAGTTCCAGCGGGTTACGCAGGTCTGGCTTGTCGGAGCCGTAGCGGCGCATGGCTTCTTCGAAGGTCATGTGCGGGAATTCGCCGAACTCCAGGTCCAGCACTTCCTTGAACAGCTTGCGGATCATGCTTTCGGTCAGGCCCATGATCTCGCTTTCATCGAGGAAGCTGGTCTCGATGTCGATCTGGGTGAATTCCGGCTGACGGTCGGCACGCAGGTCTTCGTCACGGAAGCACTTGGCGATCTGGTAGTAGCGGTCGAAGCCGGCCACCATCAGCAGCTGCTTGAACAGCTGGGGCGACTGCGGCAGGGCGAAGAAGCTACCGGCGTGGGTACGGCTTGGCACCAGGTAGTCACGCGCACCTTCGGGCGTGGCACGGGTGAGGATCGGGGTTTCGACGTCGAGGAAGCCGTTTTCGTCGAGGAAGCGGCGGATGCTGCTGGTGATGCGCGAACGCAGGCGCAGCTTGTCGGCCATTTCCGGGCGACGCAGGTCGATGAAACGGTAGCGCAGGCGGGTTTCTTCGCCAACGTCGGAGTACTCGTTCAGCGGGAACGGCGGGGTTTCCGCTTCGTTGAGCACGTTCAGCTGGTAGCCGAGGATCTCGATGGCGCCGGAGGCCATGTTGGCATTCACCGCACCGTCTGGGCGCTTGCGCACCTTGCCGGTGATCTGCACGACGTATTCGCTGCGCACGCGGTCGGCGGCGGCGAAGGTTTCGGCGCGATCCGGGTCGAACACGACCTGGGCCATGCCTTCGCGGTCACGGATGTCGAGGAAGATCACCCCGCCGTGGTCGCGGCGACGATGGACCCAGCCGCAAAGGGTGACTTCCTGGCCGTCCAGGCTCTCGTTCAGTTGGCCGCAATAATGGCTGCGCATCATGATGGTGGTTTCGCTTCTCGTGATTCGTGTATTCGGTGGAGGCCTTGGCCGCCCGGAGGGCTAATACTGCAAGACCCGGTCACAGCATTCAACTCAGTCGGCCTTGTCGCCGCCTGCCAGATTCTTTTTTGCCCCGGTCTTGAAGTCGGTTTCGTACCAACCATTACCGCTCAGGCGGAAGCCTGGCACCGACAGCAGCTTTTTCAGCGCCGGGGCCTGACAGGCCGGGCAATCGGTCAGCGGCGCGGCGCTGATCTTCTGCAGCACTTCCATGCGGTGCTCGCAGGATGCACATTGATAGTCATAAAGGGGCATGGGTGTCTCTCGTCAACCACAACGCTGGCTGCCGGGGCAGCAAAAAGCGGGATTATATATGGTTAACAGGCACTGCGCAGCCCGCCCGGCGATCAGCGCACACTTGGCGGGTTTTGCAGCCAGGCGACGCAGATGACCCGGATCAGCCCACTGAAGTTACGCACCCCACCCTGGCGCAAGTGCACTTCGCGGTCCACGTAGGACAACACCGCACTGACCGAACAGCGGTTAGCAGCGGCGATACGCTCCAGGATGCCCCAGTAGATGGCCTCCAGACGCAAGCAGGTGGAAAACCCGTTCAACCGCACCGAACGCGACACCGGCTGGATCTGCAACATGTCGAAATCCGCCTTGAACGGATCCATGCACTGCTTTGCCGGCCAGCTCCCCTGCCCAGCCATACGCTTGCTCGCTTGCATCATGCGCCCTACTTCCTCATCACAGGTAACAGGTGACGTATGAAGCGCTGATAGCCGGGCTTGGAGCAGCGGCAAAATCTTCCTGCACAAATACTTAATTTCTTAAACGTGAAGCAGAAACTGTGGGAGCGGGCACGCCCGCTCCCACAGTGTCAGGTGACAGCTTTGGATAACTATTTGCCGTCGAGCAGCACCCGCAGCATCCACGCGGTTTTTTCGTGCACCTGCATGCGCTGGGTCAGCAAGTCGGCAGTAGGTTCGTCACTGACCTTGTCCACCACCGGGAAAATGCTGCGCGCCGTGCGCACCACGGCCTCCTGCCCCTGTACCAGCTGGCGGATCATCTCGTCCGCCGGGGGTACACCTTCCTCCTCCTTGATAGACGAGTGCCGCGCATAGAATGCATACGAGCCCGGCGCCGGGAAGCCCAAGGCCCGGATACGCTCGGCGATGGAGTCGACCGCCAGCGCCAGCTCGTTGTACTGCTCTTCGAACATCAGGTGCAGGGTACGGAACGACGGGCCGGTGACGTTCCAGTGAAAGTTATGGGTTTTCAGATACAGCACGTAAGTATCCGACAACAGGCGGGATAGCCCATCGACGATGGACTTGCGATCTTCTTCGCTGATACCGATATCGATTGCCATGAAGCTCCCCTTTCCATAAGGCTTGAGACTCAAGCGGACGGGGACCACTGTAGCAACACTTCGCCCCTGCCGCATGTGACATGGCGCAACACATTGCCCGCCGGGCGGCCTGCGGTTTGAGTAGCCTGCGGCTTTACTGTTAAATAGGCACCGTGCCACCCGTGCGGACTGTCATTGCCGGGTGCATAGGCTGGCCTGCCACGTGTTCGCGCTCTACACCTCATGCGCACCGTGCTGCCCGCTCTTCCTGTGATCGGCCTTATCAACTGTGAGCCAACCCCATGTTCAAGATCGTCCATCTGGTGACGGGCGTGGCAGCCTTGCTGCTATCGCTCATACCCAGCCTGAAAACCGACGCGACACCCTTCCTGCAACAACCTGACGCGGTCTACCTGACACTCCTCGGCCTGCTCAACCTGGTTCTGGCCCCGGTCGTGCCCCTGTACTACCGCGGCGCGCGGCAGCAGTTGCAGCACCTTGCCTGCGCCCTGCTGGTGGTGGCGGTGGTACTGCAAACCCTGACATTGCTGGCCCGCCCGGAAATGGGCAACCTCGCCGCACTGGTCTGCGCGGCACTGGCAGTGGCCCTGCACCTGGCCGTGGGTTTTGCCCGCAGCCCGCGCAGGGCACGCAACAGCCAGCATGCCGCTCAGGATGCCGGCAATCGGGATACCGGCACCGTCAAGTGGTTCAACACGTCGAAAGGCTTTGGCTTCATTTCCCGCGATTCGGGTGATGACATCTTCGTGCACTTTCGCGCCATTCGCGGCGAAGGCCATCGCATTCTGGTCGAAGGCCAGCGCGTTGAGTTCTCGGTGATGCACCGCGACAAGGGCCTGCAGGCCGAAGATGTGGTTGCGGTCACCCGCCGCTGATTGCCACTTCATCCAGAGGCATATTTACCGGCATGCCGGCGAATATGCCTCTGCGATGCATCAATAATGAGGCGGTGGCGCCTCCTCCCCTTCGCTGCCGTACTGGCCGACCATCTCTTCATAACGCTTGATCAGCTCGGCCATCTGCGATTGCAGCCGCTCGATCACCCGCGCCTGCTCGACCACCACGTCATTCAACGCCTGGATAGTGTCATCCTGGAACGCCTGGCGGGTTTCCAGTTCGACAATACGTAACTCCAGCGACATCTCAGGCCTCCTGATAACCAGCAAGTTGCAGCCCACGCAGGCGCTGGCGAATGGCATTCAACTGATCGTCGCTGTAGGCCACCGCCGGGCACTTGCCCCACACCGGTGCCGGCCAGGCAGCATCGTCACGCTGGCGCACAATAACGTGCATATGCAGCTGGCTGACCACGTTGCCCAGGGTGGCCACGTTCATCTTGTCGGCGCCGTAGCTGGCTTTCAGCGCCTCAGCCAACAGGGTTGTTTCCTGCCACAACTGCTGCTGCTCCGCCACTTCAAGCTCGAACAGTTCGCTGATGCCGGCGCGCTTGGGCACCAGGATGAACCATGGGTAGTTGGCATCCTTGCTCAGCAGCAACTGGCACAGTGCAAACTCCCCCAGCACCAGGGAATCCTGCTGCAAACGCGAATCGAGGACGAACACGGCATATCTCCTTCAGGCAAAACCAACCCGCTTCAAGCGGAAATCAGGCCTGCAAGGATACCTTGCACACTCCCGGTAACACAGCGCTACTTTTCGCACCAAAATGAGGCCTTCTGTCCACACTCTCCACACCTGTCACCCCACAAACGACTCTGGATGAACAAGTTGCGGTAACACATTGACTTTAATGGCAGCTTTTTAAATTTTAATGATTCTCTACTCCAACACGGGCGCGAGCCGGCTTCACCCCGTGTTTACGGGACCTTCTGACCCTCGGTAGCAGGTTTTGTGAAAATTTCATGAAGTGTTGCGAATTTTGAGCACGCTTGTTGCATTCCCTTCACGCCAAGTCGGCACGACATCTGCAATGGCAGGTGAACGCGACAAATAACAACAGCGGCATTGGTTACCAGGGAGTTCCCCTAACCGAAACCGGTAATTACAGGTTTGTTACGGTGACAGGAACAGCGCTGGCGTTGTACGGCCCTAAACCGGGGCGTGATTTGCGACATGGAAATACCTAAAAGCGACAGGGTGAAAAAGTTCCGAAAAGAGTGCTTATAGCCATATCGCCAACAACAGTCAGCGTGCTATACATTTTCGCCGACATAACAAGAAAGAGCTGCTCCATATAACTAAAACACATGGATGCAGCGGTACTCTTCCTAAAAACCAAAGGAGCAAATCACGATGCGCGTGATGAAGTGGAGCATGATCGCCCTGGCCGTTGCGGCAGGGACCTCGCAGTTGGCAATGGCCTCGGCACAAGACGAGTCCAAAGGTTTCCTCGAAGACAGCAAGCTGAACGTAAAAACCCGCATGCTGTACTTCAGCCGTGACTTCCGTAACAACGACAGCGGCAAGAGCCGCGTCGAAGAAACCGGCCTGGGCTTCCTGGGTACCTTCGAGTCGGGCTTCACCCAAGGCACCGTGGGCTTCGGCGTTGACGCCATCGGCATGCTGGGCCTGAAACTGGACAGCGGCAAAGGCCGCGCCGGCACCGGCCTGTTCCCGACCGGTTCCGACGGCCGTTCGCAAGATGATTACTCCGAAGGCGGCGGTGCAGTTAAACTGCGCGTCTCCAATACCGTGCTGAAGTTCGGCGACCAGTTCACCGCCCTGCCGGTATTAGCCACCGACGACAGCCGACTGCTGCCAGAAGTTGCTGAAGGCGGCCTGATCACCAGCAACGAAATCGATGGCCTGACCCTGCACGCCGGTCACTTCACTGCCCTGAACGCGCAGGCCCAGACTTACCACGACAGCCTGCGCCTGACCGAGGCCAACGTCTTCGGTGGCACCTATGCCATCAACGAAAACCTCAGCACCAGCGTCTACTACTCGCGCATCGAAGATCACTTCCGCAAGTGGTACGGCAACATCAACTGGGCGCTGCCGATCAGCGACAAACAAGGCCTGGTGTTCGACTTCAACATCTATGACACCAAGTCCATCGGCGACAACCTGACCGGCGCCTTCGTCAGCAAGGCTGACGGCAGCAACGAACTGGACAACATCGCAGCCAGCCTCTCGGCCGCCTACAACATTGGCGCCCACACCTTCACCCTGGCTTACCAGAAAGTCAGCGGCGACGGCGACTACGCCTACGGCGTCGACGGTGGCGGCACCATCTTCCTGGCCAACTCCGTTGCCCGCTCCGACTTCAACGCCGAAGACGAGAAGTCCTGGCAGGCTCGCTACGACCTGAACTTCGCCGAATACGGCGTACCTGGCCTGACCTTCATGACCCGCTATGTGCGCGGTTCCGGTGCCACGACCGAAAGCACCAACAACGGTAAGGAATGGGAACGCGACGTAGACGTCAAGTACGTGCTGCAAAGCGGCCCGGCCAAAGACCTGAGCTTGCGCGTACGTCAGGCCACCTACCGTTCCGCCGACGGCGTTTACTACGGTTCGAGCTCGATCGACGAGCTGCGCCTGATCGTGGAATACCCGCTGAGCATCCTGTAAGCCTGGCTTGCAGTGCCCCGCACCTGAAAAAGCCCGGCGATCACGCCGGGCTTTTTCTTGGCTGACAAGCGTCACGCCCTGGGGCATCCTGTACGCCTTCGTTTCCCCCCCGTACAATGCGGGGCTATTTCAACGTCTTAGGCAATCGACACGGCTAACCATGCGCACCAGTCAATATTTGCTCGCCACCCAGAAAGAAACCCCTGCCGACGCAGTGGTCATCAGCCATCAGCTCATGCTGCGTGCCGGCATGATCCGCAAACTGGCCTCCGGCCTGTACACCTGGCTGCCGATGGGCCTGCGGGTAATGCGCAAGGTCGAAGCCGTGGTACGCGAGGAAATGAACGCCGCCGGCGCCCTGGAAGTGCTGATGCCAAGCATTCAGCCCGCCGAGCTGTGGCAGGAGTCCGGCCGTTGGGAACAGTACGGCCCAGAGCTGCTGCGCCTGAAGGATCGCCACCAGCGTGATTTCTGCGTTGGCCCGACCCACGAAGAAGTCATCACCGACCTGGCCCGTAACGAGCTGTCCAGCTATAAACAGCTGCCGCTCAACCTGTACCAGATCCAGACCAAATTCCGTGACGAGATCCGCCCGCGCTTCGGCCTGATGCGTGGCCGCGAGTTCATCATGAAGGACGCCTACTCGTTCCATGCCGACCAGGCTTCCCTGCAGGAAACCTACGACCGCATGCACCAGGCGTACAGCAACGTGTTCACCCGCCTGGGCCTGGACTTCCGCCCAGTGCAGGCCGACACCGGCTCGATCGGTGGCAGCTATTCGCACGAATTCCACGTACTGGCCGAGTCCGGCGAAGACGACGTGATCTTCAGCGACAGCTCCGACTACGCCGCCAACATCGAGAAGGCCGAGGCCATTCCGCGTGAAACCGTGCGCCCTGCCCCTACCGAGGAGCTGCGCCTGGTCGACACGCCAAACGCCAAAACCATCGCCCAGCTGGTGGAAAACTACGGCCTGGCCATCGAGAAAACCGTCAAGACCCTGATCGTGCGCGGCGCCGAAGAAGGCAAGCTGATTGCCCTGGTCGTTCGTGGCGACCACGAGCTGAACGAAATCAAGGCCACCAAGCTGGAACAGGTTGCCGACCCACTGGTCATGGCCACCGAAGCCGAACTGCGCGACGCCATCGGCGCCGGTGCCGGCTCGCTCGGCCCGCTGAACCTGCCACTGGAGTGCATCATCGACCGTTCGGTTGCCCTGATGAGCGACTTCGGCATCGGCGCCAACATCGACGACAAGCATTACTTCGGCGTGAACTGGGAGCGTGACCTGCCAGTCCCTCAGGTGGCCGACCTGCGCAATGTGGTCGAAGGCGACCCAAGCCCGGACGGCCAGGGTACCCTGGTGATCAAGCGCGGCATCGAAGTGGGCCACATCTTCCAGCTGGGCACCAAGTACAGCGAAGCGCTGAAGTGCCAGGTACTGGGCGAGAACGGCAAGCCGGTAACCCTGTCCATGGGCTGCTACGGCATCGGCGTGTCCCGCGTGGTCGCCGCTGCCATCGAGCAGAGCTATGACGACAAAGGCATCATCTGGAACGACGCCCTGGCCCCGTTCCAGATCGCTCTGGTACCGCTGCGCTACGAAACCGACGTGGTCCGCGAGGCAACCGACAAGCTGTATGCCGAACTGACCGCCGCCGGCTTTGAAGTGCTGCTGGACGACCGCGACAAGAAAACCAGCCCAGGCATCAAGTTTGCCGACATGGAGCTGATCGGTATCCCGCACCGCATCGTCGTCAGCGATCGCGGCCTGGCCGAAGGCAACCTTGAGTACAAGCACCGCACCGAGCAAGACGCCCAGGCGTTGCCGCTCAATGAAGTGCTGAGCTTCCTGCAGGCCCGCGTTCGCCGCTGATAACCAATGCACGAGTGATCATGTTCAAGCGAAGTACCTTTACCCTGGGGGGCGCCGCACTGTGCGGCGCCCTGCTCGTCAGCGGCTGCGCCAACCAGATGTCCCAGCGCAGCGACCATGAGGAGCGCGTCGAGCGCAAATTGCTCGAGCACACCCTGCAGATCGATGTCGGCGAGCCGAAGGTGATGGAGCTTCCGCAACGACGTGTGCGTGTGCATGAACAGAAGCGCTTCGAAGTCACCGAGTTCGAAGTTACCCGTCGTTACGACCGCTACACGCCGTACCAGCCCTGGCGCGAGATCTACGAGATCCCGCTGGGTGCCGTGGCCGTGGTGGCGGGCGTCGGGGCCAATGTGGTCAACGTCTTCGCCTTGGGCAACCTGCCGGAAAGCATCACTCATGACTGGCTCAGCTACGGCGTGGACGGGCTCAACCCGTTCATGAACGTGCCGTCCAACGGCCGCGCCCAGCAGAACCTGGCCGGGATCAGCGAGGTGCAGAAAGGCAAGCGCGAGGAATCGACCAGCGTGCCCTGGAGCGAACGCCTGGTCGAGGTCAAGGCTGGCAAGATGACCCACGAACTGTCTACCGACAGGAACGGCGTGCTACGCCTGAACCTGCTCGACAGCCCGTTCTCGGAGCAGAACCTCAACCACATCGGCACCCTGCACCTGCAGGTACTCGACGAGGACAACGCGGTGCGTGGCGATGCCAGCCTGCTGGTCAGCGCCACCCTGCGCAACAAGCTGCTCGAAGCCCATGAGCTGATCTTCGACGACCTCGAAGATGACGATGTCGGCCAATGGGTCCACCGGGTCAAGCGCCTGTCCGAGCTGGGCCTTGAAGAAGAAGCCAGTGAAATGGAACAAAGCCTGATCGAGCTGACCCGCAACGATCCGGAGCTGCAGCAGGAGTTTCTACAGTCGCTGACCAAGGCCACTGGCCGGTTGGTGGCTGACCCTGGACTGTAGGAGCGAGCTTGCTCGCGATGGGCCGCATATGCGGCCCTTTTTATTCAGGTACAAACAATTCCAACTGCTCATGCGCCCCGCGCAAATCGCGCAACCTCACCCCCACCCCCAGCAAGCGTACCGGTTTGCCTCCACGGGCGAACGCCTGCCCCAGCAACTGTCGATAGCTTTCAAGGTCCCTGCCCGCGCCGGCCTGCTCCAGGGTTGTCTGGCTGAAGTCATGGAACTTGACCTTGACGAAGGGTTTGTCCGGCCGGTAACTGCTGTCCATGCGGGCGATGCGTTCATTCAGGCTTTCCAGCAGCTCAGGCAGCCGCGCCAGGCAGCTGGCCAGGTCTGGAAGGTCGGTGTCGTAGGTGTTTTCCACACTCACCGACTGTCGACGGCTGTCGTTGTGCACCGCACGTTCGTCGATCCCCCGCGCAAGCCCCCACAAGCGCTCGCCAAAACTGCCAAACTCGCGCACCAGCGCCAGGCGCGACCATTCGCGCAGTTCCAGACAGGTTTCAATACCCAGCCGTGCCAGTTTGTCTGCCGTCACCTTGCCCACCCCGTGCAACCTGGCCACCGGCAAGGCAGCCACGAACGCCTCCACTTCACCCGGGGTAATCACGAACAGGCCATTGGGCTTGCGCCAGTCGCTGGCAATCTTGGCCAGGAACTTGTTCGGCGCCACCCCCGCCGATACGGTGATATGCAAGGTACGGGCGACCCGCCGGCGAATATCCTCGGCAATACGCGTGGCGCTGCCCGAGTACCAATGGCTATCGCTCACGTCCAGATAGGCTTCGTCCAGCGACAACGGCTCGATCAACTCAGTGTAGTCGCGGAAAATGCCATGGATTTCGCGCGAGGCCTCTCGGTAAGCCTCGAAGCGCGGCTTGACGATCTGCAAGTCGGGACACAGTTTAAGTGCATGGCGCGACGACATGGCCGAGCGCACACCATAGGCACGCGCCTCATAGTTACAGGTGGCGATCACCCCACGGTGGTCGGGTGAACCTCCGACCGCCATGGGGCGCCCCGCCAGACGCGGGTCGTCACGCATCTCGATTGCAGCGTAGAAGCAATCGCAGTCGACGTGAATGATCTTGCGCAAGGACATGGATGGCCGTCAGCACTGTAAATTCATACAGATAGTATCGCATGCACCCTGCCCTGAAACAGCTACCCGCGCCAGCATTCGACAATTGGCCTGAAAGCCGCGCCGCGCCTGAGCTGCATCTTGCCGACGAGTGCTAAGGGTTTGAACAAAAAAGGTTTTTCCTGAATATTTGCTTGACAGCAGGAAGTAAATCCGTAGAATTCGATCTCACAGGCGCGGGATGGAGCAGCCTGGTAGCTCGTCGGGCTCATAACCCGAAGGTCGTCGGTTCAAATCCGGCTCCCGCAACCAGATTCGAGAAAAGGCCACTGTTAACGCAGTGGCCTTTTTCTTTGCCTACTGAAAGGCAATTTCAAAAAAATCTCGAAAAATCAAAGCGTAGCGCTTGACATACACATTACAAACTGTAGAATTCGCCCCAATGACGCGGGATGGAGCAGCCTGGTAGCTCGTCGGGCTCATAACCCGAAGGTCGTCGGTTCAAATCCGGCTCCCGCAACCAGATTCAAGAAAAGGCCACTGCTAACACAGTGGCCTTTTTCTTTGCCCACTGAAAAGTACGGCGAATAAAACACGTCAAATCGAAGCCAAATGCTTGACATACGATTGGCAGACTGTAGAATGCGCACCTCTGACGCGGGATGGAGCAGCCTGGTAGCTCGTCGGGCTCATAACCCGAAGGTCGTCGGTTCAAATCCGGCTCCCGCAACCATATTCGTCAGAACAAACCCCGCCTGTTTAACAGCAGCGCGGGGTTTGTTGTTTCTACGCCCCTGCATTTCATCGCTTCCTTTTCCCCGCCCCTCCAGCCATCCCGCAGGCTTGAGGCATCGTACCCCGGATGAACTATCTTTAACCCTGCCAGGCCGCTGAAAGCGCCTGAGGCCGGAGTAATATTGGATACGTTTTCCTAAGGGACTCTCACTTGGCCGCACCTTCTCTCCACCTCGCGCAGCATGCCCGGGGCAACTCATGACTTCCCATAACCCCGAACCTCCGGTGCCACTCGCCTCGGCACTGCCCGGTGCCGTGCAACGCCTGCCCTTGCTCGAACGCCTGAGCCGCTACCGCCAGCCCATCGGCCTGGCAGTGACCTTGGTGCTGTTCACCATGGCTTTGATTGCCTGCCGCCACCTGCTGAGCGAGCTGGATATCTATGCCTTGCACGACGCCATGCTCAGTGTGCCGACCCAGTCGTTGCTGGGCGCCTTTGTGGCGACGGTGGCGGGCTTCGTGATCCTGCTGGGTTACGAGTGGTCGGCCAGCCGCTATGCCGGGGTGAAGTTGCCAGTGCACAGCCTGGTGCTGGGCGGCTTCAGCGCCTTTGCCATCGGCAATGCCATCGGGCTGTCGATGCTGTCAGGCGGATCGGTGCGCTACCGGCTCTATGCACGCCAAGGGCTGGGGGCTGGCGAAGTCGCTCGCATGACGGTGTTTGCCAGCTTGTCGCTGGGCTGTGCGTTGCCTCCCCTGGCAGCCTTGGCGACCTTGAGCGACCTGCCGGCAGCCTCGGCTGCACTGGGGTTGCCGCCGGGCCTGCTGGCAGGCATCGCCATTGCCGTGCTGGTGGCATCCGCCCTGCTGGTGTTCGGCTTGTACCGCCGGCGCCTGGCCGAGCAACCGCTGGCGAACAACCTGCTGGTACAGGTGGGCCGCCGCACGCTACGCCTGCCGGGTGCACGGCTGGCGGCCCTGCAACTGCTGATCACCGCGCTGGATGTGGCAGCCGCCGCCACTGTCCTGTATCTGCTGCTGCCCGCAGCACCACCTTTCGGGGCATTCGTGCTGGTGTACCTGCTGGCGTTGGCCGCTGGCGTACTCAGCCATGTGCCGGGCGGCGTCGGGGTGTTCGAAGCGATTCTGCTGGCAGCCTTTGCCGACCAGCTCGGTGCTGCACCGCTGGCGGCCGCCCTGCTGCTGTACCGGCTGATCTATGTGGTACTGCCATTGCTGCTGGCCTGTGTACTGTTGCTGGCTAACGAAGCCCGGCGCCTGCTGTTCGCACAGCAGGCCATCAAGGTAGCTTCCGGGCTGGCCGCACCGATTTTGTCGATTCTGGTATTCCTGTCCGGCGTGGTGCTGCTGTTCTCGGGCGCCACACCCGAAATCGACACGCGCCTGGAACACATGGGCTTCTTGGTGCCGCACCGGCTTATCGATGCCTCGCACTTCGGCGCCAGCCTGATCGGCGTGCTGTGCCTGCTGCTGGCCCAGGGCCTGCGCCGGCGCCTGTCCGCCGCCTGGTTGCTGACTACCGTGCTGTTATTGGTGGGCGCCCTGCTGTCGCTGCTCAAGGGGTTTGACTGGGAAGAAGCGTGCCTGCTGACCTTCACCGCGACCCTGCTTGCCCTGTTCCGTCGCTCGTTCTACCGCCCCAGCCGCCTGCTGGAGTTGCCCTTCTCGCCGGTGTTCCTGGTGGCCAGTGCCTGCGCAGTCGGCGCTTCGGTCTGGCTGCTGCTGTTCGCCTACCAGGATGTGCCCTACAGCCATCAGCTGTGGTGGCAGTTCACACTCGATGCCGATGCCCCACGCGGCCTGCGTGCCACCATGGGCAGCGCCTTGCTGCTGGCTGCCGTGGCGCTGACCTGGCTGCTGCGCACCGCCCCTCCTGTGATCCACCTGCCCGATGAAGAGGAACTGCAGCGCGCCAACCGTATTTTGCTGGCTTCCGACCAACCCGACGGCGGCCTGGCCCTGACGGGCGACAAAGCGTTGCTGTTCCACCCGCGTGACAATGCCTTCCTCATGTACGCACGGCGTGGCCGCAGCCTGGTGGCCCTGTACGACCCCATCGGCCCGGCCCAGGAGCGTGCCGAGATGATCTGGCAGTTCCGTGACCTGTGCGACCTGCACCACGCTCGCCCGGTGTTCTACCAGGTACGTGCCGAGAACCTGCCGTTCTACATGGATATAGGCCTGACAGCACTGAAGCTGGGTGAAGAAGCCCGTGTCGACCTGCGCCGCTTCGATCTGGAAGCCAAGGGCAAGGAGATGAAAGACCTGCGCTACACCTGGAATCGCGGTGGTCGCGACGGCCTGAGCCTGGAAATCCATGAACCCGGCCACGCCCCGCTGGCAGAGCTGAAGGAAATTTCCGATGCCTGGCTCGGCGGCAAGAACGTGCGTGAGAAAGGCTTTTCGTTGGGGCGCTTCAGCCCGGACTACCTGCAACACTTCCGCATCGCGCTGATTCGCTTCCAGGGCCGCCCGGTAGCCTTCGCCAACCTGCTGGAAACCCATGGCAACGAGCTGGCAAGCCTCGACCTGATGCGTGCGCACCCCGAAGCCCCCAAGCTGACCATGGAG
The DNA here is from genome assembly GCF_014192825.1 of Pseudomonas sp. OG7. Classification (NCBI taxonomy): domain Bacteria; kingdom Pseudomonadati; phylum Pseudomonadota; class Gammaproteobacteria; order Pseudomonadales; family Pseudomonadaceae; genus Pseudomonas; species Pseudomonas sp. OG7. The sequence continues at coordinate 41,740 of NZ_JACHYK010000005.1, read as the reverse complement.
TTCATGATGATCGGCTTGATCCTGCACTACAAAAGCCATGACTACGCCCGCTTCAGCCTTGGCATGGTGCCGCTTTCCGGCCTGCAACCGCGGCGAGGTGCGCCCTTGACCCAGCGCCTGGGTTCGATGGTGTTCCGCCGGGGCGAGCAGTTGTACAACTTCCAGGGGCTTCGCCGCTTCAAGGACAAATTCCAACCGGACTGGGAACCCCGCTACATGGCCGTGCCGGCCGGGCTCGACCCGCTGGTAGCACTGGCCGACACCGCCGCCCTGATTGCAGGCGGCCTGACTGGATTGGTGAAACGTTGATGACCCGACGCTATTGGCTGTACCTGCTGGTCCCCCTGCTGCTGGCCGCCCTGGGTGGCGCGCTGGCGTTCTGGCTGTGGACGCGCCCGGCCCCCGAGGCGCGCCTGGAGCAATTGAGCATCAATGACACCCACATCACCCGGGTGACCCCTGGCGTACACCCGAAGGCCCGGGTAGCCATTGGTGTGCCACAGGACCAAGCATTGACCGACAAGCAACTGCTGGACCTGAGCCAGGCCGGCGAAGCCCAGCTGGTGCAGGTGGTGCTGCCGCCGAACGACTGTAGCAAACAGCAACAGGCCATGGACCAAGCCCTGACCGAATTGTCGGCAAAGCCGACGCTGGTCGCCGGTATAGGCCCTGGTGCCGCCCAGGCCTGGCGTTGGCTGGCCAGCCAGAGCGATGACAAGGCGCGGGCCATTTCAGTGGACTTCAGCCTGGAGCAACCCGGCTGTCAGGCCCCGCTGCCCAAGGCGGCACCTCATGGCCACTGGAACGTCGCCTGGAACGACAACCCGGATGACGCCAGCGCCGCTTTCGTACGTGACCAGGCGAACGCCGAAACCAGCATCAGCGACTACGACATCCACCTGCCACAAGTGCTTAAGGCCCAGCTGACCCAAGCTCTGGTTGGCCGTGACGGCAACGCCTTGGCTATTCCGGTGGTCGAGGTCCCGGCCGGGCAGACCACCGACACGGTGACCCTGTTCCTCTCCGGTGATGGTGGCTGGCGCGACCTGGACCGTGATGTGGCCGGGGAAATGGCCAAGCTGGGCTACCCGGTGGTAGGCATCGACACGCTGCGCTACTACTGGCAGCACAAGACCCCGGAGCAAAGCGCCGCCGACCTGTCCGAGCTGATGCAACATTACAGGCAGAAGTGGGGCACCAAGCGCTTCGTGCTGACCGGTTATTCATTCGGTGCCGATGTGCTGCCGGCGATCTACAACCGCCTGCCTGCCGAAGACCAGCAGCGCATCGATGCTGTGATGCTGCTGGCGTTTGCCCGCAGTGGCAGTTTCGAGATCGAAGTCGAGGGCTGGCTGGGCAAGGAAGGCCAGGAAGCACCTACCGGGCCGGAAATGGCCAGGCTGCCAGCGTCCAAGGTGGTGTGCGTGTATGGCGTGGAAGAGACCGATGAGAGCGGTTGCACCGAAAAGACTGCGGTGGGTGAACGCCTGAAGTTGCCTGGGGGGCACCACTTCGACGAGAACTACCCGGCGCTGGCCAAGCGTTTGATTGGTGAGATCGAGACGCGCCAAGGCAAATCGAGCGTCGCCGAACAGAACTGACAATGACTGGGGCCGCTTTGCGGCCCCTTGGCAATCAGATCTCGACCTGGGTCCCCAGCTCGATCACCCGGTTCAGCGGCAGGTTGAAGAAGCGCAAGTTGCCGTTGGCATTCTTCAGCAGGAAGGCGAACAGGTTACCCCGCCAGCGCGACATCCCCTCCAGCCGTGAAGCGATCACCGTCTCGCGGCTGAGGAAGTAAGTGGTGCGCATCGGGGTGAAGTCCAGATCGTCCAGGTGGCACAGTTTCAATGCCGCCGGCACGTCCGGTTCGTCCATGAAGCCAAAGTGCAGCAGCACACGGAAGAACCCGTCACCGTATGCCTCCACCTCGAAGCGCTCGTGCTCCGGCACGCGCGGGCGGTCTTCACTGACGACCGTCAGCAGTACCACCTGGCTGTGCAGCACCTGGTTGTGCAGCATGTTGTGCAACAGCGCATGGGGCACTGCGTCAGCCCGTGCGGTGAGGAACACCGCCGTGCCTTCGACGCGATGGGGCGGCTGAATACGGATACTGCTGATGAACAGCTGCAGCGGCAGTGCGCCTTCGTCGATGCGTTCGACCAGAATCTGCTTGCCGCGCTTCCAGGTGCTCATCAGCAAGTACAGCACACCACCCGCCAACACCGGGAAGGCACCGCCCTGAACAATTTTCGGCACGTTGGCGGCGAAGAACAGCCCGTCGACCAACAGGAAACCCACCAGAATCGGCACCGCCAGCACAGGGGGCCATTTCCACAGCAGCAACATGACGGCCGACACTAGAATAGTGGTCATCAGCATGGTGCCGGTCACCGCCACACCGTAGGCCGCCGCCAGGGCGCCGGACGACTCGAAACCGATCACCAGCAGCACCACACCGACCATCAGCGTCCAGTTCACCGCGCCAATGTAGATCTGCCCCTGCTCGTCGCTGGAGGTGTGCTGGATCTGCATGCGTGGAATGTAGCCCAGCTGGATGGCCTGGCGGGTCAGAGAGAACGCCCCCGAGATTACCGCTTGCGAGGCGATCACCGTGGCCATGGTCGCCAACCCGACCAACGGCAGCAACGCCCAGCCAGGTGCCAGCAGGTAGAACGGGTTACGGGCTGCGTCCGGGTTTTGCAGCAGCAGTGCACCCTGGCCGAAATAGTTCAGCACCAGCGCGGGCAGCACCAGGATGAACCAGGCCCGGGCGATCGGCTTGCGGCCAAAGTGGCCCATGTCAGCGTACAGCGCCTCGGCGCCGGTCAACGCCAGCACCACTGCGCCGAGAATGGCCACGCCCATGCCGGGGTGCACCACGAAGAAATTGATCGCCCAACCCGGGTTGAAGGCCTTCAGCACTTCCGGGCTCTGCGAGATGCCATGCACGCCCAGTGCGCCCAGCGCCACGAACCAGGTGACCATGATCGGGCCGAACAGCTTGCCGATCTTCTCGGTGCCGTGCTTCTGCACCAGGAACAATGCCACCAGCACCACCAGCGAAATCGGCACCACCCAATGGTCGATACCGTCAAACGCCAGGCCCATGCCCTCCACCGCCGACAGCACCGACACCGCCGGGGTGATCATGCTGTCGCCATAGAACAGCGAAGCGCCGATCAGGCCGCAGATCACCATCAGTGTGCGCAACCGCGGGTAGGCCGCCGTGGCACGCCGCGCCAGCGCGGTCAGCGCCATGGTGCCGCCCTCCCCCTGGTTGTCGGCACGCAGGATGAACATCACGTACTTGAACGACACCACCCACAACAGCGACCACAGGATCAATGACAGGATCCCCAGCACGCCATCATGGTTGACCGGCACCCCGTAACCGCCGGTGAAGACTTCCTTCAGGGTGTACAACGGGCTGGTGCCGATATCGCCATAAACCACCCCGACCGCCGCCACGAGCAGGCCCAGCGACCGCGCCGCGCCCTGCTTCCCCTCGTGCCCGCCCTCGGCGTGACTGCTTGCCTGAACCATCGACCACTCCCGCAGACGGCCATCACGGCCTTTAATATTCACTCTAGCGCCGGCCCCTGAAGGCACCTTCGCTCAACGGCGCGAAGCATAGCGCAGCGTTCGTCGTATTTCTGCTGGTCAAGCGACGTTACGCTCGCTAGAATTGCGCACTTTTTGATCAGAGGCGCCCAAAGCGCCCGTCAAGATCGCCCCCGATTCCGGCCGGGCGACCTGCATTCAATACCGAGGTTAGTCATGTCCACCACGCCCGCCACCCCCAAGGTAGGTTTCGTAAGCCTGGGTTGCCCTAAAGCCCTGGTCGATTCCGAGCGCATCCTGACCCAGCTGCGCATGGAAGGCTATGAAGTCGTGCCCACCTACGAGGACGCCGACGTGGTGGTGGTCAACACCTGCGGCTTCATCGACAGCGCCAAGGCAGAATCGCTGGAAGTGATCGGCGAAGCGATCAAGGAAAACGGCAAGGTCATCGTCACCGGCTGCATGGGTGTCGAAGAAGGCAGCATCCGTGATGTGCACCCGAGCGTGCTGTCGGTCACCGGCCCGCAGCAGTACGAGCAGGTGGTCAACGCCGTTCACGAAGTGGTACCGCCACGCCAGGACCACAACCCGCTGATCGACCTGGTGCCGCCTCAGGGCGTCAAGCTGACCCCGCGCCACTACGCGTACCTGAAAATTTCCGAAGGCTGTAACCACAGCTGCAGCTTCTGCATCATCCCGTCGATGCGCGGCAAGCTGGTCAGCCGCCCGGTGGGTGAAGTGCTGAGCGAGGCCGAGCGCCTGGTCAAGGCCGGGGTGAAGGAGATCCTGGTGATTTCCCAGGACACCAGCGCCTATGGCGTCGACGTCAAGTACAAGACCGACTTCTGGAACGGCCGCCCGGTCAAGACCCGCATGCTCGAATTGTGCGAAGCACTGAGCAGCCTGGGCGCCTGGGTACGCCTGCACTACGTGTACCCGTACCCGAACGTCGACGACGTGATCCCACTGATGGCCGCCGGCAAGATCCTGCCGTACCTGGACATCCCGTTCCAGCACGCCAGCCCGAAAGTGCTCAAGTCGATGAAGCGCCCGGCCTTCGAAGACCGCACCCTGGCGCGCATCAAGAACTGGCGCGAACAGTGCCCCGAGCTGGTGATCCGCTCCACCTTCATCGTCGGCTTCCCGGGCGAAACCGAGGAAGACTTCCAGTACCTGCTGGACTGGCTGACCGAAGCCCAGCTGGACCGCGTGGGCTGCTTCCAGTACTCGCCGGTAGAAGGCGCACCGGCCAACGACCTGGGCCTGGAAGAAGTGCCGGACGACGTCAAGCAGGACCGCTGGGACCGCTTCATGGCCCACCAGCAGGCCATCAGCGCCGCCCGACTGCAACTGCGCATCGGCAAGGAAATCGACGTGCTGATCGACGAAGTCGAGGAGCAAGGTTCGGTTGGCCGCAGCTTCTTCGATGCCCCGGAAATCGACGGCAGCGTGTTCATCGACGGCGATCATGGCTTCAAGCCAGGCGACAAAGTGCGCTGCCGTGTGGTGGATGCCGACGAATACGACATGTGGGCCGAGCCTATTTAAAGCGGCTGAAACACTGAAAAGCCCCTGCCCCGGTAGCCCGGCGCAGGGGCTTTTTTGTCAAAACGTGTGAAACAGCATCAGCCCCCCCTCTGCATCCGGGCTGGCATCCGAAAAGCCTTTGACCGCATACAGTTGCACTTTCCATTGCGGGTTGAGCTTGTGGGTCAGGAACAAGGTCAGTTCCTTGATCTGCGACCCTGTCGAGAGCACTTTCTGCCGCCAATCGTACGAAGCGCCCGCTGACGTGCCAGTAGCCACAGGTATGGCGAAGCCGAGGCTGACAAATACCGGGTCGTCGAAATCGCTGTCGGGCGGGTCGCCGAACTTCTTCCAGCCCAATGTCGCGAAGCCGGTGACCGGGCCAAAGCCCTTGGTGATGTCGACCTGGGTGGTGTAGTCGTATTCGCCGGTACCCAGGCACTGGTCTTCATCGGCGGTGGGGAATTTGACCTTGCCGATCAGGTCCAGCATCAGGCCGCCGTCGCTGCCATCGAGCAGGGCGTACCCGGCGCTGGCAACCGTGTCGCCCAGCCCGCTCTCCACATCCCGGCAACCGCCGGGCAAGGGGTCACCATTCGGGCCGACTTCCGGGTTGGTGATGCGTAGCCAAGGCACGGTGACCTTGTAGGTCATGGGGCCGGTTTCATACTTGCCGACCACGGGCACGTACCAGATTTCCGACGTGGTGCCCGTGCCATAGTCGCCGCTTGAATAGTCCATGCCGATGGCCGCACTGAAGGTTTCAGCCAAGGTTGACGCGCTGGTGCATGACAGCAGGCAGGCGAGAAGCGGGAGGGTCGGTCTCATCAGCACCTCGGAATCCCGTCGGGAAGTGTGAGCGGACATACCCAGCCTAGTTGCCTAACGCCCGGAACGCTCCGGATGCTCGACTTTTTCGGCGGTCTCTATCTTCTCCGGCTTTTCCACTTTCTCGACTTTTTCAACCTTCTCGACCTTTTCAGGCTTTTCGACTTTCTCTACTTTTTCGACCCTCTCTACCTTCTCGACTTTTTCAACCTTCTCCACCTTTTCAGGCTTCTCGACTTTCTCCACCTTTTCGACTTTCTCTACTTTTTCGACTTTCTCTACTTTTTCGACTTTCTCTACTTTTTCGACCTTCTCTACTTTTTCGACCTTCTCAACCTTATCGGCCTTTTCTACCTTTTCGACGTCGACCCGCTCTACCCGGTCAGAACGGCCGCTGTTGCTGCTTTCAGGCTGCTCCACCGTTTCGACATGTTCTGTCTTGCCAGACTTGTCCACGCGGTCTGACTTGCCATGCCCGCTGGCGTCCTCAATGCCGCTGCCACCGCTGCGATCCTCACGGCCTTCGTTGCCAACAGCGGTCGCTTCGCGTGTGCCATGACCACTGTTGCCGGAACTGCCGGAATCACTGCTGCCGTGCTCGCTGCCATGCCCCGAATGGCCTCTGTCCGGGTTGTCGACGCGGTCATCCTGGACCTCCACACGCGTTGCCCGCAGTTCGTGAGCGCCATTGAGTACGCCACTCACCCGCACACGCTGATCGAGCGCCAACGCCGCCGACGGCTTGCCAACGATCACGGTGCCCTGCCCCAGCGTCACATTGATGCCTGCGACCACCAGTTGCCGAGCCTGCGCGCGCTGCACCAGCCCTTCGACCACCGCCTGCTGCACACGGCCAGCAAACGGCAGGCTCGGGTCACGGCGGGTTTGCGCCACTTCCAGCTGACGCCCGGTCCACTGGCCGCGCACCAGCACTTCCCGTGCCGGGGCTACGCGGGTACCCAGTTGCAGCCCTTGAAGGCTACCAGGGCGATCAATCGCCCCAATGGCACTGGCCTCTCGCAGCCCCGGCGCCCGTTCGATACGGGTCGCCACCACTTCGCCCCTGGCATCGCGCAAGCCGCTGACCCGGACCGACTCGCCCAGGTGCAGCCCTTGCGCCACCCGCGCGCCTGCGGCAAGGCGCACCGGTTGCCCCATCACCCGCAGCGGGGCCGAAGCGCTGGGGAGCGCCGTCAGCGGCCCTTCGTAGGCGTTGAGGATCGAGATACGCCCAGCCTGCAGGCCGCGCTGGGTGGCAACGGCCTCCACCGCCACAACCTGCCCGATGGCCAGGTGAGCACTGCTGGCCGGTGCACCGTTCTGACTCACCGGTACGTCCTTGCCATAATGGACTTCCATACCATTGACGCAGATCGAGGCAAACCCGGTGATGGTGCCGACAATGCCGGTACCACCGGTACCGCCCGGGCGCAGGATTGGCGCACCGGTACCGCCAACACCACCACTGCTGTGATCGAAGTAGGTGCCATCCACACCCTCGGCCACTGCACCCGTACCGCCTGTGCCACCGGGGCGCTGCGGATGCGGTGCGCCAGTGCCGCCAACACCGCCGTTTTCACTGCGCACACCGGTGCCGCCCGTTCCCCCCGGAAACTGCATGCCTGCGGCACCGGCCATACCCACTTCATCACGGCTGACACACACCGGCGCTGCGGCCACCTCGGCAGGCGCCATCAGGTTCAACCCGAAAACCAGGGCGAGCGTGATGGCACTGAGGCAGCGCACAAGAGCAGTCATGGGCCGGGTGTCTTCGACAAATCGGGTTGGGTAGCTTCAGTGTAGAAATAAAGCCCTACGGTGATGCGCTGACGTTGCTCGACAGTGGGCTCATCAGCACCCTCCAGCTCTGCTGCAAGCTGGCTGAAAGCAAGCAGTGTCTGCATGCCATCCCTGGAGACCGCTTCACGCAAGTGTTCGACGCTGGCCAGGCTCAAGGCATCGTAGTGAACACTGCGCTCAAAGAACGGCTGGCCTTCGCCACTGAGGTTATGCACCGCTGCACAGGCATGGTCATGCAGGTTGTGGCCAAAGTAGGCGGCTTTTTCATCGAAACCCGTCTGCGGCACGAATGCCTGGGCCTCCAGGTGCACACAATCCTGCTCATCGAGCCGGACGATACCAAGGCGCAACCACTCATCCAGCACAACCCGGCCACGGATATCGGTGCTGACCTTGGCCACCAGGGCATCGAATGAACAGTCGCCGCCGACACTGGCCAAACGCGGCAGCGCCAGCGCCTGGCCAGGTGCCGAGCAGAACGGCGGGCTGGTGGTCCATACATTGACCAGCTGAGCACCCAGGGTGATGTTTGCCGGCAAGGCTGCGAGCACCGTGCCGGCTTCACTACGAATCCGCCGGACATCCTTGCGGTGCACGCCTGTGAGCAGGCTGATACGGCTGTCGGTGGGCGGGGTGCCGTCCAGGCGAAACTCGCGGTGGGCTACGTCGACGAACACGTCCTTGAGCAGGTCGGCGAACATCGTATAAGTCACCCCCTTGCGCAACATCAAGCGCACCAGCGGACGCATGACACGCCGCAGTGCGCTTAACATCGAAGGGGGAGAAGTTGGGCTGATCAACGCCTGTCAGCTCCTGCTATTGTCATCACCCGGTTCGCCACCCACATGGTTGCCGCGATCGTCACCAGGTTCACCACCCACGTGATTGCCGTGATCATCGCCAGGCTCGCCGCCGACATGATTACCATGATCATCCCCGGGCTCACCGCCAACATGGTTGCCATGATCGTCACCGGGCTCACCGCCAACGTGATTGCCGTGATCGTCACCGGGCTCACCACCCACGTGATTGCCATGATCGTCACCCGCTTCAGCATGGTTGCTGCTGCGACCAGCGTTTGAATTACCGTCGTGGCCGCTGCCACTGTTGCCGGCATGGCCGCCACCGTCTCCGCCACTGCCATGGCCACCACCGCCACTTCCGCTGCCACCACCGTGGCCGCCACCACCACTTCCACCGCCGTGGCCTCCACCTCCGCCACCACTCCCGCCGCCGCCGTGGCCTCCGCCGCCACCGCCACCGCCGTGGCCGCCGCCGTGGCCGCCGCCTCCACCGCCACCGTGACCGCCACCGCCACCATGACCACCACCACCACCACCACCACCACCACCATCTTTGGCATAGGCGCTGGAGCCGTGAGAAATCGTGTCAGGGATCAAAACAATGGACGTCGAAAGCACGCCAGCTACGGCAACCGCCAGTAAGGCCTTCTTGAACAGCAGGTGGATTTGCATAGTCCGTCTCCAGGTCGTCGCCACGAGAACGCCAAATCAGTAAAAGTCTTGTTGTCAGTTTTAGCTCTTCTTTGCGTGGGATTTTTTCCCACGCTTAATTAATAGACCGCTACCCTCCGCCGTTCAAGCGCTACACAGACAAGCCGACCGGTGGTTGGGCTGCTATGTTTTCCCTATCGCCATGGAGGACCACCGGCATGCATGCGCCACTGACGTTGCAAACGCCGCGCTTGAGCGACTACAGCGAGCTGGTACAGGTGTGGGAGGACTCGGTGCGCGCCACCCATCACTTCCTGCCAGAGGGCTACATCCTGCTGCTGCGCGACCACGTGTTGCGCCGCTACCTGGATGCGGTGATGCTGGTCTGCTGCAAGGACCGGCAACGTATCTGCGGCTTCGCCGGGGTCGCCAATGGGCGCGTGGACATGCTCTTCGTCGCACCAGACTACCGTGGCCAAGGGGTTGGCAAGCGCCTGCTGCACTATGCGATCGACGAACTGAACGCCGAACGCCTGGACGTCAACGAGCAGAACCCGCAAGCCTTGGGCTTTTACCTGCATGAAGGCTTCGAAGTGTTCGGCCGTTCGGAAACCGACGGCCTGGACCAGCCCTACCCGCTGCTGCACATGCGCCTGCGCAAAACGGCGTAAATGACACAGATTCCCAGCCCCTCTGTCGCGCAGGCAGGTACAATGCGCGTCTTTCCCTGCCTTTGCGAATTACCGTCATGTCTGAACCCGTCCGCCTGTCCAAACGCCTTATCGAGCAGCTGGGTTGCTCCCGTCGCGAGGCCGAGTTGTATATCGAAGGCGGCTGGGTGACGGTCGATGGCGTGGTCGTCGAGCAGCCGCAGTTCAAGGTTGAGCAACAGCGCGTCGAGCTGTTGCCGGGTGCCCGCGCCGAAACGCTGGAGCCGGTGACCCTGCTGATGAACCAACCCGCCGGTATCGACAGTGAAACTGCCCGCGCCAGCATGAACAGGGGCAACCTCAGCGAGGCTCACCGCGAAGGCGTGCGCGCCCTGCACGGGCATTTTGCCCGGCAGGAGTGCGTGGCGCCGCTGGAGCGCGGCGCCACCGGCCTGCAGGTATTCACCCAGGACTGGCGGGTGACGCGCAAGATCAACGCCGACCTGCGCCGCCTGGAGCAGGAGTTCATCGTCGAAGTGCGCGGCGAAACCACGCCCCAGGCGCTGGAACGCCTGGCGCGCGGGGCCACGCGCAATGATCGCGAACTGCCTAAGACCAAAGCCAGCTGGCAAAACGAGACCCACCTGCGCATGGTGCTGAAAAACCCGCAGCCCGGGCAAATCGCCGAGCTGTGCGCCTACCTGCGCCTGGAGCTGTTAAGCATGCGCCGTATTCGCCTGGGTGGCGTATCGATGGGCAAACTGCCGCTAGGCCAATGGCGCTACCTGGCCACTACCGAACGTTTCTAAGCAATACGCCACGCACTCGCGTGGCACCTGAACAGGATTCTGCAGCAATGAACCACAACGATGTCCTGCGCAGTCTGCGCTACATGCTCAAGGTGAACGACGCCAAGATGGCCGAAATCATTGGGCTTTCCGGCCTCGAAGTGCATCCTCTGGTGCTGGCCACCTACCTGAAGAAAGAAGAAGAGGAAGGTTTCGTACGTTGCCCTGAACGGGTGATGGCGCACTTCCTCGATGGCCTGGTGATTCACCGCCGCGGCAAGGATGACAGCCGCCCACCGCAGCCGGTCGAGCTGCCGGTAACCAACAACCTCATCCTCAAGAAGCTGCGGGTGGCCTTCGAGCTCAAGGAAGACGACCTGCACGCGATCCTCAAGTCGGTCAACTTCCCGGTCAGCAAGCCGGAGCTCAGCGCGCTGTTCCGCAAGGCCGGCCACGACAACTACCGTCCGTGCGGTGACCAGTTGCTGCGCAACTTCCTCAAGGGCCTGACCCTGCGCGTGCGCGGCTGAGTGGCCATGCAGCACACGGTTGCCCCGGTCGGCATAGTGCGCTCCTGCTTCAAGGAGAAATTCGCCATTCCACGCCAGCCGCAGCTGGCGCCTGCGGCGCGCGGCGTGGTCGAACTGCTGCCGCCGTTCGACCAGGGTGATGCGGTCGAAGGGCTGGAGCAGGTCAGCCATGTCTGGCTGCTGTTCCTGTTCCACCAGGCCCTGGAAGACAAACCCCGCCTGAAAGTGCGGCCACCGCGCCTGGGCGGCAACAAGAGCATGGGCGTGTTCGCCACCCGCGCCACCCACAGGCCCAACGGCATCGGCCAGTCAGTGGTGCGTCTGGAGGGGGTAGAGCCTGGCCGCCTGTTGCTGTCCGGGATCGACCTGCTCGATGGCACGCCGGTACTGGACATCAAGCCCTATGTGCCCTACGCCGACAGCATCGCGGGCGCCAGCAACCAGATGGCCAGTGAAGCACCTGCTGCGATTGCCGTGCAGTGGGGTGAAAACGCCCTGCCCCAGGCTCGTGAGCATGCATTACGCCTGGCTGAGCCACTGGTAGAGCTGATCGAGCAATGCCTGGCCCAGGACCCGCGACCGGCCTATCAGATACCACCGGCCGAGCGGGTGTATGGGGTGAAATTCTGGGATGTGCAAGTGAGGTGGCATTACCCGCAGCCGGAGGTGATCCGGGTGCTGGAAGTGGTGCTGGCCTGAACGCGGCACGAACATGAAAAAGGCGACCTCAAGGGTCGCCTTTTTCATTTAGCCATCCCGCTATTAGCGAGCCGGGCCTTCGGCCACGCCAAGGTCATCGGTAGGACGGGTATCAACCAGCGGAGCACCACCGGAAGCCAGCTCCGAAGCGAGCTTGTCGTTGTCCATTTCCTTGACCCACTTGGCAACCACCACGGTAGCGACGGCGTTACCTACCAGGTTGGTCAGGGCGCGGGCTTCAGACATGAAGCGGTCGATGCCGAGGATCAGCGCCAGACCGGCAACTGGCAAGTGGCCAACAGCCGACAGGGTGGCGGCCAGCACGATGAAGCCCGAACCGGTAACGCCGGCAGCACCTTTGGAGGCCACCAGCAGCACCAGCAGCAGTGTGATCTGGTGAGTGATGTCCATGGTGGTGTCGGTGGCCTGGGCGATGAACACCGCGGCCATGGTCAGGTAGATCGAGGTGCCATCCAGGTTGAACGAGTAACCGGTCGGGATCACCAGGCCGACAACCGACTTCTTGGCACCCAGGCGCTCCATCTTGGCCAGCATGCGCGGCAGTGCCGATTCCGACGAGGAAGTACCCAGCACGATCAGCAGCTCTTCACGGATGTAGCGGATCAGCTTGAGCACGCTGAAGCCGTGGGCGCGGCAGATACCGCCCAGCACCACCAGCACGAACAGCAGGCAGGTGATGTAGAAGCAGGCCATCAGGTAGCCCAGTTGCACCAGCGAGCCAACGCCGTACTGGCCAATGGTGAAGGCCATGGCGCCGAAGGCACCGATCGGGGCCAGCTTCATGATCATGTTGATGATGTTGAACATGACATGGGCAAAGCGGTCGATCATGTCCAGCACCGGCTTGCCATAGCTGCCCAGGCGGTGCAAGGCGAAGCCGAACAGCACCGAGAACATCAGCACTTGCAGGATGTCGCCGTTGGCGAAGGCGCCGACCACGGTGTTGGGGATGACGTTGAGCAGGAAGCCGACGGTGGTCTGCTGCGCGCCGGCGGCGGCGTAGGCAGCCACGCTGCTGGCGTTCAGGGTACTGACGTCGATGTGCATGCCAGCGCCTGGCTTGACCACGTTGACGACGACGAGGCCGATGATCAGGGCGATGGTGGAGACGATTTCAAAGTACAGCAGCGCGTAGCCGCCGGTCTTGCCGACCGACTTCATGCTCTGCATGCCGGCGATGCCGCTGACCACGGTGCAGAAGATGATCGGGGCGATGACCATCTTGATCAGTTTGACGAAGCCGTCACCCAAAGGTTTGAGGGCGACGCCCGTTTCCGGGTAGTAGTGGCCGAGCAGAATGCCGATGGTGATGGCGACCAACACCTGGACATACAGGGATTTGTACAGCGGCTGACGTGTCGTCATGGCTCATTTTCCTCAAGTGTGCCGGCCCACCCTTCCCAGGGTGATGGGGCACCTGAATCGCTAACCCTCCTGCACCCGGAGGGATTTGTCGTTGTGTTCGAGCTGCCTGGGCAGGCCTCTGAAGGGATCAATAGCAAGGGTGGTGCCAAAATGCCCATGAAGGGTGCAAAGGCCGTATTAGCTAGGGATAAATGCCCAACGACGGGGCGATTTGCCTGAAGAAGGCTGGCGGATTTCCGCCCAGTGGCGGGATTTGTACAGGGGGCATGGCGGGAATCCGCCCGATGCGGTTTGCCTGTGCCGGCCTCTTCGCGGGTTTACCCGCGAAAGGGCCGGCAAAGCAAGCGAATCAATCGAGGTTGAAGGTGATCCTGAACGCCGCCCCGCCCAAGGGCGAATCCCCAAGGCTCAGCTCGGCGTCATAGCTGTCGACAATGTCCTTGACCACCGCCAGCCCGATACCCTGCCCCGGGTGCTGGCTGTCCAGCCGCTCCCCCCGCTCCAGGATGCGCTCACGCTGGTCGGCCGGCACCCCCGGCCCATCGTCCTCGATACACAAGGTCAACTGCCCGGGCGCCTGCTCCAGGCTTACCCGCACCTGGCCCAGGCTCAGCCGGTAGGCGTTTTCCAGCAGGTTGCCGAGCATCTCCAGCAAGGCGCCCTGCTCCATCGGCACCTGCGCCGCATCAGGCACCTCCAGGGCCACGTTCACCTGTTTGTCCCGGTAAACCTTGGCCAGCGTGCAGGACAAACTGTCGAGCAACGGCAGCAGCCTCACGCTGTGGCGCACCAGGCCGCTCTTGCGCAGGCTGGCGCGTTGCAGCTGGTAGTCGATCTGCTGGCTCATGCGCTCGATCTGGCTTTGCAGCACCCGCGCCTGCTCACGCTCGCCGCTGCGCTGCTGCAGGCTCTCGCCCACACCTTGCAACACCGCCAGCGGCGTCTTCAGGCTGTGGGCCAGGTCATCCAGCGAATCGCGATAGCGTGTGCGTTGCTCGCGCTCACTGCGTAGCAGGCGGTTGAGCGAACGGGTCAAGCGCAGCAACTCGCGAGGGTGCTCGCCGCTCAGGCCGTCGCGTGCGCCCGATTCCACCTCATCCAGCTCGTGGCTGAGCCGCCGCAACGAGCGCAGCCCCCAGGTCAAGCCCGCCCATAACAGCACCATCAATGCCAGCAAGGCAGCACCAAAACCTAGGTAGAGCTTTTCTCGCAGGCCATTGAGGGTGGCCTTGTATTCGCTCACCGGCTGCAGGGCGACAATGCTGTAAGCGGCGCTTTGGCCGCCCAGCAGCTTGATCTCGACGTCATAAACGAAGAATTCTTCGCCATCGGACTGGTGAATGCGGGCAAACTCGTTACCCCGCCCGTCGTAGCGCGGGCTGTAATTGATGTGCCGGTCAGCAGTGGCCCGCGACTGCCAGACCAGGTTGCCGTCGCGGTCGAAGATGTAGCCCAGCAGGCCGGTATACGGCAGGTTGTAACGCTCGTCCGGCAGCAGCGTCGGCATCTGCAGTTGGCCATGCTCGATGCGCGCGGCGGAAATCAGAGTGGTCACATCCGAGGCCAACCGCTGCTCGATCGATTCCTGCAGGGCCAGGCTGAAGGCTTTCTGCAAGGCCGGCAATAGCGCCAGCATGAACAGCAGCGCCAGCACGGCGGCGGCCAACATCAGGCGTACCCGCAGGGAGCGGATCATCGGCAGCGCTCGGTGAACAGATAGCCCAGGCCGCGCACGGTGTCGATGGGTTTGAAGCCGTGCTCACCCTCAAGCTTGCGGCGCAGGCGGCCGACCAGCACCTCGATGACATTGGGGTCGCGTTCCTCGTCCCCCGGGTACAGCTGCTCCATCAGGCGCTCCTTGGCCACTACCTGCTGATGATGGCGCATGAGGTATTCGAGAATACGGTATTCGTAGGCCGTCAGCGCCAGTGGGTGTTCGTCGAGGGTGGCCTGTTTGCGGTTGAGGTCGAGCACCAGGGGGCCGGCGGCGATGGTCGACTGAGTGAAACCGCTGGAGCGGCGCAGCAGGGCATTCAGGCGAGCCTCCAGCTCTTCGAACTGGAACGGCTTGACCAGGTAGTCGTCTGCACCGGCCGCCAGGCCCTCGACCTTGTCCTGCCAGTTGCCACGGGCGGTGAGGATGAGGATGGGGAAGGTCTTGTCCTGGCTGCGCAGGCGCGTGATCAGCTCCAGGCCACTGATGCCGGGCAGGCCCAGGTCGATGATGGCCAGGTCAAAGTGGTATTGCCCGGCCTGGTACAGGGCCTCTTCGGCGTCGGCGACGGCCTCGACCACATGGCCGCTTTCGCCCAGTCGGGTGTAGAGGTGATGGCGAAGCAGGGCTTCGTCCTCGACCACCAGCAGTTTCATGTGCAGCTCCTTGATTTGTATTGCCTGTGCCGGCCTCTTCGCGGCTAAGGCCGCGAAGAGGCCGGCACAGGATAACCCGGCTCGCCCGTCAGAACTTGTAGCTAGCAGCCAGGTAGGTCTGCGCACTGCTGGTCAGGCGCAGGGTGCCGTCCTTCGGCCCGCCACGCTCGCCCACTTCGGTGGCGGCATTGGTGCGCAGGTAACGGTAGCCCAGTTCGACCGAGGCTTTGTCGGTGATGTCCTGGATCACACCCGCCTGCAGGCCATAGGCATAACCGTAGTCGGTATCGCGGCTGGCACCTGGCGAGTCCTGGGTCAGCTTGGTCACGCCCAGGCTGCCACCGCCAAACAGCTTGGTGGTATCGCTCACGGGCAGGAACAGGTCATAGCTGCCCAGCAGGTTTTCCTGGCGCAGCTTGAGGCCGCTGTGGTCGCCCGAGACATTGTCGTAGGTCATGTAGTAGCGGCCTTGGTCATTGATCTTGCCCAGACGCACGCCCCAGGTGTCGTCTTTGCCGATGATGCCATCGGCGTTGAGGTGGTCGGTGTTGCGCTGCAGCAGGCCGGACTTGCGAACCTTGTCGCTGGTCTGGCCGTAGGTCAGGCTGGCGAAGTTGTCGTCGGCGGCCTGGGCTGTGGTGATGCCAGCGGCGCAGACGGCCATGGCGGCAAGCAGGGTGTTGAAGGTTTTCATGGCTGGATACTCCAGTTGGGTGCGCTGTTTCGGTCTGGAAGCTAGAGTAAGCAGGGCACCCTGAACCGCGACTGAACCCTGGCTGAACACCGGCTGAACGAACTGTCTGCAAGACAAGGAGTAGTAACCATGCGTGCCCTGCTGGCCCTGACCCTGATGTGCAGCGCCGCCTTAGCCCAAGCGGCGGTACAAACCCGTGAAATCCCTTACCAGGACGCCGATGGCAACCGCCTGGTCGGCTATTACGCCTACGACGACGCCATCGAGGGCAAGCGCCCCGGCATTGTCGTGGTGCATGAATGGTGGGGGCTGAACGATTACGCCAAGCGCCGCGCCCGCGACCTGGCCGCATTGGGCTACAACGCGCTGGCCATCGACATGTATGGCGACGGTAAGCACACCGAACACCCGCAGGACGCCCAGGCGTTCATGGCTGCCGCCATGAAGGACCCGGCAGCGGCGGCAGCACGCTTCGACGCCGGCCTTGAACTGTTGAAGCTGCAACCGAATACCAACAAGCATCAACTGGGCGCTGTCGGTTACTGCTTCGGCGGCAAGGTGGTGCTCGATGCCGCGCGCCGGGGCGAGAAGCTGGACGGCGTGGTGAGCTTCCATGGCGCACTGGCCACCCAGACACCGGCAAAACCGGGCGTGGTGCGGGCCGATATCCTGGTCGAGCACGGGGCGGCAGACAGCATGGTCACCCAGCAGCAGGTGGATGCGTTCAAGGCAGAAATGGAGGCGGCCAAGGTCAACTATGAATTCGTCAGTATTGAAGGCGCCAAGCACGGGTTTACCAACCCGGATGCCGACCGGTTGAGCCATGGCGAGCATGGCGGGCCGGACATTGGCTATAACAAGGCGGCGGATGAAAGCTCTTGGGCGGATATGCAGGCGTTTTTCAAGAAAGTGTTCAAGTAAAGATTGCCGGGGGCCGCTTTGCGGCCCATTGCCGGGGCAGGCACAATATGCCCCATGAACACACTCCCCGCCTGTTGCGCCCCGCTCCAGCACCACTGGCCCTTGCCCCGCCCACTCCCCGGCGCATTGCTGGTCAGTTGCGCCTTTGACCCCGCCCTCCTGGCCGCCGATGACTTCCAGCGTGCCGGCATCGTGCCCAGTGCCAGCCTGCAACGCTCGGTGGCCAAGCGCCAGGCCGAGTACCTTGCCGGCCGCGTATGCGCCCGTGCTGCACTGCAACGCCTGGATGGCCGCAATTACGTGCCTGGCACCCACGAGGACCGCTCACCGATCTGGCCGGCAGGTATCCTCGGTTCGATCACCCATGGCAAAGGCTGGGCCGCCGCCGTGGTCGCGGCCCAGGGCAGTTGCCAAGGCCTGGGGCTGGATCAGGAATCCCTGCTGGATGACGAGCGCGCCGAACGGCTGATGGGCGAAATCCTTACCCCGTCCGAACTCGAACGCCTGGACCGTCGCCAGCTCGGCCTGACGGTCACCCTGACCTTCTCGCTGAAAGAAAGCCTGTTCAAGACCCTCTACCCGCTCACTCGCCAGCGCTTCTATTTCGAGCACGCCGAAGTGCTGGAATGGTCCGCCGATGGCCTGGCGCGCCTGCGCCTGCTCACCGACCTGTCGCCACAATGGCAGCACGGCGCAGAGCTGCAGGGCCAGTTCAGCCTGCAGGACGGCCACCTGCTCAGCCTGGTCAGCGCCTGACCTTTACAGAGGGGCCTGCTGGCGCGGCCAGTTCAGGCTGAAGCAGGCGCCGCCCAGCGCCTCGCTGCGCCCCACCGTGGCCCGGCCTGCGTGCCAGTAGATGATCCGCCGCACGATCGACAGGCCCAGGCCATGACCACCCGAGGCCCGTGTACGGCTGTCGTCGAGGCGGGTGAACGGGGTGAAAATACGGTCCCAGAAGCCCTCTGGGATACCTGGGCCGTCATCTTCCACATCAATCCGGCAGCGTTGCTGCCCCAGCTGGTAGCTCAGGCGCACTTCGCGCTCGGCATGGCGCATGGCATTGCCGACCAGGTTCTGCAAAGCCCGGTGCAGGTAACGCGGCTCGGCCTCGACCCAGGCGCCGTCGGCATCCGCGCCCTGGCAGTCGCCACGCACCACCCGCACCTCGGCACGCAGTGGTGCCAGCTCTTCGATCACGCGGTCGAGCAAGGCGTCCAGGTCTACCCGCTGGAACTTCAAGGCCGGCGCGCCCTGCTCCAGGCGGGCATAGGTCAGCATCTCGTCAACCAGCTTGTCGAGGTCCTGGATATCCCCGTCCATGCCCGCCAGGTGCTTGGCCCGCGCCTGTTCGGTGGTGGCGCTTTCAATCATCTCCAGGCCAAAACGCAGGCGCGCAACCGGCGTGCGCAGCTCGTGGGACACCGCCCGCACCAGCTCACGCTGCATGGTCAGCGAGCGCTGCAAGTGCTCGGCCATGCCGTTGAAGGCAGCGGCCAGGCGCCCGACCGAGTCGGCGTCACCGGCGGGAACGCGGGTGTCCAGGCTGCCTTGGGCAATGCGTGTGGCGGCAACCTCCAGGCCCGACACACGGCGCTCCAGCTGGCGCACCAGCAGGTAGACCACCAGGCCGATCAGGCACAGGCCAAGGAAGGCGATCAATATCAGCAACTGCGGCGGATACGGGTTGAGCTGGTACAACGGGCCGATCTCCAGTACCCAGGGCGAGCCTGATAGCCCCGCAAATACCCGGATAGAGTCCCCATCCCTGCCCAGCGCCATCACGGTGTCGCCCTCCTCGACCCGGCGCCGCTGGTCATCGTCCAGGCTTACCCGCTCGATGCGCTGCAGGGCGACACCAAAGCCGAAGCCTTTTTCCTGCTTGATCTGAGCCAGCCGCTGCTGCTGTTCGGTGATCGGGTAACGCACCAGCTCATCGGCCAGCAGGTACAGGGTGGCCCGCGCCAGCTGTTCGCTGATCTGTTTGATCTGCGCGACCAGCATCAGGTCCTCTTGGCCGACCTTGCGTAGCACTTGTGCCGCATGCGGGCCAGTCTTTTCTACCACCACCAGGCCACGGTACAGCCGCGCCCGCTGGCCACCGTCGAGGGTGCGCGCAGTCATGGGCTGCAACGCCAGCGGCACGCCCAGCAGGCGCTCCCAGATCAGCAGGGAGCGTTTGCGTTCGGTGTCATTCTGCTGTGCGAGGTTGTCGGCCATCAGGCTGAATGTGCCCTGGGCCAGGCCTTCGCGGTGCTGGGCGGCGCGCACTTCGTTGACCAGGTGCAGGCTGAGTATGCCAAGCAGGGCCACCAGCACCAGCACAGCCAGCATGCCGCCGTAGATTCGCAGGAAGATCGAGTTGTTCATGGCGCCTCGCCGACAAACAGGTAACCCTTGCTGCGCAGGGTCTTGATCAAGCGAGGCTGGAGTGGATCATCGCCGATCTTGGGGCGAATTTTTGAAATGCGGATGTCGATGGAACGGTCCTGGCCATCGTAGCCTACGCCGCGCAGCGCGGTGAAGATCTGCTCACGGGTCAGCACCCGGCCGGCGTTGCTGGCCAGCAGCCAGAGCAAATCGAACTCGGCGCCGGTCAGGTCGACCAGCTGTTCACCCAGGCGCGCCTCGCGCAGGCGGTTGTCGATACGCAGCGCGCCGAAGGCCAGCGCCTGGCGCTTGTTGTCCACGGTTTCGCTGCGACGCAGCAGGGCCTGGATTCGCGCCAGCAGCAGGCGTGGACGCACCGGTTTGCAGACGTAGTCGTCGGCCCCCAGGTCGAGGCCCTGGACCTGGTCGAGTTCGTCGCTGCGGGCAGTGAGCATCAGGATCGGGCCCGGGTACTGGCTGCGTACACGGCGGCAGATGCTCAGGCCGTCCTCGCCGGGCAGCATCAGGTCGAGGATGACCAGGTCGGGCTGGCCGTCGACGATGCGCCGTGCTGCCCGGGCGCCATCGCCCTCGACGCTGACCTCGAAGCCGTTGGCCTGCAAGTACTCGGCGGTGAGCTCGGCCAGGCGTTGGTCGTCTTCGACAATGAGGATGCGGGGGGTGGGATGGTCCATGGCTTAGGCCTTCGCTTGTTGTTTTTCTTCTACCTGTGCCCGCGAAGAGGCCGGCACAGGCAACATACCCCTTTAACCAAAAGGCAACATCTGCCTCGGATACTACGTCCCGCCCCCGGCACTGCCAAGCCACTCACAGCCCCCTCGACTGAACCGTTTTTTGTGATACGGTTCGCGCCCGAAAAAAACTGCCCCGGGGCAGCAAGGCGCAGAAAAATACTGCAAACCACTTGGCACAAGGCCTACAGCGAATACCCACCATTCACACACAAAGTACGCACAAGTTATCCACAGGCGCTCGCCTTGCAAAGGCCCCAATACCGCATTATCTTGTATCCCGATCGCAGCGAACCACTAGATGTTGGGGTTCGTGCAAAATCACACACAAAAGTCAACCCGCAAAATCGAGCGATTTCCGGGCTGAACTTCAAGTGATTCCAGCAGCCAAACCGCTCCTGCGGAGGCGACCGAGGCAAGCCCTTACAGGGCCTTGTTCGGGTATGGGTGTTGCAGGCCAGGCCTGACACCCATCAGCAACAGATTTTGGGCTCAGGCCCAGAACCTTTGACTTCGGCCAGGGAGCGGCGAGCTATTGCCCTTATTCCTGAGTCTGTCCCGAAGTCGGTACGCCCGCGCGGGCGGATGCGCATGCATTGCGCATCCCCGCCGGGGCATCGAGCAAGTGGACGGAACGGTGGGCGCCCAAAAGGCGCCTGAACACTATAGAAACTGTGGAGACACCCACCCATGCAAACCGACACAACTCGCGAGAACCCGCAAGCCAAGGTGCCGCAAGCTGCCGATTCCAACCAGGATCTGGCCGCCACCGCCCCTGGCCAACTGCGCGTGATCAAGCGCAACGGCACTGTCGTCCCTTACACCGACGACAAGATCACCGTGGCCATCACCAAGGCGTTCCTCGCAGTTGAAGGCGGCACCGCTGCCGCTTCGTCGCGCATCCACGACACCGTCGCGCGCCTGACCGAGCAGGTTACCGCCACGTTCAAACGTCGCATGCCATCGGGTGGCACCATCCACATCGAAGAAATCCAGGACCAGGTCGAACTGGCCCTGATGCGCGCCGGCGAGCAGAAAGTCGCCCGTGACTACGTGATCTACCGCGACCAGCGTGCCAAAGAGCGTGCCACCCGCGCCAACACCGATGCCGTGGTCGAGCCGCACCCGTCCATCCGCATCACCCTGGCCGACGGCAGCCTGGCGCCGCTCGACATGGCCCGCCTGAACACCATCATCAGCGAAGCCTGCGAAGGCCTGGCCGAAGTCGATGGCGACCTGATCCAGCGCGAAACCCTGAAGAACCTGTACGACGGCGTGGCCATCAAGGACGTCAACACCGCCCTGGTGATGACCGCCCGTACCCTGGTTGAGCGCGAGCCGAACTACTCGTTCGTCACCGCCCGCCTGCTGATGGACACCCTGCGCGCCGAAGGCCTGGGCTTCCTGAATGTAGCCGACAGCGCCACCCACCACGAAATGGCCGACCTATACGCCAAGGCTCTGCCGGCCTATGTCGCCAAAGGTATCGAGTTCGAGCTGCTGAACCCTGCCCTGGCTGACTTCGACCTGGAAAAACTGGGCAAGGCGATCAACCACGAGCGCGACCAGCAGTTCACCTACCTGGGCCTGCAGACCCTGTACGACCGCTACTTCATCCACAAGGATGGCGTACGCTTCGAGCTGCCGCAGGTGTTCTTCATGCGTGTGGCCATGGGCCTGGCGCTGGAAGAGAAAGACAAGGAAGCCCGCGCGATCGAGTTCTACAACCTGTTGTCGTCCTTCGACTACATGGCCTCGACCCCGACCCTGTTCAACGCCGGCACCCTGCGCCCGCAGCTGTCCAGCTGCTACCTGACCACCGTGCCGGACGACCTGTCGGGCATCTACCACGCGATCCACGACAACGCCATGCTGTCGAAATTCGCCGGTGGCCTGGGCAACGACTGGACCCCTGTTCGCGCACTGGGCTCCTACATCAAGGGCACCAACGGCAAGTCCCAGGGCGTTGTACCGTTCCTGAAAGTGGTCAACGACACCGCCGTTGCCGTGAACCAGGGTGGCAAGCGCAAGGGCGCCGTATGTGCCTACCTGGAAACCTGGCACCTGGACATCGAAGAATTCATCGAGCTGCGTAAAAACACCGGTGATGACCGCCGTCGTACCCACGACATGAACACCGCCAACTGGATCCCGGACCTGTTCATGAAGCGCGTCTTCGATGACGGCAAGTGGACCCTGTTCTCGCCTTCGGAAGTGCCAGACCTGCACGACCTGACCGGCAAGGCCTTCGAAGAGCGCTACGAGTACTACGAGGCCCTGACCGAGTACAACAAGATCAAGGTGTTCAAGACCATCCAGGCCAAAGACCTGTGGCGCAAGATGCTGTCGATGCTGTTCGAGACCGGCCACCCGTGGCTGACCTTCAAGGACCCGTGCAACCTGCGTTCGCCGCAGCAGCACGTGGGCGTGGTCCACAGCTCGAACCTGTGCACCGAGATCACCCTGAACACCAACAAGGACGAGATCGCAGTCTGCAACCTGGGCTCGATCAACCTGCCGAACCACATCGTCGACGGCAAACTGGACACCGCCAAGCTGCAACGCACCGTTAACACCGCCGTGCGCATGCTCGACAACGTGATCGACATCAACTACTACTCGGTGCCGCAAGCGCGTAACTCGAACCTCAAGCACCGCCCTGTCGGCCTGGGCATCATGGGCTTCCAGGACGCTCTGTACCTGCAGCACATCGCCTACGGTTCCGATGCTGCGGTCGAGTTCGCCGACAAGTCGATGGAAGCGGTCAGCTACTTCGCCATCCAGGCTTCTTGCGACCTGGCCGATGAGCGCGGTGCGTACGAGACGTTCCAGGGCTCGCTGTGGTCCAAGGGCATCCTGCCGCTGGATTCGCAACAGATCCTGATCGAGGCCCGTGGCCAGAAGTACATCGACGTCGATTTGAACGAGACCCTGGACTGGGCTCCGGTACGTGCCCGCGTACAAAAAGGTATTCGTAACTCGAACATCATGGCCATCGCGCCAACCGCGACCATCGCCAACATCACTGGCGTTTCGCAGTCGATCGAGCCGACCTACCAGAACCTGTACGTGAAATCGAACCTGTCGGGCGAGTTCACCGTGATCAACCCGTACCTGGTCCGCGACCTGAAAGCTCGTGGCCTGTGGGACTCGGTCATGATCAACGACCTGAAGTACTACGACGGTTCGGTGCAGCAGATCGAGCGTATTCCACAAGAGCTGAAAGACCTCTACGCCACTGCGTTCGAAGTGGAAACCAAGTGGATTGTCGATGCTGCCTCGCGTCGCCAGAAGTGGATCGACCAGGCTCAGTCGCTGAACCTGTACATCGCTGGCGCTTCGGGCAAGAAGCTGGACGTGACCTACCGCATGGCCTGGTACCGTGGCCTGAAAACCACCTACTACCTCCGTGCCCTGGCCGCGACCAGCACCGAGAAGTCGACCATCAACACCGGCAAGCTCAACGCCGTTTCCAGCGGTGGCGACAGCGCCCCGGTCCAGGCAGCCGGCCCTGCGCCAGTGCCGAAGGCCTGCGCGATCGACGAGCCTGACTGCGAAGCCTGCCAGTAAGGCCTGGATGCCGCGCGGGGTGCCCAAGGGTGCCCCGCGCGGCATTTTTGTATCTGCGTCACTGAGAAGCCCTGCCCTTTTCCCGCTGCGTATACGGTTCGGTAAAAGGACTGGACCTCTCTAAAAAGGACGCAAGCCCATGGCGCGGAAAAAAGTGGTAACTCGCAAGATTGGCCGTAACGCAGAAACCGGCCGCTTCACTTCGGTCGAAGCAGCACGCAAGCAGCCCAAGACGCACATTGTCGAAACGCTGCATACCCACCGCAGCTAATGTTGCCGGGCCTCATCGCCGGCAAGCCCGCGCTGAGGCCCGTTCGGCTAACACGCCCTTTGACAAAAACACCATATGATGTGCCTACAAATTTAAACTGGCACAACATATAGGTTGGCGCTACACTCTCCCCCCGTAGACGAACACAGCCATTTCGTGAACGGACGCACGCAAAACCGGTCGAAAAAGTTACCCTCGCCGGCAACACACGCGCCCCGATCGAGGGTGAATTCCGGTATACTTTGCGCCCTCTGAAAAGAGCACCATTCAATTGTCCTGGCCCCTCCCCGAGGCCTGGCCAGGTACAAGCCAGAACACATTTAGATGTTAACGAGAGTCAGCCTCTCCAAGCTGTCCATTCGCCGCTACCGGCCGTGCGTCAGGCATCACATTCTTAAAATCCAACCGGTTGCCCCAGGGCGACCCTCAAGCAGGAGCCAATCACCATGCTGAGCTGGGACGAATTCGACAAGGAAGACGGCGAAGTAGCCGCCAAAGGCAACACCCCTGCGCAGGCCACTGCCGCTGCCACCCTCGACAAGCTCGACAGCGCCGGTGGTGCCGCCGCCCTGGAAGCCCGTGCAGCCACCGCGTCTGACTCCGAAGCGGTCAAACGTGCCAAGGCCGCCCTCGACGCCCTCGACATTGCCGAAGGCCTGGCTGAGCTGGAAGGTTCCTCTGCCCGCGTTGCGGTAGACGAAAAGCGCATGATCAACTGCCGCGCCGACCTCAACCAGCTGGTGCCCTTCAAGTACGACTGGGCCTGGCAGAAGTACCTGGACGGCTGCGCCAACCACTGGATGCCGCAAGAGGTCAACATGACCGCCGACATCGCCTTGTGGAAGAGCCAGGACGGCCTGACCGAAGACGAGCGCCGCATCGTCATGCGCAACCTCGGCTTCTTCTCCACCGCCGACTCGCTGGTTGCCAACAACCTGGCCCTGGCCGTGTACCGCCTGATCACCAACCCGGAGTGCCGCCAGTACATCCTGCGCCAGGCCTTCGAAGAGGCGATCCACACCCACGCCTACCAGTACTGCATCGAGTCGCTGGGCATGGATGAAGGCGAGATCTTCAACATGTACCACGAGATCCCGTCGGTCGCGAAAAAAGCCGCCTGGGGCCTGAAGTACACCCGCGCCATCTCCGACCCGGAATTCAACACCGGCACCGTCGAAACCGACAAAGAGCTGCTGCGCAACCTGATCGCCTACTACTGCGTGCTGGAAGGCATCTTCTTCTACTGCGGCTTCACCCAGATCCTGTCCATGGGCCGCCGCAACAAGATGACCGGCGTGGCCGAGCAGTTCCAGTACATCCTGCGTGACGAGTCGATGCACCTGAACTTCGGTATCGACGTGATCAACCAGATCAAGATCGAAAACCCGCACCTGTGGGACGCGGCGATGAAGGAAGAAGCGACCCAGATGATCCTGCAAGGGACCCAGCTGGAGATCGAATACGCCCGTGACACCATGCCTCGCGGCGTACTGGGCATGAACGCGGCGATGATGGAGGACTACCTCAAGTTCATTGCTAACCGTCGTTTGACCCAGATTGGTTTGAAAGAAGAGTATCCGGGGACTACCAACCCGTTCCCATGGATGAGCGAGATCATGGACTTGAAGAAGGAGAAGAACTTCTTTGAGACGCGGGTGATTGAGTATCAGACTGGTGGGGCGTTGAGCTGGGACTGATTGTCCGGGCTGAAGCATCGAGGAGGCTGCCGATTGGCAGCCTTTTTTATTGGCGGATGCATTAGCTTTTTGTGGGTAGTTTTGCCTGTACTGACCTCATCGCGGGTGGCGGCGCCTACATGGAATCGCAAAGCACGGGAGAATCGCCTCGGCCCACCGTTCAGGAGCGCCCCGTTAGGGGCAACGGAGCGGTCGATCTCGTCCAGTCAGTCGCTGCGCAAATGAAGAGGCTCCGCCCACGCCGACAAGAGGGGTACGACACAACGAAGGTGCCGGGACTGGACATGCCAGTCTACGTGGTGGAGGGCGAGGCCAGCTCAGCCATCAGGCGTTGACAGCCCACCTCGCCCTTGCTAATAATCGCGCACAGTTGTACGACAACACATAACAAAAACAACAACCAGTGGACGAACTCATGTCGACACCCATCCCGCGACACCCACGTCTGTTGCACACCCCTCTTCCCCCGGCCTGCCTGCGTACAACCGCCAGTACCTAGCACCCGATTACCGCGCATTAACCCCTGGCCCTGACCGGCCCGTTACTTACCCGCCCCTGCCGCAGGCCGTTTGTGCGTGCCCGGTGGATGGGCTGCCACACCCTTCGGGAGCACAACAATAATGAAAATCTGCCAAACCCTGCCCTTCGCCCTGCTTGGCGCCGGGGTCATCGCCGGCCTGCCGGGCACCAGCCTGGCTGCGGGTTTTGTCGAAGACAGCAAGGCCACCCTCGGGCTGCGCAACTTCTACATCAACCGTAACTTCACCAACCCCAGCAACCCGCAAAGCAAGGCCGAGGAATGGACACAAAGCTTCATTCTCGATGCCCGGTCGGGGTTCACCGAAGGGCCAGTCGGGTTCGGGGTGGATGTGCTGGGGCTATGGTCGGTCAAGCTCGACGGCGGCGGCGGCACCTATGGCACGGCGTTGCTACCGCGCCACGACGATGGCAAGCCGGCGGATGATTACGGACGTTTGGCAGTCGCCGGCAAGGCGCGTATCTCCAAGACCGAACTGAAGATTGGCGAGTGGATGCCGGTGCTGCCGATTCTGCGTTCGGACGACGGGCGCTCGCTGCCACAGACATTCCGTGGCGGGCAAATCACCTCCAACGAGATTGCCGGGCTGACCCTGTATGGCGGCCAGTTCCGCGGCAACAGCCCGCGCAACGACGCCAGTATGGAAGACATGAGCTACGGCGGTGGCGTGTCGGACCGCTTCAACTTCGTCGGTGGCGAATACAAGTTCAACCAGGACCGTACGCTGGTGGGGCTGTGGAATGCGGTGCTGAAGGATGTGTACCAGCAGCAGTACCTGCAACTGAGCCACAGCCAGCCGGTGGGCGACTGGACCCTGGGCGCCAACCTGGGCTACTTCCATGGCGATGAGGATGGCTCCGAACGTGCCGGACAGCTGGACAACAAGACCTATTCGGGGATGTTCTCGGCCAAGTACGGCGGCAACACCTTCTGGGTGGGTCTGCAGAAAGTCGATGGTGATACCTGGATGCGGGTCAATGGCACCAGCGGCGGGACCTTGGCCAACGACAGCTACAACTCCAGTTTTGACAATGCCAACGAGCGCTCGTGGCAGGTGAGGCATGACTTCAACTTCGTCACGGTCGGGGTGCCAGGGTTGACCTTGATGAACCGGTATATCAGCGGGCGTGATGTGCATACCGGGTCGGTTACCGATGGCAAGGAGTGGGTGCGCGAGACGGAGCTGGCGTATGTGATTCAGAGCGGGGCGTTCAAGGATTTGAGTGTGAAGTGGCGTAACTCGTCGATTCGGCGGGATTACAGCAATAACGAGTTTGATGAGAACCGGTTGATCTTCAACTATCCGCTATCGCTGCTCTGATCAAGACCTGCGACTGGATGGCACGGGCTTCGTCCGTGTTCCGGGTTTACCGCGAAGAGGCCGGCAAAAGAGACGCAGGCCTCATTGACAACACCCGAACCCACCGCCAATAATCACCGAAGTCATACGACAACCTACAACAATCAACAACAAGAGCCGGCCATGACCCCTACTCCCCTCAATCGCCTGCTGCTCACCGGAGCCGCAGGCGGCCTGGGCAAGGTCCTTCGCGAACGCCTGCAAGGCTACGCCGAGGTCCTGCGCCTTTCCGACATCAGCCCCATGGCACCTGCTGCAGGCCCGCATGAAGAAGTGATCACCTGCGACCTGGCCGACAAGGCGGCGGTACATGCCCTGGTCGAAGGCGTTGACGCCATCATCCATTTCGGCGGCGTGTCCACCGAGCATTCCTTCGAAGACATCCTCGGCCCCAACATCTGCGGCGTATTCCATGTCTATGAGGCGGCACGCAAGCATGGGGTGAAGCGCATCATCTTCGCCAGCTCCAACCACACCATCGGTTTCTATCGCCAGGATGAGCGCATCGACGCCCACGCCCCGCGCCGCCCCGACAGCTACTACGGGCTGTCCAAGTGCTACGGCGAAGATGTGGCCAGTTTCTACTTCGACCGCTACGGCATCGAGACCGTCAGCATCCGTATTGGCTCGTCGTTCCCGCAACCCCAAAACCCACGCATGCTCTGCACCTGGCTGAGCTATGACGACCTGCTGCAACTGATCGAGCGTGGGCTGTCCACGCCCGACGTTGGCCACACCATCGTCTACGGCGTCTCCGACAACCGCACCGTGTGGTGGGACAACCGCCATGCCGAGCACCTGGGCTATGTGCCCAAGGACAGCTCCGAAGCCTTCCGCGCCGCCGTCGAAGCCCAGCCGGCGCCCGCCGCCGATGACCCGAGCATGGTCTACCAGGGCGGCGCCTTCGCCGTGGCCGGCCCGTTCAACTGACCCCACGCACGCCAGGAGGCACGGCCATGAACTGCGAACTGATCGTCGACGCCCGCAACGGCACTGGCGAAAGCCCCGTGTGGCACGCCGCTGAACAGGCCCTGTACTGGGTCGACATTCCCGCCCGCCAACTGCACCGCTGGCACGCGGCCGATGGCAAGCACCAGGTCTGGCAGGGCGACGAGATGCTGGCCTGCATCGCCCGCAGCAGCCAAGGCTGGGTTGCCGGCATGGAAAGCGGTATCTTCCAGCTTCAGGCCAAGGCCGACGGCAGCCTGGACAGCCGGCTGCTCAGCAGCGTGGCACATGCCCAGGCAGGCATGCGTTTCAACGATGGCCGCTGTGATCGCCAGGGCCGCTTCTGGGCCGGCACCATGCTGCTGGACATGCAGCAAGGTGCCCACGTGGGCGCGCTGTACCGGCATGACGGCGAAGGCCATCTGCACCTGCAGCAGGACGGCATGATCGTCCCCAACGGCCTGGCTTTCAGCCCCGACGGCGCACGCATGTACCTCTCCGACTCGCACCCCAACGTGCAGAAAGTCTGGGCCTTCGACTACGACACCGACAGCGGCACGCCGCGCAACAAGCGGCTGTTCGTCGACATGCGCGGCTACCCCGGCCGCCCCGACGGCGCGGCTATCGACCAGGACGGCTGCTACTGGGTTTGCGGCAACGATGCTGGGCAGATCTACCGTTTCACCCCCGATGGCCGCCTGGACCGCTCACTCAACGTACCGGTGAAAAAGCCGGCGATGTGCGCCTTCGGCGGCGCCAACCTGGACATCCTGTACGTCACCTCGATCCGCCCTGCAGGCATCGACCTCAGTGACCAGCCGCTGGCTGGCGGGGTGTTTGCCCTAAACCCTGGCACCAAAGGCCTGGAGGAGCCTGCCTACCGGGGCTGAAGGCCCCTTGCCGTACCCACACTTGCACGCCCGAAACCAGATAATAAAAACCACGGAGTTTCATCATGACGTTCAAACGCAAGCTGCTTCTTGCCGTACTCCCCTTCGCCTTCAGCGTGGCCATGCCCGCCTCGGCACTGGACATCAAGTTCGCCGAGATCCACCCGGCCGGCTATCCCACCGTGGTGGCCGAGCAGAACATGGGCAAAAAACTTGAAGCAGCCAGCAATGGCGATATCACCTTCAAGATGTTCGCCGGCGGCGTGCTGGGCTCGGAAAAGGAAGTGATCGAACAGGCGCAGATCGGTGCCGTACAGATGACCCGCGTCAGCCTGGGGATCGTTGGCCCGGTGGTGCCGGATGTAAACGTGTTCAACATGCCGTTCGTGTTCCGCGACCATGAGCACATGCGCAAGATCATCGACGGAGACATCGGCCAGGAGATCCTCGACAAGATCACCAACTCCGACTTCAACCTGGTGGCCCTGGCCTGGATGGATGGCGGCTCGCGCAGCATCTACACCAAGAAGCCCGTACGCAGCCTTGAAGACCTCAAGGGCATGAAGATTCGCGTTCAGGGCAACCCGCTGTTCATCGACATGATGAACGCCATGGGTGGCAACGGCATCGCCATGGACACCGGGGAAATCTTCAGCGCCCTGCAAACCGGCGTGATCGATGGCGCAGAGAACAACCCGCCGACCCTGCTCGAACACAACCACTATCAGAACGCCAAGTACTACACCCTCACCGGCCACCTGATTCTGCCGGAGCCGGTAGTGATGTCCAAGACCACCTGGAACAAGCTCACCCCCGAGCAGCAGGCGCTGGTGAAGAAGGTCGCGCGTGAGGCGCAGATGGAAGAGCGCGCGCTGTGGGACGCCAAGTCCGCCGCCAGTGAAGAGAAGCTCAAGGCCGCCGGTGTCGAGTTCATCACCGTCGACAAGAAGCCGTTCTATGACGCCACCGCCTCGGTGCGTGAAAAATACGGCGCGCAGTACGCTGACCTGATGAAGCGCATCGACGCCGTCCAGTAACAGCGGCCCCTTTCTGAACGACCTCGGCAGCGCGGCGCCCGTCGCCCTGCCGCTTTGGTGATGCCCATGAAAAACCTTGTCCTGCGTGTGAACGACACGCTGTACCGCAGTTGCATCTGGGTCGCCGGCCTGTCGATCCTGGCGATGTCGCTGATCATCCCCTGGGGCATTTTTGCCCGCTACGTGCTCGGTACTGGCGCCAGCTGGCCGGAGCCGGTGGCCATCCTGCTGATGGTGGTATTCACCTTCGTCGGTGCCGCCGCCAGCTACCGCGCCGGGGCGCACATGGCGGTGGCGATGATTACCGATCGCCTGCCACCGCTGCAGCGCCAGCTGGTCGCGCTGCTGGTGCAGGTGTTGATGATTCTGGTGTGCGTATTCATGACCTACTACGGCACCAAGTTGTGCATCACCACCTGGAACCAGTTTCTGGCGTCGCTGCCGGGTGTACGGGTGGGTATGACTTATGCGCCGATCCCGGTGGGCGGCGTACTGACCTTGGTCTTCGTGCTGGAAAAACTTCTGCTTGGCGACCAGAGCCATCGAAAGGTGGTGCGTTTCGACCACGCAGAAGAAAGCGAAGGAGTGGCGTAAATGGATGCGTTCATTCTGTTGGGCAGTTTCGTTGCGCTCATCCTGCTGGGCATGCCGGTGGCCTATGCACTGGGCCTGTCGGCGTTGATCGGTGCCTGGTGGATCGACATCCCGCTGCAGGCGATGATGATCCAGGTGGCCAGTGGGGTTAACAAGTTCTCGCTACTGGCCATTCCGTTCTTCGTGCTGGCCGGTGCGATCATGGCCGAAGGCGGTATGTCACGCCGGCTGGTGGCCTTTGCCGGGGTGCTGGTGGGCTTCGTGCGTGGCGGGCTGTCGCTGGTCAACATCATGGCTTCGACCTTCTTCGGCGCGATTTCGGGCTCGTCGGTGGCCGACACGGCCTCGGTGGGCTCGGTGCTGATCCCGGAGATGGAGCGCAAGGGCTACCCGCGCGAGTTCTCCACCGCCGTGACCGTCAGCGGCTCGGTGCAGGCGCTACTGACCCCACCCAGCCACAACTCGGTCCTGTACTCGCTGGCCGCTGGCGGCTCGGTGTCGATCGCCTCGCTGTTCATGGCCGGGGTGATGCCGGGGCTGCTGCTTAGCGCGGTCATGATGGGCCTGTGCCTGCTGTTCGCGAAAAAGCGCAACTACCCCAAGGGCGAAGTGATCCCGCTGCGCCAGGCGCTGAAAATTGCCGGTGAGGCGCTGTGGGGCCTGATGGCCATGGTGATCATCCTGGGCGGCATCCTGTCGGGCGTGTTCACCGCGACCGAATCGGCAGCCGTGGCGGTGGTGTGGTCGTTCTTCGTGACCATGTTCATCTACCGCGACTACAAGTGGCGCGACCTGCCCAAGCTGATGCACCGCACGGTTCGCACCATCTCCATCGTGATGATCCTGATCGGCTTTGCCGCCAGCTTCGGCTACGTGATGACGCTGATGCAGATCCCGTCGAAGATCACCACGGCGTTCCTGACTCTGTCGGACAACCGCTACGTGATCCTGATGTGCATCAACTTCATGTTGCTGCTGCTGGGCACGGTGATGGACATGGCGCCGCTGATCCTGATCCTCACACCGATCCTGCTGCCGGTCATCACCGGTATCGGCGTGGACCCGGTGCACTTCGGCATGATCATGCTGGTGAACTTAGGGATAGGCTTGATCACCCCGCCGGTGGGGGCGGTGCTGTTCGTGGGTTCGGCCATCGGCAAGGTGAGCATCGAGTCGACGGTGAAGGCGCTGCTGCCATTCTACCTGGCGCTGTTCCTGGTGCTGATGGCGGTGACCTACATTCCAGCCATTTCCTTGTGGCTGCCTAGCGTGGTGCTTTAACTGAAACCGGGGCCGCCGTGCGGCCCCGGGTTCTCTCTGCGAATGGACCCTGCACATGGCTGTTCCCTCCTCTGCTGCCCCCTTGTTCCCACGCAAACTGGCCATCGCGTTGCTGGCCCTGCTGGCCTGTTCATTCGCCGGCAACCACATCGCCGCTCGCATCGCCTTCGATGACGGCACTGGCGTGCTGCTGGCGATTCTCTGTCGCTCAGGCATCACCTTGCTGGTACTCGCCTGCCTGTTGCTGTGGCAACGCCAGGCGATAGGCCTGCCTGCGGGCACCCGGCACTGGCAGTTGCTGCTAGGCCTGCTGATCGCCACCCAGAGCCTGTGCCTGTACTCGGCAGTGGCGCGCATCCCGGTGGCCCTGGCGCTGCTGGTGGGTAACACCTTCCCGATGTTGCTGGCATTGCTTACCTGGGCGCTGGGTGGCGCGCGACCTAGCGGCCGCACGGTGCTGTTCATGGGCCTGATTCTGTGCGGTCTGGTACTGGCGCTGGATGTGCCGGCTCGCCTGGCCGACAGAGGCGCGGCCAACCCGCACTGGGCGCTGGGCGTCAGCCTGGCCTTTGGTGCCGCCTGTGCGTTTGCCTGCGCGTTGTGGATCACCGACCACAAACTGGCTGCCGTACGCGGGCCAGTGCGCAGCCTGCTGACCTTGCTGATCGTGTTTTCCAGCATGCTGGTTGCAGGCGCAAGCGGTGTGATGCCGTCGGGCTTGTCACTGCCCGGCAGCAGCGGTGGCTGGGTCGCCTTGGGCAGCCTGGTGGTGCTGTACGGCCTGGCCTTCACCTTGCTGTTTGTGTGTGTGCCAAGGCTGAACATGGCGCAGAACGCACCGGTGATGAATGTCGAACCCATCGCGACACTGCTGCTGGGCTGGGCGTTGCTCGATCAGCACCTGAGTACCCCGCAACTGATCGGCGCCGCCGTGGTGGTGTGCGGCATCGTGCTGCTGACCTACCGTCGGGCTCATTGATTGTTCATTTGAAAGGAGCCTTGAATGGCTGTAACCGAGCTGCACCTGCAAGACAACCTGACCCGCCTGAGCCTGGCCCCCGAACTGGGCGCCAGCCTGGTCAACTGGGAAGTGAAGGCAACCGGGCAGCCCTTGCTACGCCATTCCGACGCGGCCGCGCTGGCCACCGGTACCCCACGACGACTGGCCTGTTACCCGCTGGCGCCGTGGTCCAATCGCATTTCCGAGGGTGGCTTTTCCAGGCCCGAAGGCTGGCAGGCACTGGCGCCCAATACCACGCACGACGCTTACCCGATTCATGGCAGTGCCTGGCAACAACCCTGGCAGGTGGAGCACCACAGCGAGCGGCGCGTACGCCTGACGCTGCACAGTAAAGTGCCGTTCGCCTACCAGGCTACGTTGGATGTGCATTTGCACGAGGGGTGCCTGAACCTGGACCTGCATGTCACGCATCTGGATGAGCAGGCTAACTGGTATGGGTTGGGTTTGCATCCCTACTTCCCGCGGTATCCCGATACCAAGCTGTATGCAGCCGCGCGCAAGGTTTGGTTGGCCGAGGAGGGGCGACTGCCTTCGTATGAGGCCGAGATACCAGAGCAGTGGAGTTTTGAACGCATGGGAGGCTTGCCTGACACGGTCGTGGACCACGCCTTCAATGGCTGGCCGGGGGACTGCGTGATTGAACAGCCCGGTGCCGGATATCGCTTGGCATGCAGTGCCAGTGGGGCTGAGCATTTCTTGCTGTTTTGTCCGCAGGGACAAGGTTTTTTCTGCTTTGAGCCGGTTACTCACCCGGTCAATGCGCATCACCTGCCGGGGCGTCCGGGGCTGAGGTTGTTGCAGCGTGGGGAGGCTATGAGCCTGGGGTTCAGGATGCAATATCAAACGCTGTAATCGTGTCGCCTGGAATTGGGGCTGCAAAGCAGCCCCAAAATCTCAAGCCCTACGCAACTGCCTCAACGGGTGTCGCCATCGGCTTTTCAGCCGAGGTACCCCGTACCTCGCGCGCCACCTTCCACACCAACATCGCCGCCACAATATCGAACGCGGCCAGCACCACGAACAACGGGCTGTAGCCAATCTGTGTGACCAGCACGCCGAACACCAAAGTAAACGCCGCCGCCCCCAGATACCCGCACATGCCGCCCATACCGGTCGCCGTGGCCACCTGGTCCTTGCTGAACGAGTCGGAAGTGATCGCGTACAGCGCACCCGACAGCGTCTGGTGGGCAAACCCGCCAATGCACAGCAACAGGATCGCCGTGTACGGGCTTTCCACCAGGCCAATGCAGGCCGGGCCGATCATGCAGCTGGCGCCGAACACCAGCACCATCTTGCGCGAGGTGAACAGCGAC
The DNA here is from genome assembly GCF_014192825.1 of Pseudomonas sp. OG7. Lineage (NCBI taxonomy): Bacteria > Pseudomonadati > Pseudomonadota > Gammaproteobacteria > Pseudomonadales > Pseudomonadaceae > Pseudomonas > Pseudomonas sp. OG7. The sequence goes on along the minus strand of NZ_JACHYK010000005.1, from coordinate 6,890 downwards.
ACCTTGAAGTAACGGTGGAACAGCGGGCTGAGATACCCACCCAGCACACAGCCGATGTCCGCCGCCAGGAACGGCAGCCAGGCGAACATCGCCACTTCCTTGATGTTCATGTGCCGCTCGGTCATCAGGTACAGCGGAATCCAGGCATTGAAGGTTTGCCAGGCAGGCTCCGACAGGATCCGCGCCGACGCGATGGCGTAGAAGTTGCGGGCCTTGAAGATACGCTTCCACGCGCCCTTCTCGCGGGTGTCCTGCTTGAAGTGCGCTTCCTGCCCGGCCAGGATGTAGTCGCGCTCCTCGTCACTCAGGCGTTTCTGGTCGCGCGGGTGCTTGTACAGCAGCATCCACAACAGGGTCCAGACAATGCCCGAAACGCCAACGATCACGAACGCCAGCTGCCAGCCACTGTGCAGGATCGCCCACACCACCAGCGGCGGCGCCAGCAAGGCGCCGAGCGACGAGCCGATGTTGAACCAGCCAATCGCCACCGATCGCTCCTTGGCCGGGAACCACTCGGTGGTGGCCTTGACCCCGGCCGGCAAGCCGGCGGCTTCGGTCATGCCCAGCAACCCACGCATGAACGCCATGCTTTGCCAGCCGGTGGCCAGGGCCGCGCCGGCACAGGCCAGCGACCAAGCCATGGCGAACACGGCAAAGCCCAGCTTGGTGCCGATGAAGTCGATGAACCAGCCGGCAATCGGCTGCATGAGGGCGTAGCACACCTGCCAGGCAGCGACGATCTTGGCGTATTGCTCGGTACTGATGGAGAGGTCGGTCATCAAGGTGGGGGCAGCCACCGAGAGGGTGTTGCGGGCGAGGTAGTTGACGACGAGCCCAGCCGTGACAAGGCTGACCATCCACCAACGGATGCCTTTCATCTTCATGGTTCACCTGAATTTCTTGTTTTTAGAGTGACGAACGTTTGGCGCAAGCGCCGGCAGGGCTATTTGCGACAAATTGTTTCAGGCGAAAGAGTGCCACGTCATAGGTCATCGTACAACAAATATTATTTCAAGCTATTTTTACCTGCGTTGTACGATCTCAATCGAGTTGCTGTGCTCGCAGTGTCTGCGCCAGCATGTCGATGAAGGCCCTGACCTTGGCCGAGCCATACTTGCTCTCCCGGTGCAGCACATGAATTGGCCAGGGCGCCTCTTCGTACTCGGCCAGAATCACCTGCAGTTGCCCGTTGGCCAGTTCATCGGCCACTTGGTACGACAACAACCGGGCAATACCCAGCCCGCCACTGGCAGCCGCGATGGCCCCATCGTTGCTGGTGACCGTCAGCCTCGGCTTCATGCGTACCATGGTCGGCTCTTCTGTCACCCCAAAGCGCCAGCCGGCACGGGGCGACAGGTTGGTGGTGCCGATTACCGCATGCCCGGCCAGCTCCGAGGGATGTTTCGGCACGCCATGTCGCGCCAGGTAATCGGGGGATGCGCACAGCATGCGCCGCACCCTGCCGACCCGCAACGCCTTCAACCCCGAGTCGGGCAACGGGCCGATGCGCACCGCAACGTCCATGCCCTCCTCGACCATGTTCACCACGCGGTCCAGGAAGTAGGCAGACACATCGACTTCAGGGTACTGCTGCAGGTAGCGGACGATGCACGGCATGACGAACTTCTTGCCGAACAGGATCGGCGCGGTAACCGCCAGGTCGCCCTTGGGGGTGGCGTTGATGCCCGCAGCGGCGGCGTTGGCCTCGTTGATGCTGGCGAGGATATGCCGGGTGTCTTCCAGGTAGCGGCCTCCCGCTTCGGTCAGGCGTACGCTGCGGGTAGTGCGCTGCAGCAGTTTTACCCCAAGCTGGTCTTCCAGGGCGCAGACGGCGCGGGTGACGGCGGCCGGGGAAATATCCAGGCGCCGGGCAGCAGCGGCGAAGCTTTCCAGCTCACCTACGGCGACGAACACCTTCATCAGGTGGATCTGGTCCATGCGGGCTCCTGAGGACATGAGGTGCCGGGATTATTATTCATCTGGGCATTTTGTGCTGCCCGCGAAGAGGGCGGGACTGGTTTGTCAGATGTCCAGCACCAACGCCTGTAACCTCTCCTCCACCTGCGCCGGCACCGCACAACAGATCAACACAGACCCCGCCTCCGGCAGCTCTGCCGGTGGATTCGGATAATGCACCTGGCCACTCACAAGCTTGGTCTTGCAGGTACCACACGAGCCACCCCGACAACTGAACTCCGGCGCCAGCCCGCGCGCCTCGGCCAGCTCCAGCAAGGTACCGCTACCGGGTGCCCAGCGCGCTTCCTTGGCTGACGCCGCAAAGTACACCGGTACTGGCTCGCTGGCGGCGGGCGGCTGTTGCAAGGTAGGCTGGTCGGCGTCCGTGTGCCGCCGCAACGTCGACGGCCCAAAGGCTTCTGCGTGAATCCGCGCATCCGGCACATGCACGCCCCGCAGCCCTTCATACAGGTCCTGGGTAAAGCTGCCTGGCCCACACAGGTAGAAATCGTAGTCATCCAGCGCCAGCGTGGCCTTGACCTGCTCGATGCCCAGACGCCCGGCAAACTCGTAATCTCGTCCAAGCAGCGCATGTTCTTCCGGCTGGCTCAGGGCGCGATGGACGTGCAGCAGGCCTCCCGCCTGTTGCCGCAAGCTCGCCAGCTCCTGCCCGAACGGCAGGTCGGTCAGGCTACGCGCGCCATGGAACAAGTGGATATGCCGCGTCTGAGCCTTGCTCAACTGCTCGCGCAGCATGGCCAGTAATGGCGTGATACCCACCCCCGCGCCAATCAGCACCAGCGGCCGCGTGCTCTGCACGTCCAGCGTGAAACTGCCCATGGGTGGACGCACGTTAAGCACATCGCCGGGCGCGATGCGCTCATGCAAATGCCGGGAAACCGGGCCCTGGGCTTTGACGCTAATGCGCAAATAGCCGTCGGAAGGTGCACTGGACAAGCTGTAGGTGCGGATCAGCGGCGTTTCACCGTCGCGCTGTACCTGCACCGGAACATGTTGCCCGGGTGCAAACACTACAGCGCCATCGCTGGGCGGCTGAAGGTAGAACGAACGGATATCGCGGCTCTCCTGCTCCACTCGCAGCACGCGCCAGGCTTGCCATTGGCGCTGTTGCTGACGTTGCTGCAAACGCGCATCGGCCTCGGCCCAAATGCCGGTCATCAGGCTGGTCGGTGCGTACTCCTTGAAGGCCCAGCGCAGGGAAACCGCAGCCGGCCGCCACACCACCTGCTCGACCTCCAGCGTCCACAGCCGCTCTGCACCTTCGAAAGCCTGGATGGCCGGGCTTTCCAGCAGCACCTCGGCACGGCCACACACCTGCAATACGTTGCCGTTGCTGAAGTCGATGAACAGCAAACCTGCCCTCGGGTTAACCAACAAGTTGCCCAAGGTGTTGAAGTGCAGGTTACCGGCGTAGTCGGGAATGGTCAGCGTGTTGCCTTCGACCTTGACGAACCCTGGCCGACCGCCACGGTGGGAAACATCCACCGAGCGCTGGCCGCCTTCATGCTCGACATAGCTGGCGACGAAGAATGTGTCAGCAGACTGGATCATGCTGACGGTCGTGGCATTCAGTGTTGTGGCATCGACGCGCCCTTGGGCCGGTTCGGTGACGCGGGTGTAGTCGCGCAGCTGGATGTACTGCGGGCAGTTGCCGAACGACTGGTCCACCGTCACCTGCAATTGCCCTGCAGCAGCCTGGCGGATCTGCCCGTTGAGGCGGTTGCGCCGGCGGGTGTGCAGTTCGATGCCCAGCAGGCCGATTGCCTGCCCGGCGACCAGCCCCGGGGTGGCTGGGTCATCTGCCGGTACCCTGGTGTCAATCGTCAATTGGCGTGGGTCGGGCGAGCTGACGAAACCTTCCGGCCCTTCCAGCAGCGTCGCCCAGGGCCGCCCCTGAGCGTCAACGCTGGCCGCCACCATGAACGGCAACTGGTGATAGAACGTGCGGTGCTGGTCGGGCATGTAGTCACGAATGACCTTTTGCCCGAACGCCTCCATGCGCTCTGCTACACCGACCTTTTCCTGCAGGGTTTTCTCGCCCGCATGCCAGGGCGAGGGGCGTTGGTCCGGCGTCTGTTGCATGGCGGCGTTCCTCCCGAGGACGGGGTGTCAGGCGCTGGTCTGCAGCCCGATCACGGTACGTGGCATGGGCACGAAGCCCGGCAGTGACTCGATCCGTGCCAGCCAGCTACGCACATTGGCATAGGGCTCCAGCGACACATTGCCTTCCGGTGCGTGAGCGATGTACGAGTAGTTGGCGATGTCGGCGATAGTGGCTGTGTTGCCAGCCAGGAAGGGCGACTTGGCCAGCTCGGCATCGATCACCTTGAGCAGGGTGTGGGCGCGAGTGATCACTTCGTCGGTGTTGAACGAAGCACCGAACACGGTCACCAGGCGGGCGGCGGCGGGGCCGAAGGCCAGCGGGCCTGCAGCGACCGACAGCCAGCGTTGAACGCGGGCGGCAGCGGCTGGCTCTTCGGGCAGCCAGGTGCCGTTGTCATATTTTTTGGCGAGGTAGACGAGGATGGCATTGGAGTCTGCGATCACCGTGCCGTTGTCATCGATGACCGGTACCTGGCCGAACGGGTTAAGGGCCAGGAAGTCCGGTTGCTTGTGCGCCCCTTTGGCCAGGTCGACGAACACCAGCTCGGTAGGCAGGTTGAGCAGAGACAGCATCAGTTCAATGCGATGGGCGTGGCCAGACTTCGGGAAGTTGTAAAGCTTGATCGGGTTCGACATGGGCTTGGCTCCTGGTCAGCACCGGAGTGGGCTGATGGAGCACATGCTGCACCTGATCGGCGCAGAGCAGAATCCGTGTGATGAGGAAACCATAATTTCGCTGCGCGAAATAATTCGCCAGATCGGTCATGCCAAGTACCAATTGCCGCGCCAGCGCGACGCCGCATCCCCGAGCGCTTGGCTGCCACACTGTCGGCGTTCGAGATCCGCCCCAAGCACCTCTGAGCCAACTGTGTGCTGGATCTGCTGGTCTCTTCGCGGTTTACCTGCGAAGAGGCCAGCAGCCTTATTGCATACTCCGAATCAGTGCAGCTTGTTGAAATACCGGTACAGCCCCCGCGCGGCCTCGACCACCTGGGGCACGCACGCCTGGATATCGGCTTCGCTCATCTGGTCCAACAACTCGAAGTTGTCCTCCAGCCCATGCAGCGAAATAGCCTTGAGCAGTTGATCCTGCTCCGGCGGCAACGCCTCCCAACCGGCAACCTGGGTACCGCGCATGTAACCGAAGCACCACTCTTCCATGACGATCACATTGCCTTGCTCACCTTCGTTTTCTTCGAATAGCGGCTCGAAGTGGTCGACGTCGTCACCCAGCTCTTCTGCCACCTGGTTGGCATAGCGCAGCATCAACGCGGTGTACGCTTCTTCATGCGCAGGCTTCTTGAACTTCGGTACCTTGCCACCGGCTACCGCAGGCAGCCATTGCTCGGGGTAGACGGTGACCGGCGAGCTGGCGAGCGCGGTGAAAAAACCATTGAGTTCGGCCAGGTTCAGCACCGAGTAGTCGTTGCCGTAAGTGATCAGCAGGTCTTCGAGGCGGGCGAGTTCTTTTTCGCTGAGAGCGGGGAGCATGGGCGTACATCCTGAGAAGCAAAAGTGTGTGCACCCTAGCACAGCAACGCTTGAAGGGTTGCCCGTGCGTGCCACAGCACGGGCAGATTTTTCAGGAGGGCAGCCAACCCGGCAACTCATGCTGCCGGTCGGTGCCAGCTTGAAGCTACGCCTTACACCGCCAACGCGCGCTCACGTAGCTCGCTGTTGAGGATGCGGTCGTTTTCGCTGTAATCGACCGGGCAGTCGATCACATGTACGCCTGGGGTCTTGATGCAGTGCTCCAGCAGCGGCAGCAGGCCTTCGGCGCTTTCCACGCGGTGGCCGTTGGCACCGTAGGCTTCGGCGTATTTGACGAAGTCCGGGTTGCCGTAGTCCAGGCCGAAATCGGTGAAGCCCATGTTGGCCTGCTTCCAGCGGATCATGCCGTAGCCGTCATCACGCAGGATCACCACGGTGATGTGCATGCCCAGACGGACTGCAGTTTCCAGCTCCTGGCTGTTCATCATGAAGCCGCCGTCGCCACATACCGAAATCACCGGGCGGTCCGGGTGCACCAGGTGCGCCGCCATGGCCGATGGCAAGCCGGCGCCCATGGTCGCCAGGGCGTTGTCCAGCAGCACGGTGTTTGGCTTGTGCGCCTTGTAGTTACGGGCAAACCAGATCTTGTAGATGCCGTTGTCCAGGGCAACGATGCCTTCGGACGGCAACACGCGACGGATGTCGGCAACCAGGCGCTGCGGGTAGACCGGGAAGCGGTCGTCGTCGGCGCCTTCGGCGATTTGCGCTTCGTTGGCTTCACGGATGGCCATCAGGCGAGTGAAGTCCCAGTGCGAGGTCTCGGTGAGGGCTTCGCTGATCTGCCACACGGCGTTGGCGATATCGCCGATCACTTCGACCTGCGGGAAGTACACAGCATCGACTTCGGCGGAGCGGAAGTTGATGTGGATGACTTCGGTGCCACCACGGACCATGAAGAATGGCGGCTTCTCGATCACGTCGTGGCCGATGTTGACGATCAGGTCGGCGGCTTCGACGGCGCGGTGCACGAAGTCACCGGACGACAGGGCGGCGTTGCCCAGGAAGCGCGGGTGGCGCTCGTCGACCACACCTTTACCCAGTTGAGTGGTGATGAACGGGATGCCAGTCTTGTCGATCAGTTGCTTGAGGACCTTGGCGGTCATCTTGCGGTTGGCGCCGGCACCGATCACCAGGATCGGGTTACGGGCGTTATGCAGTTTCTGCACGGCGGCTTCGATGGCCACATGCTCGGCCAGCGGGCGGCGGTGCAGGCTGCGCGGGATCGGCAGTGCATCGGTCTGCTCGGCGGCGATGTCTTC